>CANHGM010000003.1 GCA_947460345.1 Bacteroidota bacterium | reverse complement strand
TTAGGAAATAGTTTTGTGATAAACGGAACAGCAACACTTTCTAATGGAGATGTAGATTTGAATGGTAAAATAGTAACATTAGGTACAGCAGCTAGCATTTCTGAATCAGCTAATCAAACATTCAAAGGAGATTCAGGTTATTTAGTAGTAACCAGAGCTTTTGGCTCAGCATTAACTAATAACAATATAGCTGGTTTAGGTTTGAAATTGACAACGGGTGGTGCTACTGGTGCAACATCAATTATTAGAGGACATACCATTAGCACTCATGGTTCAAGTAATAGTTCTAAACGTTATTATAATATTGCTGTAGCTAACCCAACCACTACCAATTTCTTTGAATTTAACTATGATTCAACTGAATTAGCTGGAGCTGTTAGAAGCAACTTGAAACTATATAAAACAATAGATACGGGTGCTACATGGGTAAATTACAATTGTACAGCAACCACAGCAAATACAGCCACAGGTAAAGTTTATATCAATAATATTGCTCTAACTACTACTCCTATTAAATTTACTATTTCAGATTCTGTAAACGCACCTTTATCTCCAGTATTTGTTGGTAAACAAATAATCTCACCTTCAAAATATAAGATGATAAATAACAAAAACATTAATGTGTATCCAAATCCATTTTCTGAAAACTTAACATTAGAATTACAATTACCAAATGGTAACTATTCTATCGAATGTTATGATATGAATGGAAGAAGAGTATATACTAATAATTTTGAATCGAATGGTGTGAAATCAATAATGAATTTAACTACCGAACAAATGGCTTCTGGGATGTATATTATTTCTATAAAAGGAGAAAATATGAACCAAACAATCAAAGTAGTTAAAGAATAATTTATTAATTTCAATAAAATTTAAATATTCAAAAGCCTCAGAGAAATCTGAGGCTTTTTATTTTATTGAATCTTTTGATTATTTTATTAAATCTATAGAATAGATTTGCAGCAATATATATATTTATATCGGTGTCAGCTTTTTTATCATTATTATCATACCAACTAAAATCAGAATGGAGGCAAAAGTTTGCTATCAATGGCATATTACTTCATGTAGCTTCGAGTGTGTTTTTAGTTCAGTTATGTATGAAAGTGATGAATCCTGCAACATGGAATGCTGTCTTTTGGATTTTATTAGTATTTAGTGCTATCACAGCCATTGGTAGAAGTTTTATACAAGATTCCAGAGGCAAAAATTTGTATATGTATACTTTAGCCTCACCTCATCACTATATCTTATCTAAAATGTTTTACAACGCATTATTAATGATAGTTGTAGCTATTCTAAGTCTGTTTTTTTATGGTGTATTTAATGGGTTTCCTGTTGAGTTTGTTTTTAGATATTCTTTAATTATTGTGCTCACTTCTGTAGGCTATGCAGCGGTACTTACCATGATGAGTGCCATTGCCAGTAAAGCCGGAAACGGATATTTATTGATGCCTTTATTGAGCTTTCCAGTAGTATTACCTATGTTATTAATTGCAATTAAAGCTAGTAAAAAAGCAATGGATGGTATAGATAGTAGTTTGTTGTATCAAGATATAGGTTTGTTAATATTGTTAAATATCTTCATTGCAACCATGGCTTATTTTTTATTTCCATACCTATGGAAAGATTAATGTTAAATTTTTGCAAATAATATATATGGCTGCTGTTTCTATTATCACCGTTGTTTTGAATGCTGAAAAATATATTGAGGCTTCTATAAAAAGTGTGTATTCACAAAGTTTTGATGATTATGAACATATAGTTTTTGATGGTTTTAGTAATGATAGAACTATTGAAATAATTAATAAAAATACACATCCACGGTTAAAATTAATTCAAGAAAAAGACACGGGTATATATGATGCAATGAATAAAGCTTTATTATATGCAACCGGCGAATGGGTTTACTTTTTAAATGCTGGAGATTTATTATATGATTCAGAAGTGTTAAATAAAATATTTACTAATAAATTATATAAAAAAGCTGATCTACTTAGTGGACAAGTAAAAACCATGAACGATCCTTCTGGAATTAGTCTTATATCTGGTAGGCCATTAACTTTAGCTAGCTTTTATTTTGGTATTCCTGTGAGCCACCAAGGAGCCTTTATCAGACGTAGTTTGTTTAATGAAATTGGATACTATCATTTAAATTATTCGGTAGTAGCAGATCAAGAATGGTTTGTAAGATTCTTTAAATCTTCTCATTATAAATATATATATACTGATTATATTTTTGCATGGTATGAAACTGTGGGTTTTAGTCACAACAATAGGTTAAAAGGGCTTAGACAAATGCTTGATTATTCTAGTCAATTGTTCCCAATATGGGTGCATTTGCTTAATAAAATAAGGTATCCAATAATTGTTTTTAAAGTCAGATTGATTCATTTATTAAAAGAAAATAATATATATATAAAATATCGTCAATTAAGATATGGAAAATAGCAAATTAGATATAATCAAAGTTAATAATTTATCTTTTGAAAAATATATAGATAAAGAAGATATTAAAAAAAATATAAAACTATTAGCAAAGTCAATTAATATAAAATTTGAGCACAAAGACCCTGTTTTTTTAGCTGTTTTAGATGGGTCGTTTATGTTTACTGCTGATTTGTTAAAAAGAGTAAACATACACAGCACACTTAGTTTTGTAAAAATAAAATCGTATGAAGGTACTGAATCTACAGGTAATCACAAAGAATTGATAGGTCTTGATAAAGACTTAACTGGTAAGCATATTATTATTCTTGAAGATATTATTGATACAGGACTTACCATGAAATATTTGATAAACGAACTAAATAAAATAAACCCGGCTAGTATTACTATTACTTCCTTATTAATAAAAAGAGATGCATTAAAGTTTAATGTTGAACCTGATTTTGCTTTATTTGAAATTCAAAATGACTTTGTAGTAGGATACGGTTTAGACTTTGATGGCTATGGAAGAAATTTAAAACATATATACAAAGTGTGCAAGCCCGAACCTGTTATTTCATAACTAAGAATAACAATGCAACTACCAAAATACTATACATGATAAATCCATAAACCGACCATTGTCTTAATTCTCTGGCTTTATTGATCATTCCATTTTCTTCGTATTTTTTTGATAAAACAAATGGAACGGCACCAGGTAAAAACAATGACAAAATTTTATTTGATAATTCTAATGGAAGTTGAGCTGATTTTTGTTCTGATATAATATCTTGTTCTATTTCTTTTTTCCAAGTAGTTATTTCTAGTTCAGATACTTCTCTTCTTTTAATTTCTTCTTCGGCAACTGAAACACCCTCGTAGTGAAAATTGTTTCTATCAAAATATATAAGCCTAACCAATTCTTTGTTGGTTTTTTCTTGCATTATTTTATAATAAAGTTGATTCATATTTTTTACTGCAAATGTATATATATTTATATTAAATACTCTTTTGGATATTATATATTTTTTAAAAATTCAACTATTTTATTTGAATTGGTTTTTAAATCGAAATGGCTTTTTGCAAATGTATATGCATTGTTTGCAATGTGTTGATACAAACCCTCGTCGTTAAGCAACTTGTTTACAGCATCAGCAAAGCTTTTAGAATCATCTGCTATCAATAGATGGGTATTGTTTATTAAGTCAAGTCCTTGTACAGCTTTTGATGTAGCAACAATTGCCTTTTTCATTGCCATAGCTTCAATAATTTTTATTCTAATGCCGCTGCCTGCAAACAAAGGTACAATCATTATTATTCTTTCTGACATGAATAAATATTGATTGTCAACAAACCCAAAATTGGTATATCCTTTACTTTTTAATTCAATTAATTCAGCAGGCATTTTTTTACCAGCTATATCTAATATAGCATCAGGATTAGTCAATAGTATTTTAGGCCAAACCTGACTAATAAACCAATTTATTGCATGTACATTGGGTTTCCAATCCATGGCAGCAATATGGAAAATAGATTTTGGTTTTATTGCTATATTGTTATATATACTTAACTCTTCTGTATTAATTCCTGTATGTGACACCAATCTTGGACAATTAATCATAGAATGTTCGAAAAAACGCATGTCATTTTCACTTAATGTAATCAGTCCATCAGCATGTTCAATCCCCGCTTTTTCAAAAGTTTTAAGCTGAGAAGCCAAAATTTTTATATATATTCTTTTTAAGATATTTGTTTCATCTTTTGCAACTCCAGTCCATATTTCATTTTCTACATTGTGAAGCCTAAGCACTACCTTAGCTTGACTTAGTCTTTTTGCAATAGGTATATACCAACTCATATATATACTATCAGCAATTATATAATCAAAAGTTTTATTTTGAAGTAATTCTGTTAATTGTTTCTCAACTTCTCTAGAATAAAACCTAACAGCATGATATGATTTGTTTTTGATTAATGCTTTTAAAGCATCTATATACGATAAGTCAGTGTTTATTGGAACCAATGTATAATCAAAAAACAATTTTTTATCTTGTATAGACTTTGGGTCGACATAATTTCTAGAAGGATTTAATGAAAAGACGGTGACAGTATGACCACATTCGTGTAATCCTTTGGCAAGTTGATACATAGCCAAACTCCCACCATCATTTGCAGGGAAAGCCCATCTATTAAACAGTAAGAGTATCTTCACTTTCCTTCTTTTTTAAATATGTTTTTAATCTTTATAAAGAATTTTATATAAGCGTCTACATTAAACAAATTAGAATCTATTGAAGCTTTATAAGTTAGAAAAGCACCTAATGGAATCATAATGAAAGAAGCTAACCAAGTGCCTACTATTGGTGTCATTACACCTTCTTTAGCAAATTTTTCACCCATCACCATTATAATATAGTATAGTACAAAAATAATCACAGCAGAAACCATAGGCATACCCAGCCCGCCTTTTCTAATAATAGTTCCAAAAGGAGCACCTATAAAAAAGAAAATAATACAAGCAAAACTTAATGTAAATTTCCGATGCCATTCCATATATATTTTTCTTAGATATTCTTCACTCATTTCTGTTTCAGAGATATTAAATGAACTAATTCCTTTAATTGTTCTAGCACTATTTAAAGCATTGTTAATCATTTTTAATCGGTCTTGCTTTGAAAAATTTTCTAAAATATTACTTTTTGAAAAAACTTTAGTATCGGGTTCTCTTCTTTGATTAATAGTGTCATATATATGAAAAAAAGATACTAAGTTGTTTTTTAAATTTGCTTTATGTATTTCAATTTCTTTTTTTATACTATCTGACTCATCGTCTAATTCATTAATATTAAGCATTTGATAATTATTTTTGAATAGTTCTTCGTTAGACCTGCTAAGCTTAAATCCTGTTAAATCCAATATTATTTCTTGTTTTCTAAATTCAGTTCTATCAAAAGGTAGCGTATTATGCGATTCTTTGTTTTCTAATTCTTCATATCTACATCCATTAAACAAAGTGAAAAATAAATAACTGGTATCAGCACTCATTTCCATAATACCTTTTTCAGCAACAACCAATCCTGTTAGACCTTTGTTTGAAGAGTGGTCATAGATCATGATATCTTCTATGTGCTTTCCATCATCTGATTTTTTTCCAACTTTTATACTAAAGCTTTCTATACCATTATAAAATATACCCTCTTTAATATTGAAAGCTGGTTTCTTTTGTTGTACATCATATAATAGCATTTTAGATTTTAATACCGAATCAGGTACTACTACATTAGCTATGTAAAATGCTAAAACACTTAGCAAAATACAAAAGATAAATATAGGCATCATTATTTTTCTAAGTGGTATTCCCGCTGCTTTCATAGCTACCATCTCATAATGTTGGCCTAGATTACCAAAAGTCATGATACATGAAAGTAAAATAGATATTGGTAATGCCAATGGAATAAGTGTAGTAGATTGGTATATTAATAGTTCTGTTATAACTTTAGTACCTAGTCCTTTACCAACTAATTCATCAATCCAAAGCCATAAAAATTGCATCACCAAAACAAACATAGCAATGATGAAAGTGATGATAAATGGACCACTAAATGATTTTAGAACAAAAAGATGTAGTTTTTTCAAAGTTTTTTATTCTATTTGCACCTTTAAATATTTGATGGCAAAGGTAATGTTTACAGACAATGAATTACTCATGATGAATGATGAACAGTTGATGCCTGCTAAATATCAGATTATCAAAAAAGTTCAGAATTATTTTGAAGAATTATACCAATTTTATCGTCCAAGTTATGAAGAAGTATTTCAAAGTATTCCTACTTGCAAAATTACCAAAGGCGAGAATTTAAACAACCAGCCTTATGTAGTTTTTGATTTTCCTCAAATTAAAAAAAATATGAATTGTTGCCATCTTAGATTTATTTATTGGTGGGGACATGGTGTCTATCAATATTTATATATATCAAATCTTACCCATATTGAACAAACGTTAGCGTTTATTGTTAATGAATGTAAACATCTAGATATATTAACAAATGCATCAGTATGGGAGTATCTAAATCCTAGTTTAAAAGCTATTAACCAATTGTCTTTATCTGAAATAAAAGGTATATATGAAAAGAATAAATTATTAAGGCTCGACTATATATCTCAATTTCAATCTCTCAACCATCATAATCTTTCTGATTTTTTTAATAAATTATATCAAATACAAAAAATAAATTATGGCATCAATAAAACCATTTAAAGCTCTTAGAGCAATAAAAGAGAAAGCAGCTTTAGTAGCTGCACCATCCGATTCGGGTAATAGACTTTTTGCTTTAGAAGAAATGAAAAAAAATGAATGCAGCTATTTACATGTTGTAAAACCTTATTTGCATTTTGATGATATTGAAAAAATCCCTGAAAAACATTACACCTTTGGAAAAAATTATCTAGATAAATTAATAGAAAATGGTACCCTTATTCGTGAGAATGAGAAAAGTATATATATATATCGCTCTATAAAAGGCTCAAAAGCATATACAGGTATCATTGCCATTGCTTCTATTGACGATTATAATAATAATATTATTTTAAAACATGAAAATACAAGGTCTGAAAAACAAGCTGAATTACTTGAACATATAAAATATATTAAAAATATTGGGAGCCCAGTTTTAGTTACTTATCCTGATAACCAAAAGATTGACGAGTTAATTCATGATATTACACTTCAAAAACCAGAATATAATTTTATAAGCGATGACCAAGTAAAGCATAACCTTTGGCCTATCTCAAATGAAGAAGATATTGAACATATAGAAAACGAATTTGCTCAAATAGACAAATTATATATAGCTGATGGCCATCACAGATCGGCTGGGGCAGCAGCTTATAGTTCCTATTGTAGGGCCGCTGAAACAGAAACAAACTTAGATGCTGATTTTAATTATATGCCTGTTTGTTTAATACCATTTTCAAAACTTAAAATTTACGAATACCACAGACTTATAAAAGACTCTGGTATAAATACACATGATTTTATACATCAATTAAATCAATATTTTGAGGTTCATGCCTGCGGAGATTTACCATTTCAACCATTAGAGAAAGGTGAATTTGGTGTCTATATAAAAGGCCATGCGTATCAATTATCACTAAAAAATATTTATAAACCTTCAAGTATTTTGGATTGTTTAGATGTGAGTGTGGTAGAACAATATATATTAAACAAACTTTTAAATGTAATTGATAGCAAAACAGACCCAAGGTTGATGTTTTTAGATGGAAGTAAGGGGATAGGCACACTTCAACATATAGTTGATAAAGGAGATGCAGATATTGCCATTACACTTTTTCCTACTTCTATAGATGAAGTGATTGAAGTAGCTGAAAACAACTTAATCATGCCTCCAAAATCTACTTGGATTGAACCCAAAATTAGAACAGGCATGATTATATACGAAATGTCAAAATAATAAATGATCTTAAAAGAATTTTTTGCAGATAAACAATTAAAGCCTTCAGCAAAGACCAAAGTTTTGTGTCAATATGTTTGTGAAAATCCATCAATTATTGATGAACTTGTCTCGTTTGCTGAGAATTCTAAACATGCCATTAAAGCTTCTTGTATTGAAGCTATTGAATTTGCCACGCAAACCCAACCTGAAATTGCAAATCAAAATTGTTTTCATTTTATAGAGCGTTCACTTGCTGAAAAAGAGCCAAGGGTTAAATGGGAGTCTGCTAAAGTAATTGCAAACATTGCTCATATATATTCATCTGAATTGTCAGAATGCGTGTTACAATTAATTAAAAACACCGCCCATGAAGGTACGGTAGTGAGATGGAGTGCCGCTAAAGCATTAGCCAAGATTATGTTGCTTAATACTGCTAATAATATCGAGATTATACCTGTAGCAAAAGATATATGTGAGAGTGAAGAAAAGAACAGCATTAAAAAAATATATATGGCTGCTTTTAAAAAGCTAAAGATATAAAAGCTTTAAATATAAGGCATAAAAAAAACCTCAATCATTTGATTGAGGTTTTTTTTGTATAAGATTTTTTAATTATCTAACGATACTTAAAGATTTAGCTAAGTTGCTACCATCAATGTTCATATTGATGAAATATAAACCGTTTGATAAACCTTCAGTGCTGATTTCAACTTGATTGCTACCTTCATTGAATTTAGCAGTGTTGATAGTTCTAACCATACGACCTTGAGCATCTACTAAATTAATAGAAACTGAAGAAGCTTTAGATAAAGAGAAAGGTACAGTTACCATTTCATTACCATTAGCTGGGTTAGGATAAACATTGCTGATAGAATTACCTGATCTGTCTTCAACTTTAGAAACTGATAAATTTAAACCAGTTACTTTCCAAAGAATATCATGATATTCAAATCTGTAAGGAGCAGTATAAGCAAAAGATGGTAATGTTAAACCATTCCAGTTTCCTGGGCTTTGACCATATCTAACTTCTTGAGATAAAATTGCAGAAACGTTCCAATCGTTAGGGAAATATGTTTGGAAACCACCATCATTTTCTTCTCTAGAGAAGAAACGTACATAATTCATTTGTGATAATGAATCGTTCAAATGATATGAAAAACCAGGTTTGAAGGTAACAAATGCTCCAACAACTTTTCCTTTTTTAGTTGCATTTACGCTCATATTAACAGCCCATACAATAGTTTTGATAAACGAAGATCCTGCTGCATCAGCTTTAGAAGAATCAGCTGCAGTTAAAGGTACTTTAATAGTAACCATATCAGCTTGACGGCTTAATGCTTGAGGTATTAAACCTGGAACTGTATCATACACACCATTGTTTATAACAGATGAAGTATCAAATGGAATTTCCATAAATGAAAGTTTAGAAACACCATAGTTAGAAGCTGTAGTTCCACTGAAGCTATATGCAGGGAAGTTGCTAGTTGTGTTGCTACCTTTATCGTTTGTCATTACATTGATAACTAAAGTATCAACGATGCTTGTATCAACATGGTTACGAACATATATTAAGTTCATAGCCATAGAATCTAGAGTATATTCAGTATATCCAATGAATTTATTTTGATTGTCAGTTTCAATAGCAGGCGATTTTAAATCTAAAATTGAAGATAATGCGTGAACCCATGGTGAACCATAAGTTGTTCCACTAGAACCACCACCAAATTCAGCTACTGGTAATGAATCTGGGAATAAATAGTTACCTGCACGTGTGAAAGAAGGTGTGTTACCTTGGTTTTCTTGATATGTCTGCATTGAAGCAGCGTAACTTATCCATAAACTTTCTACTTCGTTTGTTTTGTTTGATGATGAGAATACTCTTTCTGTTAAAGAGCCTGGTCTAACTTTAGCATCAGAATTTTTTAATTCAGGATACTTTTTTTGAACTGGATTTTGTGCACTTACAATAGCTATACCTGCTATAAAGGCCATTAAAATTGAGTTTATTTTTTTCATGTGATTATTAATTGCGGGTCAAAAATAGTTTTTTATTATGAGATTATAAAATAATTGCTAAGGTTGCATCAATTTTTATTTATAATTTTAAAAGTAATTCTATTTATTTTTTTAATATATAACCAATTAAAGATTTTTTTGTTTTCATATTCTTATAAAATACTGATAAGGATATAAGTGTTATAATCCCAATCAAGCATCCAAATATGACATCTTCAAAAAAATGTTGACCTAAATATACCCTACTCAAACCCACACATGAAGCAAAAACGGCCAGTAAAATTTTTATATAATTTTGAGTAAACAAAAAAGACAACGAACCCAGAATAGCAAAAGCAGACGCAGTATGCCCTGATGGAAAACTCTGTGAAGAATGTATTACCATATTTTGTATAACCTTAACTTTTTCTGGATGGTCATAAAAGTAGGATATAGGTCTATTAAATTCAACAAATATGGTTTGCTTTATCGTTATGACTAAAATGAAGGTAATAAACCATGTTGCAAATATTTGGACTTGTTTATTTAAAGGTAAGAACGAGTATAAAAGTATTGTAAAAATGGCAAACCACCCATCTCCTATGAAAGTGACATATGGCATGATAAAATCTAAAAAATCACTTCGATGATGGTTAATTGCAAAAAACGAAAGTTCTTTTCCCTCAATACCCAACATCAAAAGCCCAATAGTGAAAAATAAAAGACTTGTTAAGTAAAAATACTTATTAGATAAATAGATTTCTTTCAAGGAAATTAACTAAAAAATTCTTTTATTTTTTCGAAAAACCCACGTTGATTTGTTGGCTTAGGTTTGAAATTTTCAGAAGATTTTAGTTTTTCAATCATGGCTTTTTCTTCAGAACTTAGTTTTTGTGGAGTCCATATATTTATATGAACTAATTGGTCACCTCTGCCATAGCCATTTAAAACAGGTATTCCTTTGCCCCTTAATCTTAATATTTCTCCGGGTTGGGTGCCGGCTTTAATTGGAATTTTAGCTTTACCATCAACTGTTGGTATTTCAACACTTAATCCTGTAACAGCATCAGGGAAACTTATATAACATTCATATAACACATTGTTTCCGTCACGTTTTAATGAAGCATCTGGTTTTTCTTCGAATTGAACGATTAAATCTCCAGGTATTCCTCCACGTTCGGCAGCATTCCCTTTTCCACTTACAGTCATTTGCATGCCATCTCCTACACCAGCAGGGATTTTGATAGTTACAATTTCCTCACCTATTGTTTTTCCAGTTCCATGGCATGAACCACATTTATTTACTACTGTTGTTCCATCGCCATTACATGTAGGGCATGTTGTTGTTGTTGCTATTTGTCCCAAAAATGACTGTTGCACTTTTCTTACAGCACCAGAGCCATTACAAGTAGTACAAGTTTTAACTGATGAAGAATCTTTAGCTCCACTACCATTGCAACTATTACACGCAACTTGTTTTTTTACTTTTAGTTTCTTTTCAACTCCTGTGGCAATTTCTTGCAGCGTTAATTCAACTTTTATTCTAATACTGCTTCCTACTTTTTGTCTTCTGCCTCCTCTTCCTCCGCTATTGCCACCAAAAAAACTCTCAAATGGATGGCCTTCTCCAAATATATCTCCAAAATTAGAAAATATATCATCCATATTCATATGACTTTGTCCGCCTCCAGCTCCGCCCATTCCTTGATGTCCAAATCTATCGTAACGTGCTTTTTTCTCAGCATTACTCAATACTTCATATGCTTCAGCTGCTTCTTTAAATTTATCTTCTGCTTCCTTATTACCAGGATTTTTATCTGGATGGAATTTTATAGCCATTTGCCTGTAAGCCTTTTTAATTTCAACTTCAGTGGCATTTTTAGCTACTCCTAAAATTTCGTAATAATCTCTTTTTGTTGACATATTTTAATTAACTTGCTACAACTACTTTTGCAAATCTTATAACCTTATCACCTAACATATAACCACGTTCCACTTCGTCTATTATTGTACCTTTTTTTGACTCATCTTCAACTGGTAAATTTGTAATTGCTTCATGTAAATCAATATTAAATGGTTGACCTATTGATTCTAAAGATTTTAATCCTTTTTGCTGTAAAGTGTTCTTGAATTTTTGATTTATTAATTCTAACCCTTCTATTAAAGGGGCTACCTCAGTTACTAATTCAAATGACTTCATAGCTCTTTCAAAATCATCTAAAATTGGGATTACAGCTAACATCATCTCTTGGTTTGCTGTTTGCATCAACTCCATCCTTTCTTTGAAAGTTCTTCTTTTAAAATTTTCAAAATCTGAATACAAACGCAAGTATTTTTCGTTTAATTCAATCACTTCATTTTGAAGCTTTTCTGTTTCATTTAGTGTCTCCACTTCAGGGTTTTCATTTGTTATATCAACTCTTTTTTCTGAATTTTCTGAAGTTTCTTCTGAATTGATCTCTTTGTTAACTGGCTCTTCTGTTGAATCGTTATTAAACATATTAAATATATTTTTCATTTTAATTTGGGTTGGCAAAAATACCACCATTTGACCGAATTCTGTCATACTATCTGTACAAACGAAAAAAAGTACTTTATTTGGTTATAATTGTTAAAATTTAGCTAAAATAAAATTATATATAGATGAAATTTACATGAAACTAATTTGTTTCTAGTGCTAAAATTCAGATTAAGGTGGTAATATTGCAAATAAAATAAATTAACATTGATTGAAGCTTTAATTAACGGTTTGGTAACAGGTTTTCTGTTGAGTTGGACGTTTGGTACAGTGTTTTTTGTATTGATTCAAACCAGTTTAGAATATGGCTGGAAAAGTGGGATGAAGATTGCCGCTGGTGTTGTATTTAGTGATTTAATTTTTATCTTATTGTCTTTAGGTCTTTTATCTTTTATTCCTGGATTAGATCAAAATCAGAAAATTGTAGCAACCATTGGCGGAGTCATTTTATTTGGATTTGGGATATCTATGTTTTTTAAAAAACAAATGCCATTAAAAGCACCCAAAACCAAATTTGGGAATTTTATTTATTATTTTACAACGGGTATTGTATTAAATGGAATAAACCCTGTAAATTTTATTAGCTGGTTAGTTGTGTCTCGAACCATATATCCTGTAGTTAACCATTCTATATTAGAAAATGTGATATTTTATACGGCAGTTCTCGGAACTATATTTGGTTGTGAATCTTTAATATCTTTCTCTGCTCATAAATTAAAAAGATTTTTTACAACAAGTTTGCTAAAAAAAATAGATTACTTGATGGGTATCATTTTTATTTGCATCGGAATTTACATGATTTATATATATAATTTTACTAATGAAATACCAATCCAACATTGATTTTGCTAAAAAGTTAGATTCAACTGACCCTTTAAAAAGCTATAGAGATTTATTTTATATCCCTAAAATAAATGCAAGAGAATGCAGATATTTTTGTGGTAATTCACTAGGTCTGCAACCTAAAAGTGTAAGTGATTATATTAAACAAGATTTAGAAGATTGGAAAAATTATGGTGTTGAAGGTCATTTTAAAGCTCAAACACCTTGGTTTTCATATCATGAATTTGTCACTGAAAAAACAGCCAAATTAGTAGGTGCTCTTCCACATGAAGTTGTTGTGATGAATACACTTTCAGTAAACCTACATCTAATGATGACAACCTTTTATAGACCTACAAAAAAAAGATTTAAAATTATTATTGAAGGGGGTGCTTTCCCAAGTGATATATATGCAGTTCAATCTCAAGCCAAACTTCATGGTTTTAAAATTAAAGAGGCTATTGTTGAATTGTGGCCAAGAAAAGGAGAAGAAATTCTAAGAACTGAAGATATTGAAAAAGAAATAAAAAAGCATGGTAAAGAATTGGCTTTAGTTATGCTTGGTGGTGTAAACTACTATACTGGACAAGCATTTGACATGCAGTCGATAACCAAAGCTGCTCATAAAGTAGGAGCTTATGCCGGTTTTGATTTAGCCCATGCAACTGGCAATTTACATATGCATCTGAACGATTGGAGTGTTGATTTTGCTGTTTGGTGTGGATATAAATATTTAAATAGCGGACCAGGTGGTGTGTCAGGTGTGTATATCAATGAAAAACATGCGACTAATACCAAATTGCCAAGAATGGCAGGATGGTGGGGGAATGACCCAACAACTAGGTTCAAAATGGAATCTAAATTTGTAGCAAAACCAACTGCTGAAGGATGGCAACTGAGCAACGCCCAAATTCTGCCTTTAGCTGCTTACAGAGCATCATTAGAAATAATAGATAAAGCTGGTATAACACACATGAGAAAGAAAAGTATTTTGCTTACTGGATATTTAGAGTTTCTTTTAAATCAACTTATACTTGAAAAAGGCTTAGATCTTTTTAAAATCATAACACCAAAAATTCCTGATGATAGAGGATGCCAATTATCTCTACAATTTAAAAAAGATGGAAAAAAGCTGTTTGATTTTTTAACTAAAAAAAATATACTTGCCGATTGGAGAGAACCAGATGTTATTAGGGTTGCACCTGTACCATTATATAATTCATTCGAAGATGTGTTTGTTTTATATGAAACTATAAAATCATACTACAAATAATATCATTATAAGCAAAAAAAAATCTCTTTTTTCAAAGAGATTTTTTATATTTACACACACACTTAAAAACATCAAAAGTCGTCGACCGATTTATTTATCTTTTTAGACTCGTTAAGATCATAATCACTCATAAACTCAACTGTTAAAAAATCAATAGGGTCTTCGAAGTAGGTCATTACAAGCCTTACTTCATCTATATTATTCCAAACGGTTTGATAACCATTGGCTAAGTCATATATATTGGTTGGGTCTTCAAATTTAGAAACCAATATATATTTCATTTCTCCTTTGTGGATTTTAGGAACTACTAATTTTACTTTTACTAATTTATTAGCAGCATTAAAATAATAATATATATTACGACAAACAACAGTACCTATTACCATATTGTCATCAGGGATGAAATAAGCTGTAGTGTCGTTTTTAACATTGGCTCTTTGAAAATTAATAAGTGAGCCATTCATCATTAATGATTCTTTTAATGAGCCCCATTTTAAATTTCTAAAATCAGGGCATGAAAAATTGGTGTTTTCTTTTTTATCTTCTACTATAAAACTTGAAGAACTGTTGGTTTTACGCTTTTGTGCATGAATGCTTGTAATTAAAAGCGTACTAACGATCAATGCTGATATTTTTTTCATATATGACTAATTCTTGGCTGCAAATATATATGTTCACCATATGTAGAATTTTAATTGACTTAAATAGTTTTAAACAGACAAATTAAAACTGTCTATAAATTTAGTCGTTCAAATGGTGAAATACTCAGTTTTTTCATGGGTGTGTATTCTTATAGCTCCTATGCTTACTAGGTTAACTAATATTTTTTGAGCTCTCCATCTTGATATATTTAACATTTTACATATTTCTTTGGTCGTGATTTTGTCATGAGTAGTTAAATATTCTAAAATCCCTTTTTCTTTACTAGAGAAATTGATATAAGTCGCTGTTTTGTTTGCGTCTCTTTTTAAAACATCCATCATAACCTTGCTAGCTAATAAACATTGATCCTTAACTCTAATATATACCCACCATTTACCTTCTTCATCTTTTGCATAATATGGTTTTTGATTGGTTGTTGGAATAGTGACTTCTAAAATGGTTTTACCATCAAACTCCCAAATTTCAGTTTCTATTTTAATACTGGGTTTACAGTAAAATTCAGCAGCCATATCTAGCATGTATTTATCTTCTTCACATCTAACCCCTGAAATAGTTTGATTGTCATTTACGCCAACCAAAAGCTTACCTCCTTTATGGTTTGCAAACGAAACCATGGTTTTAGCAATTTTTGAAACACTAGTAATTGTTTTTTTAAAATCTAGTTTTTCATTTTCGCCACCAGCTATTAATTGAAAAAGATATTTGGGTACCACTTATTTATATTGACAAAAATGTAGATTTTTTGTTTAAAAACCAACTTAAATTAGTCACATTTTTTACCCGTTATAGTTAACTTTTTTTGCCTAAAGAAATTCGAAGTTGCAATTTAATATCTGTTTTATATGGTACTAAGATTTGATCTAAACCTGAACCTATAGTTGAAATATTTTTATATTGTGTATGAGCAATTTTAAACCATAAATCTACATTCCTTCTAATTTTAATTTTTGATAATATAAAAACTCTAGTTCCTCTATTCAAAAACATAGGGACTGAATAAGTATATATCATATCATCTTCATATGAATAGATTCTTGAATAAAATCCATCGATATCAAACATGGTTATTCTGCTTGTAATACTAATTTTGCCTGTACTACTTTTCCAATCAAAATCTTGAAAACATATAATTCCCTTTTGTGTTTGTTGAGAAGTAGAAGACCATTGAGAAATTTCTAACCTGCTTTTCATGTTTAGATTTCTAGAAATTTTAACTTGCAAATTGGTTCTAATAGAATGACGCGTATAGTTTGTTATTTCTTTAAAATAATCTTCTGTAGTATTGGCTAATGGCTTGGTTTCACTTCTAAGTCTTATATATCCAGTAAATGTTTTACTTGGTGAATATCCAAGTTCTAATAAGTAATCATGACCTGAAGTGCCAGGTTGATTGATTTGATATCGTAACCAAGGACTTCTATATATATCAAAATAGGCATTAAATGAAAAACCTTTTTTAAACCTTGCAGATATTGCATTATACCATCCTTGTTCATTTTCATTCTGGCCGTTTTCACCCCACCCATTGCACAATACAGGTTTGAAATTTTTATCATAACTTCTAATAACACTGATATAATCTAAATTTTGTGATAAACTGATGAGTATTGAATTAATGGTGGCCCATCCTCCATTTAAGTTTTTTGAAGTTTCTCCAAAAACCATCATGTTTTTATAATTCCACGTATAGTCTATTCCAGCTTTTTTATCAGTTGTTCCTGAGAAAGAATACATATTATATGGTTTCAAATCTTTTAATAATGGTTGGTCAAAATGGATAATAGCGTATGAAGCACCTATTTCTAATTTTTTTAATTTATATGCAATGCGACCACCTGCTAATGTTTGACTGATGGTTTGCTTGTCAACTATTTCAGCTTTAGTTCTATGTAACCCACTTGATATAATACTAGTAAAACTTTGATCTTCGCCTATAAGTGTATCTCCATTAATGTTCCCATCAATTTTTTTCTTAGAAGCAAAAACAGTTAAAACAGTTCTGCCAAAAGCAAGTGTTGTTCCTATCCCTCTTAAAAACTCATTTTCATTTACCGACCTATAAGGTCTAATGCCATTGTTGTTTCTTTTAACATTGGTTACCATAGCTGATTTTCCAAATGAAAGTCCTGAACCAAAAGTTAAACCTTGTGCTAACATTAAATTAAAATCACCTATCACTAGCTTTTTTATATATTTTCTTTCACCTATATATATATAGGCTGAATTAAAATCAAACCCTCGTTTATTTATTCCTTGTCCAAATTGTTCACCTGCATCCTTTTCTCCTGTAAAGCCAATTGAAAAGTAGTTTTTATAACTCATTTTATATCTGAGGACACTTCTCAAAGAATTCCCTTCATAATAGGGCTTGTCAAAAGTGTCATTTTTAATTCTTCTACGCTGGCCTTCATTTTCTTGAACTTGTTGTTGATATAAGTTTATAATATCATGTCTTGAATATTTCAACATTTTTTTAAAAGAAGGTATATTAACATTAGCACGGTCTATAGATATAAATGGAATTAGAGTATACAATGTACTTTGAGGAATTATATCTATCACTTGAAGTTCTTGTATTTCTATAAATTTTCCATATTTTTTCCTGTGGTTGATAATTGCTTCAATCTGTAATTCATTGAGTATAGACAATAATCTAAGCTGCTCTATCGAACATAAATTAATATCTAAAGGGTTTTGTAAAAACAAATCGAGTTGGTCTTGAAGATCGGTATAGTCTGCTCCACCTTCTTTGTTTTCAATTATTTTTTCAATAATCTGTTGACGCTGTTTTTCATCAAGCTCTTTTTGTGCCCAAATAGAACTTGATATAAATAGCAAGAATAATATAATAATAAGTTTTCTCAAAAAAATAAGTCACAAATTTAGAGGTCATTTGTCAAAAAATATGTTAATTTGCAGTTAAATTGTCTAATTCAACAAAAACAGATACAGAAATAGTTGCACTCCTTAAAGAAGGAAGCAATGAGGGCTATGAAGCTTTGTATAATCAATATGGTAAAACACTATATGGAATTATCAATAGAATTCTAATGTTAGATGATATTTCAAGCCAAGATGTGTTGCAAGATACATTTGTTAAAATATGGAAAAATATATCTCAGTATAAAGAAGATAAAGGCACGTTTTACACTTGGATTTTCAATATAGCAAAGAACCAATCATTTGATTATATAAAATCTAAGAGCTATACCAATCAGCTAAAAAACCAAAGTATAGATGATTTTATACATGAAGCAGAAAATAATGAAAATGCATATATCAAATCAGAACTTATAGGCCTTAACAAAATAATTCAAATATTAAAAAAAGACCAGAGAGAATTAATAGACATGGTTTATTTTAAAGGCTATACTCAAGAAGAAGCAGCTAAAAATTTAAACATACCTTCAGGTACAGTTAAAACTAGAATTAGAGCTGCTTTGATACATTTAAGGAATTACTTAAAATCAGATATTAGAACCTAAAATCATAAATAAATGGATATACAAAACTATGTAGCATCAGGTATGATAGAAGGATATCTTTACGGATTAGCAACCCCTGAAGAACGTGAAGAATTTGAAAGACGTTTGAAAATTGAGGCTAAGCTTCAACAAGAGTATGAATTGGCTCAAGAAAATATGTTGCTATACAATCAATTGCTCCAAAAAGAAATTCCAATTCAGAATAAAGAAATGATTTGGCTGAAATTGAATGGAACACATCAAGTAAGCGAACCTGAAAAAGTAAATATTATTACTTCTGCTGAGAATATGGTTGTAAACCAAGCTCCCAATATTGTTAGGTTGATGCCATTTGTTGTTGCTGCTTCATTAGCATTATTTTCAATTAGTGCATTTATGGCTTGGAATTATAAAAGCCAATTAAATAGAGCTGAAGAGAAATTGGTAGATCTTGAAACTAAAACAGAAAAGGCTATAGCTGAAAGTGATAAACAAAAAGAAGCTTACGAAAAATCTGTTAAATTATTAAACATTTTTAATCAAGATGGCATTAGAATGGTTAAACTTTCTGGCAAAGATATTTCTCCTCAATCTTCCGTTATGGTTTGCTGGAATAGAAACACAAATGAAATTTTGGTGCATGATATGAAAATGCCCATACCTCCTGAAGGTAAAGCTTATCAGTTTTGGGTTTTATCTAATAAAAAAATGGTAAGTGTAGGTATGATTGATATGAAAGCCACCAAAGAAATAATCTCCCTTCAAGAAAAAGTAGAAAAAGCCAGTGCTTTTGCCATAACACTTGAAGATGAAGAAGGGGAGGATGAGCCATCAAAAGACCAAATGTACGTTTTTGGATCATTATAATATAATTATGCACAAAATATATAGTAGCTTAGTTCTGTTTTTTTTATTGTTTGCAAACTTGTTTCAAACTCAGGCACAAGTTCCACAATTTACATTTACCAATTCAGAGGTTGAAATTATACCCATTAAAATTGCATTAGTCATTCCTTTTTGCTCAAAGTATTCAAAGCAAGAATTAGTGAAAAAGAAATTGGTGAGTTTGCAAGAAGCTGCTATTCAATATTATCAAGGCATAAAATTGGCCATAGATTCTTTAAACAAAGTTGGATTTCAGATTCAATTAAATATATATGATACCAATAGAGATTCATTAGAAACTTTAAAAATATTACAAAATAAAGAAATGAAAGAAATGGATTTGATTATTGGTCCGTTTTTTAAAGAAGGAGTAGAGATGGCAATAAAAATTTGCAATGAAATTAAGGTATACCACATTGCACCCACTATAAATGTAACCTCACCTATTGTTTCACCCTATTTTATTCAGCCAAATTCTGAAATCAGTAATTATAGTTTAGAGCTATTGAAATATATATCAAAGGCCGATTCAGGAAGTCAGATTATAGTTTTTACAGATGCAAAAAAATCAACAATCAAGTTTGCTGATAAAATAAAAAACTTAACTGATTCATTGCATATAAGTTTTAAGAGAGCGGATGCAACTAATAAAGAAATAAATTGGAGTTCATTAATAGCAAGTGATAAAAAGAATTCAATCATATTCCCATCTAATAATGATGCATTGGTGCAAAAAGTATTTAAATCAATCACAGATACGGCTATGGGCATATCTGTATATGGTATTGAAAGTTGGATGGGATTTAAAAACACCAATTTTGATACTTGGGAAAAGTTTCATGTTTCAATTGTTTCAACCAACTATGTTGATTATGCTGATGATGATGTTCAAGCAATGATCAAAAAATTTCATGTTAAGTTTTATACTGAACCAACTGAATATTCCTTTAAAGCTTTTGATCAATTAATGAGTATCGGTCAAGGTTGGTTAGCCAATCCGCTAGATTGGAAGCAACACCCTGAACAATGGAGCAATGGAAATGGGCTAATCAGTAATATCAATTATAGTCGAGATCCTTTAAATCAAAATGTAATCAATAACAGTTTTAAAATTCTGAAATTTGAAAACTATCAATTGAGATGGGTTTGGTAATTATATATAATCAAACCTTAGATTTAGGCTCTAAATCTGCAACACTTATTTTCTCTAGTTTTTTCTTATCTCTAACTGCTTTTTCTATACTCGTATTTAGCTCGTAACCATAAAGTATCATTAAAGAGTTAAAATAGATTAAAAGCATAACTACTATTAATGTTCCGATAGAACCATATAGTTTGTTGTAACTATTGAAATTGTTTACATAAGCAGCAAATCCTACAGTAGTTACAATTGATCCAATGGTTGCGATAGTGGTTCCGACAGAAATAAACTTAAACTTTCTTTTTAGTGAACTTCCAAAAAAATACAAACATGATATGACCGTATAAAATATAAGCAAAGCGGCACTCCATTTAATTATGATTAATCCAATATAACTAACATTGTCAGTTAACCAGTGCTTTGTCACTAAAAAATCAATAATCGTTTGTCCGAAAGTTATAAGGATAATAGAAATAATGATAAAGATGGCTAAAAAAATGGTAAGTATTAAGCTTAAAAGTCTTCTATATAAAACCGAACGTGACTCAACTGCATTGTCATACTTATTAAATGCACTAAACATATTGAAAACAGCATTAGAAGAAAACAACATTGCTGAAAAAAATCCAAAAGATAATAACCCACCGTGTTGGTTTTTGAGTATATCTTCAATAGTACTTTCTATGCTTTGAAAAGCAGCTTTTGGCATCAATTCACTTAAGTTTAACATAATACTGCTATGCAAGTAATCAATGGGTATAAACGCAATTAAAGTAAAGAAAAAAATTACGGTTGGAAACAGTGCCATAAAGAAATTAAATGCCATTGCAGAAGAACGCATATTGATATCTTCTTTTTCGAGAGAACTAATTAAATTACCTAAAACTACAGCTATAGGTATTTGTTGAAAACCGGGTAAAGTAACATGGTGCAATTTCTTAAAAAGCCATCTGTAAATAGCCATTTTATTCCATAAGAAATGATGCAACCATCTCATCTATTTTTTTGCTCTGATTTTTGTAGCTAACGTTAAATTAGATTGATTGGGTTTCCAGTCATATCCAATTCCAAAAGGTAGTTTCCCTACTTTAGTGCTATCTTTATAAGCGTCTTTAAAGTCTTTTTGGAAATAGTTTGAAAACAGAGAAATGGGTTTGTCATAGGTGCCAAATACTTTGGTTTGCCAAGTTTTGTTTTGAAAGAACCTAAATGGCACACCTGAGTCATCTTGCAATATATATTCAGACTTATTTAATATAATATTTCTAATATATGAGAAATAATCTTTATGCATTAAGAAGCTAGCTGATTTAAGAAAAGTAGCTTCAAAATCTAATGAATTTAAATATACATAAAATGATGAATCATTTTTGAAACCTAAATTTGAAATATCACCTGAGAAATAATAAAGCTCTCTTAAGGTGTCTGATTTATTAGAACAATAGGTGATTTTAACACCCTTGTTTTTTGATTTTTTAAAATCACTAAATTTCTTAATTTTTAAATTTCCTTTTGCGTCTATAGTTGTGGGTTCAACATCTATTACATCATTGCCATTTCTAGCTAAAAAAATTAATATATTGGGTAACGTACCATTTATATCTTCTGATTTAAAATCTTTAGCCATTGAGTTTGTTCTATAAAAACTAAACTTAAGGATTGAATAAAGAGAATTGCGAATATTGTTGAAGTATTTGTCAAGTGAATCTTTGCTAAATTTGTTCATATCTGGCAATGTGCCTGCAGGTTCAAGACCAATCATAATGGTTTTTTTAGCATTCGGGAAAAACACATTTGAGTTTAAAAAATCAGCACCACTAAAAGGATAAAATAAAAAATCTATTTCAGGTGTAATTGCTTTCATATTTTCTTTAACCCAATCTTTTTGTTTATTTAATCTATTGGTTTCCATTTTGAACCAAAGGCTATCAAAAACCATTTTAAAGTTTTTCCAATCACTTCTGCTTTGTAGGTGGGTAAGTTCATTGCTATCTATTTGCTCTAGGCCAGCGATAAACTTTGCTATTCTGTTTGGATTGGTATTCCTATTTACCGTTGCAATAGGTTTAGATATGGTTGTAGTATCAATATTTTTTTGTATACCTTGAGTATTTTTAACTTTCGGGTCGACATTGCTACTACATCCTATATTAATGGAAAATAGTAAAATATAAAGGATATAATTTTTCATATAATTTGAAGGGCAAATTTATAAATAAAAAGCCAGCTTGAATGCGTTCAAACTGGCTTTTTATATTTTTAAAGATATTTAATTAGTCTTTTTTAATAAACTTAACTTTACTTTTAGGGTTAAATGGCATATTGCTATAATCTGTTACCATTTCAATAGGTCCAATTTTTAAAGAATCAATTCTTTTCTTTAACAATGCTTTATCACCTACAACCACAACCAACATTTTATTTGTAGGTAGATATTTGATTGCATAGTTTTTCATATCATCCATGCTAAAGTTTTTAATTACTTCTAATTGTTGTTTATAATAATCAGGAGATAAATTGTAGTTCATTAATTGATTTAAGAAACTTAATTTTTGATTTCCTGTTTCATAACGCAAGTAATATCCATTGCTCATAGAGCTTTTAGTGAAGTTTAAATCATCAGCAGTGAATTTACCCGCTTTCCAATCGTTCATTTCTCTAAATATTTCACTTAATGCTGTATCAGTAGTTTCAGATTTAACACTAGTCGAAATTTCGAATGTGCCGATATCTTTACTACCAAAGAAACCTCCTCTGATACCATATGTATAACCTCTAGTTTCACGAATGTTTTGATTTAAACGGCTATTAAAGTTGCCACCCAATTGAAAGTTCATGATATTACATTTAAACAATTCACCAGTGATTGAATAAGGATTGGTGATATAGCCTACTCTCAATTCAGATTGAGCAGCTTCTGGCTTGTCATAAAAATATATTTTGGTATTTTCTGTTTCATAAAAATCTCCAAGCGATGGAATTTCCACAGGTTTAGCTGTCCAAGACTTTAAGAAATCAAGTTTAGCTAATATTTGATCTTTGTTTAAAGGACCAACAACAGTTAATTCAGAAATGGAAGGACTAATAAAATTATTGTAATAAGCTTTTACGTCATCAAGCGTAATCTTCTTAAGTGATTTTGCAGTTGAACTCATTCCTGCAGTATTGTTTCCATACATAAGTTTGCCAAATACCACATCAGCAACAGCACCCGCATTATATTCTAAGTCTTTTATATTCTCAATACTTTGTTTTTTCAAACGTTTAAAATCTTTTTCATCAAATTTAGGATGGAATAATCTTTCTTCCATTAATTTTAAAACGTCATCTAATTTATCAACATGGCATCTGATAGATACATATAAAGCATCTCCACCACTAGTAATAGAAACATTACTACCTAATTTTTCTTCAATGTTTTCAAAATCTTCAGCTGAGTATTTTTGAGTACCTTCATTCATCATAGTAGCTGTAAATGATGTTAAACCAATTTTGTCTAACATTTTCATTTCATGCAATTCTCCACCTTTGATTTTTAAAGAAACAGTAACAAACGGTGTTTCTTTATATTCAGTTCCCATCATTGTTAAACCGTTGTCAAACTTTTCTTTCCAAATTTGTGGTAATGAAATAGTTTTATCAGGACCTGCAGTTGGTCTTATGCTTCTGTCAAAATTGTCAACAGCTTTTTTATAAGTCAAACCTTTATACTCATTTGGAATTTCAACAGGAGCTAAATTGTTTGTAGAAGTTGGCTTTTTCTCATTATCAGCTGCATTTGAACCTTTAGGTTGGAAAATAACCCATGCTGATTTTTTAGTTTTAATATATTTATTAAATACTCTGATGATATCTTCTTTTGTAACTTTTCTATATCTATCTAATTCATCATTAAGATTCATTGTTTTTGGAGCGTATAACCAAGAATCACCTAAGTAATTTGCTTTACCTGAATTACTTTCCATGATTCCTAATAATGTTGTTTCTATTCTAGCTTTAGCTCGAGCCATAGCATCATCGCTAATTCCATTTTTTTCAAAATCATCAAAAGTTTCTTTTAACCATAGTTCTACACTGTCAAGAGAAGTAGCGGGGAACATAGAAACTTGAATACCGAACTCACCAGCTAATTCATCAGATGAATTGAATGAAGCTGCTCCTAAAGAGTTTTCTGACAATTCAAAATGTTTATATAAATATGAATTTTTTCCACTACCTAATATTTGACCTAAAATATCTAAAGCTGGTTCATCAGCATGGTATGAAGGAACAGATACATAATTAATTAAAGCAACAGGAATACCTACTTTGTCTTCGTAATAAGCATATTTGTTTTCAGGGATAATAACGGATTCTAGTTTCATTTTCTTTACTTCTGGGCAACGAGGTATGCTTCCAAAATATTTTTCAGCATATTTTATTACTTCTGAAGTATTGACATCTCCAGCAACTATTAAACAAGCATTATTAGGGCCATACCAACGCATGAAGAAATTTTTCATATCTTCTACATTAGCTCTATCTAAATCTTCTGTGTATCCAATTGTAGTCCAACTATATGGATGTCCCATTGGGTAAATAAGTTTGTTTTTAATTTCATCAAACATACCATAAGGTACGTTTTCTACATTTTGTCCTTTTTCGTTTTTTACAGTGGCTCTTTGTACTTCAAATTTCTTTTGAGTAACTGAGTCTAATACAAAACCCATTCTATCTGCTTCTAAATACAAGGCCATTTCTAAATAGTTGCTAGGCACTGTTTCAAAATATTTTGTACGGTCACGGGTTGTATTACCGTTCCAGCTACCACCAGCAGCATCTACTAAATGCATGTGTTCTTCATCAGCCACATGTTCTGTGCCTTGAAACAACATATGTTCGAAAAAGTGAGCAAAACCTGAACGGTCTTTTACTTCACGAGCAGAGCCTACGTGGTATGCTACATTTACATGCACCAAAGGGTCGCTATGATCTTCATGAACAATAATTGTTAAACCATTACTCAATTGGTATTTAGAATACCCAATTTTTAATTCGCCTGGCTTTGATTCTACTTTCTCTAATTCTTTAATTTGAGAATAACTTGCTGTGCTAAACATCACTGCAAATGCTATAGCAATTGGTTGAAAAAATCTACTCATTTTTCTTTTATAATGTATTAATTTGGTTGCAAAATTAAAGTTTAGTAACCCAATTTTAGCTATTAAAAATAAATTGTGGATTTATTGTTGAACAGCAATTTGGTTACATAGTGTGTTTAACACTACTTTTGCCTTTATAAACGACATATTTATTTATAAGTTACAACACATGAACAAACAACATATTTTAATTGCTTCTATAGTTTTTATTTCAATAGTTTTATTCAGACTATTACAAATTCCGAACTTTAACCCAACTATTGCAATGGCTATCATTTGTGGAGCCTTTATTACTAACAAAAGAGTTGCCTATACTTTACCTCTTATATCTTTGTTTGTATGTGACTTTGTTTTAGCAATTACTCAAAATGATTCTAGTTACACTCATTATATTACTTCTGGAGATTTTATATTAAACTATATTTTATATTTATCAGCAGTTTATATTGGTAACAGAATCAATAATAAAGTAAATTTAACCAATTCACTTTTCTCTTCAATTGTTTCTGTTATTTTCTTTTTCATAGCATCAAATTTTATTACTTGGATAGCTACACCACTATACTCTCATGATATTAGCGGATTAACTACATGCTATATATCTGCAATTCCATTTGTTGGAGCTTCATTATTATCAAATACAGCTGTCATGTTATTGTTCTATATAGCCTATACATTTATTTCTAATAAGAAACTTACTATAGCATAACTCAATTCAATAAAAAAAATTTATAAACGCAAAACTATAACACGGTTTTGCGTTTTTTATTTAAACATCATTATTCAAATGAAATTCGGAACCAAAGCCATCCATGCAGGTCAAGAGCCTGACCCAACAAACGGAGCTATTATGACTCCTATTTACCAAACAAGTACTTATGTTCAAGAAAGCCCCGGAAATCATAAAGGATATGCATATGCTAGAGGTAAAAATCCAACCCGCGAGGCCTTGCAACAATGTATTGCTGCTTTAGAAAATGCGAAACATTGTTTGTGTTTTAGTAGTGGTATGGGTGCAATAGATGCTGTAGCAAAGTTGCTTAATCCTGGCGACGAAGTGATTGCTACAGATGATTTATATGGTGGCACTTATAGAATGTTTACAAAAGTGTTTGCAAGATTTGGAATCAAGTTTCACTTTGTAAATATGCAAGAAGCCCATAATATTAAAAACTATATAAACAATAATACAAAGCTACTTTGGGTTGAAACACCCACTAACCCAACCTGTAGAATAATAGATATAAAAGCATGTGCTAGTATAGCTCAAGAGCATGGTTTATTGTTAGCAGTTGACAATACGTTTGCAAGTCCTTTTTTGCAGAATCCGTTAGATATGGGAGCCCATATAGTGATGCATTCAGTAACCAAATATTTAAGCGGACATAGTGATGTAATTATGGGTGCATTATGTGTAAACGATGATAAATTGTTTGATGATTTAGCTTTTATTCACAACTCATGTGGGGCTGTTCCTGGTCCACAAGATAGCTTTTTAGTTTTACGTGGGTTAAAAACGTTACATATAAGGATGGAACGCCACTGCTTTAATGGAAGAAAGGTAGCTGAATTTTTAAGAAACCACCCAAAGGTAGATAAAGTATATTGGCCAGGATTTACTGATATGCCTAACTATGAAATTGGTGCATCACAAATGAGAGACTTTGGAGGAATGATGAGCTTTACTTTAAAACAAGATTCTAAAGAAGCTGCCTTTAAATTAGCATCAAACTGTAAAGTATTTTCTTTAGCCGAATCTTTAGGTGGTGTTGAATCTTTGATTGGTCATCCTGCTAGTATGACACATGCCAGTATACCTAAAGAAGAAAGAGAAAAATCGGGTGTTACTGATTCGTTGCTTAGGTTAAGTGTTGGTATTGAAGATATTGATGATTTGTTGTTAGATTTAGCTCAGGCAATTGATGCATAAAGTTCTTCTCCATTTGTAAATAATATTTATATATATATATAAAATGACTAGCTAAATGAGATCGTTTTTATTTATAGTATATGTTTTTTTGTTCTCATCATTATATAGCCAAACAAATGATTATAATGAACTATTAGACAGTGCTAAAAATATGTATAAAAAACAAAATGGATTAATACAAGATGAATTAGACCAATTTGACTATAATAACTTAATTGAACTACTAGAACATATAGTTGATATACAACCTAATAATATAGAAGCCAGATATTTCTTAGGTTATACATATAGTAAATTAAATTCGAGAGATGGAAGGGGTATGATGCATACCAATAAGGATTTGGTTGAGAAATCAAGTACACAATTTGAAGAAATTATAAAACTTGCACCAAAATATTCGGGTGAAATAATTGTACTTGATCCTTATTCAAAAATCTCTTCAGAATGGGGGTCTTTGGCCATGAGTTATTGGTATAGAAATCAAAAAGATTCAGCCTATTGGGCATTTAATCAAGGAAAAAAAAGAGGAGGGTTTAGTGATTTTGTACTCGAATTAAATAAGAAATTTTTAGATGCTTGTAGCCCCAATGCAATTTTAATTTCTTCAGGAGATAATTTTACTTTTGCTCTTTGGTATTTGCAAATTCTCAATAATTATAGAAAAGATGTTTCTGTTATAGATGTTAGTTTATTAAATACAACTTGGTTTCCTACATATTTGTCTAAAAACAACCTAGTGGGTTTTGATATACCTAATTCAATATTAGATACTATAGAATATATTACTTGGTCTGATTCAATTGTTTCTATTAATAATTTTTCATGGACAGTTAAGCCCAGTTTATATGATACTTATTTAATACGAGGAGATAGATTATTGTTAAGTATGCTTAAACAAAATCAATTTCAAAGAGATTTTTATTTCACTATTGCCTTTGCTGAAGAATCTAGATTGAGTTTGAAAAATTTTATAAATAAAAAAATTATAATTGATCAATTAACTACACAAAAAGTAAAAGAGTTATCATACACCCAATATAAATCCACTATGGAAAGTGTATTGTCTTTATCTAAATTTATAAATGTAAATAGCACCGATGAAATATGGCTCTATGATATATTTAGATATGAATTGTTTGGAAAAATATATGATTATATATCTAAAAATGACAAACAAAAAGCAAAAGAATTACTGCTTATTTTAGATACATATGGACATGAAAATAAGATTCCTTATAAAAATGAAGAGGGGAAAAAATATGCCGAAACTTTGAGAGAAATTCTTTAGATTTATATATTAAAAAGTTTTTAAATTAAAAAGCCTCAACATAATTTGTTGAGGCTTTTTTAATAATTAGATTATAGAATATTATTTTCTGCTTAATACTTCGTCAAGCATTCCGTATTCTTTAGCTTCATCAGCTGTCATCCAATAATCGCGATCGCTATCTGCTTCTACTTTCTCATATGATTGTCCGCTATGAGAAGCAATAATTTCATACAATTCACGCTTTAATTTTTTAATTTCTCTAGCTGTAATTTCGATATCACTTTCTTGTCCTTGAGCACCGCCCATAGGTTGGTGAATCATTACTCTACTGTGTTTTAATGCAGCTCTTTTTCCTTTTACACCAGCACACATTAACACAGCACCCATACTTGCAGCCATACCTGTGCATATTGTTGCTACATCTGGTGTTATATATTGCATAGTGTCATATATACCTAAACCTGCGTATACTGATCCTCCTGGTGAATTGATATACATTTGAATATCTCTTTTGGCATCAATTGATTGTAAAAACAATAATTGAGCTTGTACAATATTCGCAAAATAATCGTCGATGCCGCTTCCTAAAAATATAATTCTATCGGCCATTAACCTTGAAAACACATCTATTTCTCTAAAGTTTACAGGGCGTTCTTCAATAACTGTTCTGGTCATACCTTGAACCTCACTTTGAATATAAGCTTCGGTTTTTAAGCTACTAATACCGTGGTGTTTTGTAGCATAGCGATGAAATTCTTTTCCAAAATTCATGATTTTATTTGTTTAATTTAATTAGTGGTTTTATGTTTAGTGGTTGTGTTCATGCTCATGCTCATGTTCGTGGGCATGATGGTGGGCATGATGTTTAGCATTATGTGCTTTTATTTTTTCAATTAATTCTTCGTGGTTGTATTCAACTTGATTTACTTGCAAATTAGAAATAAGTGCTGACATTACTTTTTGTTGCATGGCCATTGGAGCTATTTCTTTTACAAATTTTTCATCTTTCATTCTATCCATTGCAAAGCCTTTAATTTGTTCGTAAGGGGCATTGGGCATACCTACTTGAGCAAATAAATCACGGATTTTCATAAATGCTGCAAGTTCTAAATCATCATTGTTTATTTCTACAGCAAATCTTTCTTCGATTTTTTCTCTAATCAATTGCCATTGTAAGCCTTTTCTTTCAACACCATATTTACTTTCAACATTTTCTGTTGTATATTCTTTAGGGTGGGCTTGAATCAACCATCTTTTCATAAACTCATCAGGTAAAGTGATGTTAGTATTGTTTATTAAAGTATCAGTGACATCGTGTTCTAAAATGTGTTGTGTGTTGGCTTCGTACATATTGGTTAGCATTTTACCAATTTCATTTCTAAAATCTTCTTCACTTTTACAAGTGCCTTCACCAAATGCTTTATCCCATAATTCTTGATTGTTTTCAGCTGGTTGAATATGGGTAATTTCTTCAATTTTAGCTGAAAAGTTTGCAGACAAATCATGAACGGCATCATGACTAATATTCAAAGCATGCATCATCTCATTGTGATCATCATTAAAAAGATTTTTAATTGCTACTTTACATTCGTCACCTTTCTTAGTGGTCAGGAATAATTGCTTAGTTGGTTCATCTTTAATGGTGTTTATTAATATTCTAGTTGACTTGCTGCTGACACCACCTTCAATTACTTCATTGTTTTCATTTAATTCGTTTAACAAAATCAACACTGAATCACCTTCAACTGCCATATCCGTAGATTCTTGGTTGCCAAATTGTCTACAAACGTGTTCGATTTCTTCATTGATCATAGTATCTGAAGGTTTTAAAACCATTTTTTCAAATGTTTGAAGGCCTTCTAAATTCAATTCTATTTTAGGGGTAAAACCTAAATCAAAAATAAATTCGTAACTTTTATCTTTAGTAAATACATCAATTGGAGCTTGGTTTTCGCTGCTTAAAGGATAACCTAAAATATCTAGTTTTTCTTCTTTAACATAAGAATTAACTTTATCATTTGCTATATTTAATACTGATTCAACTAAAACTTGATCACCAAACTTCTTCTCAATCATAGATTTTGGAATATGTCCTGGTCTAAAACCGGGCATTTTGGTTGTTTTGTTTATTTGTTTGATTTGCTTTTCATATTCAGGTAAAAAGTCTTCTGGCTCAATGGTAAGGTGTAATGAAGCGTTAAGCTCGTCGGTTTTGTTTAGTTGGGTTTTCACTATGAATTTATTTTTTATAAAACGTTTATACAATAAAAAAGCCAAATGGTGATTTGGCTTTTAAAATGAACTTTTGTCAGTTCTTTGTGCGGATGAAGGGACTCGAACCCCCACGCCTTTCGGCACCAGATCCTAAGTCTGGCACGGCTACCAATTACGCCACATCCGCAAAGGGCTGCAAATATAGGAGTATGAATTAAAATAATAAAACAATTGTCTAAATATTTTTTAATAATCTAACTTAAGTTGTTGCTTTTATAGAATATTTATATTTAATGCCTGATCATACAATTTTTTTATATCAAATATTTAGTGCTATAATTAAAGACTTTAAAATTGCTAAATATATATAGGCTATTCAAGATGTTTTTTACTTATTCAAATATTAAAACAATATCTGAATCAAGATAAACAAACAGTTATTCATACTTATCTTTGCAGTATTGAATAAGACAGTTAGTTTTTATACTTTGGGTTGTAAGCTTAATTTTAGCGAAACATCCACATTAGCCAGACAAATGGCTGATTCTGGTTTTGTTAAAGCTGATTTTCAAAGCGGGTCTGATGTATATGTGATAAATACTTGCTCAGTTACTGACCATGCCGATAGAAAATGTAAGAAAGTAGTAAATGAAGCTTTAAGATATAATCCCAATGCATATATTGTCATAGTTGGATGTTATGCCCAACTTAAACCTCAGGAAATTTCAAGTATTCCTGGAGTAGATATGGTTTTAGGTGCTGCTGAGAAATTTAATATTACTGAACACTTACAACATTTAGTAAAGACAGAAAAAGCATCAGTTATACATTCAAACATCAAAGAAGTAAATACTTTTATCCCTGCATATTCTATAGGCGATAGAACACGTACTTTTCTAAAACTTCAAGATGGTTGCGATTATTTTTGTTCTTTCTGCACGATACCTTTAGCAAGAGGTAAAAGCAGAAGTTCATATATAAAAGACGTTTTGCCTGAAGTAAAAAAAATAACTCAAAATGGAACGAAAGAAATAGTTTTAACGGGGGTTAATCTCGGTGATTTTGGAGTTCAAACTGGTGAAACTTTTACACAATTAGTGAAAGAACTTGAGGCAATTGAAGAGGTTTCAAGATATAGAATTTCAAGTATAGAGCCCAATTTGTTGACCGATGAAATTATTAGAATTGTTGCAGCTTCTTATAAGTTTATGCCTCATTTTCATATTCCACTTCAATCAGGTAGTAATAAGATTTTGAAGTTGATGAGAAGAAAATATGAGAAAGATTTATATGTCGAACGTGTTAAATTAATCAAGCAATTAATGCCGCATGCTTGTATTGGGGTGGATGTTATTGTTGGATTCCCTGATGAAACTCTTGAAGATTTTTTAGAAACATATGAATTTTTGAATGAGCTAGACATTTCTTATTTACATGTGTTCCCTTATTCAGAAAGAGCCAATACGTCGGCTAATAAAATGGCTAACCAAGTGCCTGTAAAAATAAGAGGCGAAAGAACAGAAATGCTAAGAAATTTAAGCGAGAAAAAGAGGAGGTATTTCTATAACCAACATTTAAATACTTCAAGAAAAGTGCTTTTTGAAGTAGAAGATAAAAATGGTTTTATGACTGGTTTTACTGATAATTACATCAAAGTTGAGACGCCCTTTGATCCTTTATTAACAAACGAAATAATACAAACAAACTTGCTAGATTTTAATGCTTTGGGAAATATCATTGGCGACCCAATTTATCAATTAAGCGTATAATAAATAACCCTAAAACCACTATATATTTTGTATCCAGATTTATCATTTTTTTTAAAAGAAGTTTTCGGTATAAACCTTCTTCTGCCTATTAAAACCTTTGGTTTGTTTATGGCAATTTCTTTTATGGGGGCCTATTGGGTTATGTATAAAGAACTCAAAAGAAAAACAATTGAGAAGTTAATGCCATTAGAAACTATCATCGTTAAAACAGGTAAAAAAAGTACTTTAAACGATTTGATTCTGTATATAGTTTTTGGTTTTTTTATAGGCTATAAATTGGGTTTGGTGTTGAGTGATTATGGGACTTTTGCAAACGATCCGCAAGTAGTTATATTCTCATTAAGCGGTAATTTTATTGCTGGCTTAATAGGGGCAGTGCTTTTTGGACTATATATATACAGAGATTATTCAAGAAAAGAAGAAATAAAAGAAGTAGAAGTAACAACAGGAGCATACGATTTGCACTTAGGTAATTTCACAGCCATCGCTGCCATTGCAGGCATTTTAGGTGCAAAGATTTTTCATAATTTAGAAAATATTGATGAGTTAATTGAAGACCCTATAGGCTCATTACTTTCATTCAGCGGACTTACTTTTTATGGAGGGTTGATTTGTGCGGCTATAGGAGTTATATATTATTCAAAGAAAAAGAATATTCCATTGGTTCCTTTGTTAGATTGTTTTGCTCCAGCCATGATGTTAGCTTATGGCATAGGTAGGGTAGGGTGTCATTTAAGTGGAGATGGAGATTGGGGTATTGAAAATGTATGGCCCAAGCCTGATCTCATTGCTTTTTTACCTGATTGGTTTTGGAGCTATGATTATCCGCATAATGTTGTGAATGCCGGCGAACTCTTACCTGGTGCAACTTCTGATCACTTTCAAAGACATCTAGTTCCTTCAGTATTTCCAACAGCATTATATGAAGCCATTACTTGTATCTTGCTGTTTTTTATGTTGTGGTCACTTAGAAAAAAAATTAAAACGCCAGGGTTATTATTTGGTATATATTTATTCATCAACGGACTTGAAAGATTCTTAATTGAAAAAATTAGAGTTAATCCTGATTATCATTTTTTTGGTATAGCAGCTACACAGGCTACAATTATTTCCATAGCTTTAATGTTTGGAGGTATAGCTATGATTTGGTATGCCTTAAAACAAAATAAAAAACCAACGAACAACGTTATAACTTAAAGATATTTGCCTTACCCCATGTTAAAGTTTGGATTATATATATGCTTTATTTTTTTGAGTTGTCTTTCAATGGCTCAAGATGGTGGTAATAAAAAAGTAAGATGTATTGTGATGGAAGGTGATACAGTTCCTATTATAGAGTTGCCAAGTTATGTTTTTTATGGCAAGCTTACACCCGAAGAAAGAAGAGAACGTTTGATTTTAATTAGCAGAATAAAATCTGTGTTACCCTATGCTAAAATGGCTTCTTTTAGGTTGCAAATGATGGAGCAAAATTTACAACAAATGACTTCTAAAAGAGAGAAAAAAGCCTATATAAAAGAAACTGAAAAACAACTTAAAAAAGAGTTTACGGATCAGTTAAAAAACTTATCTATCAATCAAGGGAAATTATTGGTTAAGCTTATTCATAGAGAAACAGGAAATACAGTATATGAATTATTAGGTGACTATTCAGGAAGTGCTGAGCGTTTTTTTTGGAATAGTTTTTCTAAATTTTGGGATTCAGATTTAGATACAAAATATGATCCTGTTCAAGACTATAAAATTGAACAAATTATTAAATCTTTAAAAATAGAATAACAATTTATATCAAAACATTTAGCTAAAATTTTATATTAGTGGGAAAAAATAAATTATTCAAATGGGCTGAACTACTTACGTTTAATAACACGTTTCAGGATTCAGAAGGACTTAAAGGCACTTGGTCATCAAATATATTTAAGGATGTGAAACCTATTACACTTGAACTTGGCTGTGGCAAAGGAGAGTACACTGTTAATTTAGCAAAAAAGTATCCTGAAAGAAATTTTATAGGGGTAGATATTAAAGGCAATAGAATATGGCGTGGGGCTAAAACTTTATTTGATGAAAAAATTTCGAATGGAAGGTTTGTTAGAACTCAAATTGACCATATTTTAGATTGGTTTTCAGAAGGCGAAGTAGATGAAATTTGGATTACTTTTCCCGATCCTCAACCTCGTAAGCCGCATGAAAGAAAGAGACTAACTTCACCTATGTTTTTGAATAGGTATAAGCAAATCTTGAAAAAAGGAGGCTGGGTACATTTAAAAACAGACAATACCCAACTTTACGAGTATACATTAGATATATGTAAAGAGCATCATTATATAGTTGATTTTAATACTGACAATGTATATAAACTTCAATTGCCTGAAGACGATATTTTATATATTAAAACTACCTATGAAGCAATATTTGCTGCAAAAGGTGAAACCATAAAGTATATCAGATTCAAAATTAATTAATATATATATAAGTTTAATTGTTTGATAACATATATATATGAAAATTTTATTACTAGCCAATTTTTCAAAAACTTCCATTTCGGGGTATGTATATCAAACATTAGTAAATATAGGGCATGATGTAGTATTTGTATCGCCACAAGCCGAGAACAACATGATAGCTTGTGAATCTAGAGTTGATGTACCAAAGTTAATCCAACGTTTAAATTTTAATCCTGATTTGTTGCTGATGGTAGAATCAAGCGTGCATCCTTTACTTTTACCAATTGGCTTAGAAAATGTAACATGTATAACCACTTGGTGGGCTATAGACAATCATATCAATTACAGATGGCATAAAGAGTTTGCTGTGTTTTTTGATTTTGTATATTTTGCTCAAAAAGATTTTGTAAAACCAGCCATTCGCTATTCTAATAAAAATATACAATGGTTGCCGTTAGCTTGTGAACCTACTATTCAAACACAATTAAATTTAACTCGAGATATTGCTTGTGGTTTTGTAGGCAATATGAATAAATACAGGCAAAAGTATTTTGATATGCTTACTTCTAATACACCTATTGAAATGGTTTCTGGTTTGAATCCAACTGAAATGTCAAGTTTTTATAATCACTGTCAAATGGTATTTAACTTATCAATGAGAGGTGATTTAAACATGAGAACCTTTGAAGCGATGTCATGCGGTTGTTTGCTTATTACTCAAGATATACAAAATGGATTAAGGGATTTATTTGTGCCAGATGAGCATATTGTTGTACACCATTTAAATGATGCTGCATCTATTATAGATTTATATAAAAAAATGCCAGAGAAAGTAATGGAAATTGCTCAAAATGGATATGAACTGGTTAGGAATAAACATACATATATGCACAGAGTAAACCAAATATTAGCTGATGTTAAAGGTGGTAAGGCTGATAGGTTTGATTCAGATATATATATAACAAGGAAGTATTTTATGATGAATCATAGACAATTCAAAGTTCAAAAAACGGATGAAATAGATGCAGCTTTTAATAATCAAAATCTTTTAAAGAAAGTGAAATATAAGTTTCGTTATTTAAAAGAATATATATGGCAAAAAAAGTATTTGTCTAAAATAAAAAAGTTTGGTTAACCTATTTATTATTAAGTAATAATCTTAAATTTAGGGGGTTAAATGATTTAATCAATTGATAAAATAAAGGACGAGAAGAAGAAACAAGGGCAGGAGCCAGCATGTTGCAAACCATATATGATAAAATACAAGAATAGCAAGCACCTATAGCACCCCATTGGTGGATAAAGAAATAGTTTGCTATAATATTTACCAAAGCACCAAGCAGATTGTTAAAAATAACAAGTTTGGTTTTGCCATTTGCTAAATACCAAATTTGAGAAGAAGAATTTAGAAATATAAACACACCTGACCATATATGAATTCTTAGAATATCTATGGAAGCCAAGTAATCATTGCCATAACTATATTTAATTAAATAAGGAGCTAAAATATAGATAATTAATCCAATGCTTAATGAGAGCCATATCATAAGCATGTGAATTTTAAGAAGTTTGGTGTTAAAGAAGTTTTCATCTACTCTTTTGCTTTCAATGAGATTTGGATATACAGATATAAAAATAATACCAGGGATAAAATACCAAAACTCAGAAAATTTAATTCCAGCTGCATATATACCAGCTGCGGCTTCTCCGGCAATGACCCCAATCTGAATTTGTCCCATTTTAAAATAGACAAAAGTGCCTAACATGCTTATGGCAATTGGCCAACTTTCACGAAATATTTTAATAGCTAATATCTGATTGTAAGACCATTGAAAAAGGTCTTTCACATTTTTTTGATATATATATATAAGAGCAATTGAAGTTGCTAAATATTCAGCTATATTAGCTATAGCAAACCATATAAGTGGAGCATGGTTAATAATAAAAAATATTCTTAAAGATAAAACGGCTATTAATCCCACAAACTTTCCAAATACAGTCATTTTGCTTTTAGTGATAGATTGAAAATGGAAATCAGTCACTTCAAACGACTGGAAAATGGGCATCAAGGTAGTGATAGCTATTATTTTGAAAACAAGAATATCAGAATATATATAATGATAGGTGAGGCATATACCCATTGTTATCAAACTTCCTATGAGTCTTAGAATAAATGAAGTTCCTAATAATTCAGTTCTTTTATGAGGGTTAATAGTTAATTCTTTAACAATAATACTATCTATGCCTAAGGTATATAAAGCAGTAAAAAGAGTAACAAAAGCAATAGCATTATTTATAATTCCAAAATTTTCGACCCCAAGATATCTGGCAAGCCAAAAGCCAACAAATAGTGCTAAACCATATCTTAGGAATTTATCTAAAATAAGCCAAAACATATTTAGGCCTATTTTTCTGATGGTGCCGTTTGCATTGGGCATCATTCGGTTTAGAATGTTGTCTAATACATGTTTAAACATGAAACGATTTGTAAATTTTAAGAGCTTTATTTTTGCTCTTAATCATTAGAATAAGCCGTTTAATTCAGCCTCAATTTTACCAATTACAAAACCTAAATCTTCAGGCTTATCAAAGTAATCAAGATTTTCTATGTCTATAACTAATAATCGGTCTTTGTATGTAGAAATCCAAGCTTCATATCTTTCGTTTAGTCTTTTTAAATAATCTAAACGGATATTGTCTTCATATTCTCTTCCTCTTTTTTGGATATTATTTACCAGAGTAGGTATTGAACCTCTAAGGTAAATTAATAAATCAGGCGGAGCTATAAATTTGTTCATGGTTTTGAAAAGTTCTTGATAATTTTCAAAATCACGGGTAGTCATTAATCCCATTGCATGAAGATTGGGAGCAAATATGTATGCATCTTCATAAATAGTTCTATCTTGAATAATGGTTTGATTTCCTTCTCTAAATTTAATGATAGAATTAAACCTGCTGTTTAAAAAATAGATTTGTAAGTTAAAAGACCAACGTTGCATGTCTTCATAAAAATCTGATATATATGGGTTGTCTTCTACATCTTCAAATTGAGGTTCCCAACCATAGTGCTTAGCTAAAAGTGTGGTTAAAGTAGTTTTACCTGAACCAATATTTCCGGCAATGGCAATATGCATATTTTTCTTACCCATTTTATTTATTTTTATACATTACAGAATTAACAGCATCAATCACTTTTTTTACACTTGGCAAATATGTTTCAACAAAAACAGGAGCATAGCCCAGAGGCACATCTAAACATGTAACTCTTTTAACTGGAGCATCCAAATAGTCAAAAGCATTTTTTTGAACCATATAAGCAATCTCACTTGAGATACTGGCTAATGGCCAAGCTTCTTCTACTACAACCAATCTATTGGTCTTTTTAACAGACTCGATAATAGTGTTGTAATCTATCGGTCTTACAGTTCTTAAATCTATTACTTCAGCTTCAATACCTTCTTTAGCCAATTCGTCTGCTGCGGTTAATGCTACTTTCATTATTTTTCCGAAAGAAACAATAGTAACAGAATGGCCAACTCTTTTGATGTCAGCTACTCCAAGTGGAATTATATATTCTTCTTCAGGCACCTCACCTTTGTCGCCATACATTTGTTCTGACTCCATAAATATCACTGGATTTTCATCACGTATAGCGGCTTTTAATAATCCCTTAGCATCGTATGGATTTGAAGGCACTACTACTTTAAGACCTGGCGTATTAGCATACCAATTTTCGAAGTTTTGAGAATGTTGAGCTCCCAATTGGCCGGCACTTCCTGTTGGCCCTCTAAAAACCATTGGACATCCAAATTGACCTCCACTCATTGAAAGCATTTTTGCTGCGGCATTTATCACTTGGTCAATGGCTACTAATGAAAAGTTGAAAGTCATGAACTCACACACTGGTCTTAAGCCATTCATAGCTGCACCAACAGCTATTCCAGCAAAACCAAGTTCAGCAATGGGAGTGTCTATAACCCTTTTTTCGCCAAATTCTTCTAACATGCCTTGGCTCACTTTATAGGCACCATTATATTCAGCCACTTCTTCACCAATTAAAAACACTCTTTCATCTTTACGCATTTCCTCGTTTAGGGCTTCTCTTAACGCTTCTCTAAATTGTATGGTTCTCATATTTTAATTAAAATGTCTGCAAAAATAGGTTTGAATTTTTAAATATTTATTTGATTCTATTTATATTTTTATGAATAGAATAAATGATTGATAGGCTTTGTTTTAAAGTATTTACTGACAAGTTAAAAACGTTACTATTTTAATAAATTTATAACCACATAAACATTGATATTATATTTGCCTTACTATGCGTATAGGGTTTGATGCAAAACGATTATTTAATAATACCACCGGATTGGGTAATTACAGCCGTTTTGTTTTAGATGGTTTATTAAAACACAACCCTCAAAATGAATATATTTTATACACGCCTAAAGTTTTAGACCAATTAGAGCAAAAGTTTGCCAACCAGTTAAATACAACTATAGTTAGACCTAGTAATTTAATTTACAAAAAACTACATACACTTTGGCGTTCATTTGAAATTGATGCTTTAGCACAAAAAAATCAGTTAGATATATACCATGGCTTAAGCAATGAACTGCCTGTTGGAATTGAAAAAACGGGTGTTAAATCTGTGGTCACTATTCATGATTTGATTTTTAAATATTTCTCTGAAGGTTATACTAGAACAGATAAAATTATATACGATAGAAAATTCGAAAGTGCATGTTCAAGAGCCGATAAGATAATAGCTACAAGCATTCATACACAGAAGGATATAATTAAGTATTATGGAATTGACCATAGTAAAATTGATGTAGTTTATCAAGATTGTGATGAGATTTTTAGTGAGAATAAAGATGTAGAAATGTTCAATTTGGTAGTTAAAAACTATCATTTACCTGAGCATTTTTTATTGATGGTTTCTAAAACTGAAAAGAGAAAGAACCACCTTACTTTGCTGCAAGCTTTCGAAAAGATTCATAAGGACATTCCATTTTCGCTGGTATTCATAGGAGGGGAAGGGGAGGAAGAAAAAAATGTGATGGCTTACATCAAAGAAAAAAAATTACCGGTGGTTAGGTTAAAAAATATTCCACATCAAGTATTGCCCTATATATATGATGCAAGTTATGCTTCAATCTATCCAAGCATGTTCGAAGGTTTTGGTATCCCATTGATTGAAAGTTTAAGAAGAAATAAACCAATCATTACAAATATAAATGGTTGCTTTAAAGAAGTTTCAGGTACTGCGGCCTTATATATTGATGTATTAAACCCTGAAGCAATAGCTGAAGCCATTATGCAATTGATTTCAGACAAAAATTTATATGAACAATTAGTAAGCAATTGCTCGCAAGAACTACTGAAGTTTGATTCTAAAAAATTGACACAAGACTTAGTAAATATATATCATTCATTATTGACATAAAGCAAAGACGAATCTCCATAGCTTAAAAACCTAAAATTGTTGTCTAACGCATATTGATAAATCTGTTTCCAAGTTTCGCCAACAACAGCTGCTACTAATAACAATAAGGTACTTTGAGGCTGGTGAAAATTTGTAATAATGGCTTCAACACTTCTTATACGGTAACCTGGAGCAATTAATATTTCTGTTTTACCACTTATATATTCAGCGTCACCTAAATATGTATGAATTGCTTCTAAGCATTCTTTATACGTATAATTTCCTTCTAATTCATAGGCATCCCATTGCGAAACTAATATATCATTCAAAGGAATATTCTTTAATATTTTTACGCCAATCCAGTATAAGCTTTCTAATGTTCTCAAAGAAGTTGTACCCACACATATTCTTTGGTTGTGTTTTAGTAAATTTTCAATGTTCTGTTTAGTTATATATATATATTCAGCATGCATTTGATGGTTTTGCATGGTTTCTGCTTTAACTGGTTTAAAAGTGCCTGCACCCACATGTAATGTTATTTCGTCTATGTGTATTTTGTTGTCCTCTAGTTGTTTTAAAACATGTTCAGTAAAATGTAATCCTGCAGTGGGGGCAGCAACAGAACCTTTGTTTTTAGCATATACTGTTTGGTAAGTTTCTTGGTCATCTTGGGTTGCCTCTCTTTTGATATAAGGAGGTAAGGGGAGTTTGCCAATGATATCAATAATTTCCCAAAATGTTTGATGGGTATCCCAACTAAATTTTATTTGGAAAAATTCTTCGGTACGACTAACTATTTCAGCTTTAAAAAAATGATTGTTGCCAAAATTTAATTTTAAATATTCTTCATTCCATTTTTTTGCGTTTCCAACCAAACATGTCCAAATACAAGCGTTTTGGTTGTTATTATTAGTTGAAAGTTGAAAATCGCCAAGAGGTTCAAGACAGAAAATTTCTATTTTAGCTCCAGTAGATTTATGCATAATAATTCGAGCGTTAATGACCCGTGTATTATTAAATACCAACAAAGTTTCCGGTTGTATATACTTGACTAGTTGACTAAAATCAGATTCATATATATGATTGTTTTTATAAACCAAGAGTTTAGATTGGTCGCGAGCCTCTAACGGGAAAAGAGCAATTTTGTCGTTAGGCAGCTCATAGGTATAATCTAAAATTTTGAGTTTACTTGGATGCATATATAATAGGCTGCAAAAATAAGGTTGTAGTTAATATAAGTGGGTGCAATTTGTCTTTATTTAGTTCTTTTAATATGAGCAATTCAAAAAAATATTTGAACTGAAATTAAAATGCCCTATATTTGTAGCGTAAAAAATAGGAAATGTTTAAGAGGGGCCATAAGCCCCTTTTTTATTGAACTAATTTAAGCATGACAGACATAGAATTAAAAATTACTGATTGGGTAAACGAGGCTATAAAAGGCACGGATGCTTTTATATATCAAATAAAACACCATAAGACAGGCGAAAAAATACAAATATTTTTAGATGCTGACGATGGAATAAATATATATAGATGTGCAGATGTAAGTAGGTTTGTTGACGAGCAATTAGAAGCAGTTATGCCTGGTCATCCTTATGCTTTAGAAGTAGGTAGCCCCGGTGCAGACAAACCTTTGAAGTTTATTAGACAGTACAAAAAACATATAGGAAGAAAAATAGAAGTGACATTAAATGACGATAAACAAGTAACTAATAATCTAAAAGAGGTAAAAGAGTCAAGTATTGTTTTAGGTGAAAAAATAACCAATTTGCTTACCAAACGCAAACCAAAACCAGATATTGAAATACCTTTTGAAGATATAAAAGAATCTATCGTAGTAATCAGTTTTAATTAAAAATAAATATATACAACAATGCATAGTGAAGGCCTAATTGAATCGTTTTCTGAGTTTAAAGAGCTCAAAAACATCGACCGTGTAACCATGATTCGTGTGGTTGAAGACGTGTTTCGCCAAATGATTAAAAAGAAATTTGGTACTGACGAAACCTTTGACGTGGTTATAAATGACCAAAATGGTGACTTAGAAATATACCGTAACAGAACAGTTGTAGACGATGACGATTGTTATTCTACTTTGTTAGAAATTGAACTTGCTGACGCTTTAAAAGTGGATCCAAGTTTAGAAGTTGGTGATGAGTGTGTTGAAGAAGTTCCGATGGCTGTGTTTGGCAGAAGAGCTATTCTTACCGCTCGTCAAACATTAATGTCAAGAATTCTTGAATTAGAGAAAGATGAATTGTACAAAAAGTATAAAGACCGCGTAGGTGAACTTATTACCAATGGTGAAGTGTACCAAATTTGGAAAAATGAATTGATGGTGCTTGATGAAGACGGTAACGAACTTTCATTGCCTAAAAAAGAAATGATTCCTGAAGATTTCTATAAAAAAGGTGACAACTTAAAAGCTGTTGTTTATAAAGTAGAAATGGTTAATGGCAGTCCTAAAATTATTTTGTCTAGAACTGCACCTGTGTTTTTAGAAAGAATGTTAGAACTAGAAGTACCTGAAATTATTGATGGTTTAATTACCATTAAGAAAATTGTAAGAGAACCAGGCGAAAGAGCAAAAATAGCTGTTGAAAGTTATGATGATAGAATTGACCCAGTAGGTGCTTGTGTGGGTATGAAAGGTTCACGTATTCATGGTATCGTTAGAGAATTGAAAAACGAAAATATAGATGTAATTAATTATACTTCAAACTTACCATTATTGGTTAGTAGAGCTTTAAGCCCAGCTAAAATTAGCAGTGTTCAAGTTGATGAAGATAAGAAACGTATTGCAGTATATTTAAAACCTGACCAAGTTTCTTTAGCTATTGGTAAAGGTGGACACAATATCAAACTTGCAGGTAAACTAGTAGGTTATGAAATAGATGTATATCGCGAAACAGAAGAAGAAGACTTTGATATTGATTTGGAAGAATTTGCTGATGAAATTGATAGCTGGATTTTAGATGAGTTGAAAGGTATTGGTTTAGATACTGCTAAAGCGGTATTAAATACTTCTGATGAAGATCTAGTGAGAAGAACTGAACTTGAAGAAGAAACCATTAAAGAATTGAAACAAATTCTTCAAAACGAATTCGAGAGTTAATTTTAAGTTCGTTTTAAACATATTCAAAATGGGTGTAGGTAATTCTGCATCCATTTTTTTTATTTATATAGTCTAAACAAAAATTGAATTTCATAATAAGTAGAATATTTAAACCGTCATCCTGAACTTGTTTCAGGATCTACAAAAGTATTCAAAAACTCAATTTTAAATAACTTAAACGCTCAATTTCCAAGCAATAATATTCTTGTCGTCGCTAACACTGAGCAGTGTTTCATCCTGTATCATCAATAGTTTGTTTATTGATGAAGAATGAGCTATATACTTAGGTTTATCTAGTACTTTTAAAAGTGTATAGGTATGAGCATCCCAAAGTTTAATGCTTTTATCCATCGAACTGCTGGCTAATAACTCAAATTTAGGTATATATATGATGTCTTTTATATGTAGTAAATGGGCTGCTATTTTCTCTAGTTCTATTTGTTTTTCTAAATCGTATATATGCAACTGTGCATCTCTTCCTCCGCTGAGTAAGTGATGATTGATAGGGTTTAAAAGCAAAGCAAATATGGAGTTCTCATGCCCTTCAATTCTAGTAACTTGGTATAAGTGGTCAAGTGGTAATTTATAAATATATGCATCTGAACATCCAGCAAATAAGGTATTGGTAGTTGTATCATGTATTATTTTGCGAATAGATTTGTCAGAAACTTTTATCTTTTGATGAATAGAAAAATCGTGATAATTAAGAACTGAAATTATTCCATCTGCACCAGCTACATATAGGTATTGCCCTATTTTTAATATATCAAAAATGCCACCTATATGTAAAGGCAACGTATAAAGCAATGTTACTTGTTGTAAATCGAATATATATAAATCTCCTTTAGCCGTTCCTACATATAAATAAGGTTTTTCTGTTTCGGTATAAAGTGTATAAACTGAGCCTTCAATCCTCGCAATTAATTTGCCATCAGAATGGCTATTCGTGTCCCATTCAACTATATATCCATCACCACCACCGCTGATAAATGTATCGGGTTTAATTCCCTTGCAAAGGCCATATATGCTATCTTTGTGTCCGTTGTAATCTTTTATCTTTTCTACCTTTATGCTCATTAAAAATGAAATTATATAAATACTTACAAATATATTTGCCTTTGCTTATTCAACATGAATAAATTATCATCAATATTTATTTTTACTTTTGTTTGGCTGCTGTGGTTAGTGGTGCATGATGCTTGTAATCAAAAAAAACAAGATGATGTTTATATATATAGAAATCACTCAGATAGTGCCAAATATATAGGAGGTGAGGCATGTAAAGAATGTCATGCTGATAAATATAAATCTTTTACAGAGACCGGAATGGGGCAATCATTCGGAGATGCTACTCAAGAAAAATCGGTAGGGGAGTTTCATAGCTTTAAACCAGTTTATGACGCTTCCAATCAAATGTACTATGTAGCAAAATTTGAAAACAAACAATTATTTATATTAGAATACAGACTTGATAATACAGACACTGTATATAAAAGGCAAGAAAAAATTGATTATGTGATTGGATCAGGCCATCATACCAATTCTCATTTATTTCAAGTAAACGGCTATCTTTATCAGGCCCCATTAACATTTTATACGCAAGCTAAGAAATGGGATTTGCCCCCCGGTTTTGAAAATGGCAATAATTCTAGATTTTCACGCATCATTGGTTATGAATGTATGTCGTGTCACAATTCACTTCCTGAATATGAAAATGGGAGTGAAAATAAATTTACTAAAATACCCAAAGGCATTAGTTGCGAGCGTTGTCATGGGCCGGGTAGTATTCATGTAGAAGAAAAGAAAAATGGAATTATAGTCAATACGCAAAATGATATAGATTATACTATTGTTAATCCTAAAAAACTTCCATGGGACAGACAAGTAGATGTGTGTCAACGTTGTCATTTGCAGGGCAATGCTGTATTGCACGAAGGCAAAGATTGGAACAGTTTTAGGCCAGGAATGAAGCTTAACGAATATATAGATGTATATGCACCAGAATATGATGGGGGCAATCAATTTATCATGGCATCACATGCACAAAGGCTTCAACAAAGTGCCTGTTTTATTAAGAGCAACCAAACTACTAAAAATAATTTAACTTGTATCAATTGTCACAACCCGCATGTGTCAGTTAAAAAAACAGGAACAGCTATATTTAATAACGCTTGTATCAAATGTCATCAAACAGATATATGTAAAGAAAGCAAAAAAGTTCGAGATAAATTAAATGATAATTGTGTTCAATGCCATATGCCTAAAAGTGGTACTGGAGATATACCACATGTAACCGTCCACGATCATTATATACGCAAACCAAATAAAAAAGTTGAAGACAAAACTGCAGAAATTGTTTTTAGGGGGTTAAGGTGTATAAACAATCCAACTTCGAGCAACCATTCAAGGGCAACAGCTTGGCTCAATGCATTTGAGCAATTTGGCAACCATAAGCATACTTTAGATTCGGCTGGCTTGTATATAGATAAATTAACTAAAGACCAACAATTACCATTCAAAGTAAGACAGTTGTTTTTATTAAATAAATATAGCGATATATATTTATTGAAAATAGATGTATCATCTATAAAGGATGCATGGTCTGCTTATAGGGTAGGGGAAGCGTCTTCAGTGATGCAAGACTATATACAAGCAAAAAAATATTATAATAAAGCAGTAAGTTTAGCTCCTAAAAACTTAGAATTCAGAGAGAAATTAGCTTCAACGTATATAATAAACATTAAATATACTGAAGCTTTAAAAGAATTGAATATGCTTATATCAATACAACCAAAGCTAGCTATGGCATGGAGTAATAAAGGGTATATATTAAAAACACAAAACAAATTTGATGAAGCTATGAAATGTTTCGAGCAAGCATTGGCTTTAGAACCTGATTATATAAAAGCTTTAGAAAATTATATAGACCTTTGTCACATGCAAAACAAAAACAAAGACATGCAAAAAGCCATCAGTCGATTGTTAAAATTGCAACCCAATCATCCTATCAAATCATTACTTTCAACATTAAAATAAATATATGCTAACCTTAACCAATGCTATTGTTCTTATTACAGTTTTAACCAGTTTTGGGGCATGGCAAAATGCTGAGTTGTTTGATAAGTTTAAATTAAACTCATATGCTGTTTATCACAAGAAAGAATTTTGGAGATTAATAACGTGTACACTCATCCATGCTGATTATATCCATTTAGCTTTCAACATGTTTTCGTTTTATAGCATAGGAAACTATGTTGAAAAAGTGTTTGTTGATATTTTTCCCGACTTAGGCAAACTGTATTACTTAGGTTTATATGTGTTAGGTGCTGTATTTTCTTGCTTTAGTGATATATATAAATACAAAAACAATCCTGGTTATAATTCTATTGGAGCCTCAGGAGCTGTGAGTGCTGTTATTTTTTCGTTTGTGGTTATAGCACCTATGGCTGAGATTAACATATTTTTTATACCTATGAAGGCGGTCATTTATGGAGCTTTTTTTTTAGCCATAGAATATTATTTAAGCAAGAAAAGCATGGGGAATGTAAACCATGGGGCACATTTTGAAGGAGCTTTATTTGGAATTATATATACCATATTATGCAAACCCGATTTGATATCACATTTCTTTTCTCAAATAATGGGGTAGATATATACTTTTTATATAGATTCAATAGCATTTATACTTGAAGTTAATTATATAAATTCTTAAAGAATTTATATATCCACTTTCCCTTTTTCTTTTGTCATTAATTTTTTAATATGGATAATCAACTTTGCCCTTATTTAATTTGAAAGTATTGCCCCAACTGCGGCTGACTCAAGAAAGAACAATCTACCGAAAACTAGCCATAAGTTTTAGCAAGTGTTATAGGCTGCAAATCTTCGCTATTTTAGTGAATCAATAAATATAATCAACAACAATATTCCAATAACAATTCCAGCAATTATTAAGTAAATTTTATTTGCCTTTTTATCCATCACGATAATCAGCATTTGCGATTGTTTCAGTACTTGCTATTATTTCATTTTCAATAATAATTTTGTCAATTTCTTTACTATCACGATCCAGAAAAAATTATGTAATTACTCCAACAATATTAGGCTGATTTTCTATGTCGTTATAAAAATCTATTTTATTTCTAACTAATTCGCTTTCAAAAATTATTTGGTCCTTTTGAAGTACATAAAGTTTAAAATGATTTTCATATTTTATTTCAAAGTTAGCTTTCACTGCAATTTACTTTTTTTGTAGCCTATAACTAAAAATAAGTGAAAAGGCTGGTATCAGTAATTTACCAAGTATAACAGATCAAAAAGGCTTTTATAAAATTAAACCGCAGGAATAATTTGAATTTTGATTCTATAATCTTTGGTCAGATTTATCTTGAAATAATTGCCTTGCATCATTTCAGTAGCAGTATTAGAACTTTTAAGCACCTCAAATAAATCTCTTACGACAGCTGTACCACTAATCTTATTCACCAACATGCCCTTGTTTATTTCTAAATTAAACGCATGGCCAGAGCTTTTTCTTTCACTAATCACTTCAAACTCATGTTTAGAGAGTTGGTATTCTTGAGGACCATCAACAGCCAGTTTCATTTTACTAATAATTACAGGTCTGTACTTTTGCCAAAGTTGCGTATAAATGCTTGATTCTTTCATGGGGTGATTGTCCTAAAAATATTTTTTCAAAATTAGGTATAATAAGCTCGGCAAAATTTTATATTTTCAAATATATATTGAGAGCTATCCATCATATGGCTAGTCTAATAACACGAGACCCTGAAATAAATCCATGGTGACGTTAGAAAGTAGCATATAGAAGCTATCAACAGTAACGAATTATACGAACATAAATACACCATCAAAAGCGTTATGCTGAACTTGTTTCAGCATCTCTTTGTAACTTTTCGCTCCTCGAAGACGAATGGAGCGGGGAACAAGTAAGAAAAGAATCAATAAACAAAACATTAAAGCAAAAAAAATCCCACTTAAAACTAAGTGGGATTTTTGAATTTGAATGTGTTTCAGATTACTCTGCTTTATCATCTTTAGCAGCTTCCATCTTAGCTTTTAATTCGCTAAGACCTTCTAAGTCTGCCATTGTGCTGCGTTCGCTGTTTTTCTCGTTTATTTTCTTCACGTTTTTCACAGTTTTCTCAGCATCTTTCACTGATTTTTTCTCTGCTTCATCAGCCTTCTTCATTTCCTCTTCTTTCCAAAGAGCTGTATGAGAAACTACAATACGCTTGTTTTCTTTGTTAAACTCAATCACTTTTACGTTGATTACTTCGTCTTCTTTAGCAGTAGACTTGTCTTCTTTTTGTAATTGTTTTAAGTTAGCATAACCTTCAACACCATATTGTAAAGCTAATGTAGCTGCTTTGTCTTGTATTTTAAGAACGGTAGCTTCGTGCTCTGATCCAACAGGGAATACAGTTTCGAAAGTATCCCAAGGGTTTTCTTCTAATTGTCTGTGACCTAAACTCAAACGACGGTTTTCAACGTCTAATTCAAGTACGATAACATCTAATTCTTGGTCTTTCTTCACAAACTCATTTGGATGTTTGATTTTCTTAGTCCAAGATAAGTCAGATACGTGAAGTAATCCGTCAACACCTGGCTCAAGTTCTACGAACAATCCGTAGCTAGTCATGTTTCTAACAATACCTTTATGTTTAGAACCTACTGGGTATCTGTCAGCAATATTACCCCAAGGGTCTGAAGTTAATTGTTTAACACCTAAGCTCATTTTACGCTCTTCTTTGTCAATTGATAAGATAACAGCTTCAATTTCTTCACCCACTTTCAAGAAATCTTGAGGGTTACGTAAATGGCTGCTCCATGACAATTCAGAAACGTGTATCAATCCTTCTACTCCTGGAGCTATTTCTACAAATGCACCATAGTCAGCAACTGTTACAATTTTGCCTTTGATTTTGTTACCAACTTCTAAGTTAGCAGCTAAATTATCCCAAGGGTGAGGAGTTAATTGTTTTAAACCAAGAGAGATACGGTTCTTTTCAGGATCGTAATCTAACACGGCAACATTTATTTTTTGATCTAAGTGCAATACTTCTTCTGGGTGGTTAATTCTACCCCATGAAATATCAGTGATATGAAGTAAGCCATCTAATCCTCCTAAATCGATGAATACACCGAAAGAAGTCATATTTTTCACTACACCTTCTAATACTTGACCTTTTTCTAATTTCTTTAAGATATCGCTCTTTTGAGCTTCGATATCATCTTCAATTAAAACTTTATGTGATACTACTACATTTTTAAATTGATGATTTAATTTCACCACTTTAAATTGCATAGTTCTGTTTACATATATATCGTAGTCTCTGATAGGTTTAATGTCTATTTGTGAGCCAGGTAAGAATGCATCTAAACCTAATACCTCAACAACCAATCCGCCTTTGGTACGTGTTTTAACAAGTCCTTCAACTATTTCATCATTCTCGTGAACTTTAACAATATTTTCCCAAGCTCTTTCATTCATCGCTTTTTTGCGAGAAAGTAATAATTGACCCGTAGCATCTTCAGTTGATTCAACGAAAACTTCTACTTCATCACCAATTTTTAATCCTGGTAAATCTCTAAATTCAGATAATGCAATTAATCCGTCTGATTTAAAACCGATGTTTAAAACCACTTCTTTGTCTGTAATAGATACTACAGAACCTTTGATTAATTGTTTCTCAGTAATAACATTTAAAGTCTTTTCATAAAGTGCTTCTAAACGTTCACGTTCTGAGTTGTTGTAATTGCCAAAACCGGCATGATCCATACTCCAATCAAAATCTGGAGTTGCTTGTGTTGTTGTTGTTGTTTCTGTCATTAATTATGGTTCTCCTTTCTTAGGGGGTGCAAAAGTAATAGTACTTCACTTGTACACAAAATATTTTTTTGATTAATAGACTATTATGAAAATACCTTTTAGTTAAGTATCTATTAAACAATATTTTAAATTTACATGATAGGTTTAAATTGTTCGAAAGCTTGCAAACAATTTTTACAATAATGTAAAGACCTACACAATGTGGGTCCGAAAGGTGATTTTATATCTGTATTTCTGCTTCCACAATAGGGGCAAGCTATATCGCTCAATACATCTAATTCTAAATAGCCATGATGTTTAGGTGGTGGGGCCAATCCGTGTTTTAACAACATTTCTCTGCCATGGTCAGAAATCAAATCGCTGTTCCATGGTTTGTCAAAATTGGTTTTAACTTTAATAGTATATTTTGGTAATTCTGAAAGTTTTTGTGCCACTAATTCTTCCATCACTCGCAAGGCAGGGCAACCTGAAAAAGTAGGGGTGAGGGTTACTTCAATCAATTGATTGGTCACTACAATGTCTGTCACAATCCCCAAATCTACTAAAGATATGGTAGGGATTTCTGGATCCATTACGGTGCATAATAATTCTCTGACTGTTTCTGAAGTTACCAAATTCATTTGAGCAAATATAAGCTTTTGCTAGTTACCAACATTTTAATTATATATTTGTTTTTTTTAATAAGGCCTTACAAACGAAATTTGCACTCTTTATTAAAAATAGCTAGCAAAAAAATATAAACAGTGACGTCAAACGATATACGCAAACAATTCTTAGATTTCTTTGAAAGTAAAGGCCATACCATTTTGCCTTCTGCCCCTATAGTAGTTAAAAACGACCCAACCCTTATGTTTACCAACGCAGGGATGAACCAATTTAAAGATTGGTTTTTAGGCAACGAAACACCTAAATATAAGAGGGTGGTTGATACACAAAAATGCCTGCGTGTGAGTGGAAAACACAACGACCTAGAAGAAGTGGGCGTTGATACCTATCACCACACCATGTTCGAAATGCTTGGCAATTGGAGCTTTGGCGATTACTTTAAAAAAGAAGCCATTGAGTGGGCTTGGGAATTATTAACCGAAGTATATAAGTTGGACAAAGACCGTTTATATGTGACCTATTTTGAAGGGGATGAAAAAGAAGGTTTGGCCATGGACCAAGAAGCATATGACGAATGGAAAAAATGGATACCTGAGAAAAGAATTTTACCCGGAAACAAGAAAGATAATTTTTGGGAGATGGGCGATACTGGTCCGTGCGGGCCTTGTAGCGAAATACATATAGACTTAAGACCTGATAACGAACGTAAGGATATAAGCGGTGCTAGTTTAGTCAACAACGACCATCCTCAAGTGATTGAGATTTGGAACAATGTGTTTATGGAGTTTAACCGCAAAGCTGATAGCAGTTTAGAAAAGCTTCCTGCACAACACGTTGACACAGGCATGGGCTTCGAGCGTTTGGTAAGGGCTATAGAGGGCAAGATTAGCAATTATGATACAGATGTATTTTTGCCATATATACAGTTTATGGAGAATGAAACAGGTATCAAATATTTGAACTCAGATGCCAAAACGGATATTGCGATGCGTGTACTTTCTGACCACATTCGTACCATTGCTTTTGCTATTATTGATGGGCAAATGCCAAGTAATAATGGAGCTGGTTATGTGATACGTAGAATTTTGAGAAGAGCAGTAAGGTATTATTATTCTTTCTTAAACGTAAAAGAACCTTTCTTATATAAGTTGTTGCCTATCATGGGTGAATCTTTTAAAGATATCTTCCCTGAAGTGAAGCAAAAGACAGCGTTTTTAGAGAATGTAATAAAGGAGGAGGAAGCAGCGTTTTTAAGAACATTAGCAAACGGATTACAAAAATTAGAAACTGTCAGTTCTTTACATAGTGAATTCGTATTTGAATTATATGACACTTTTGGTTTTCCTATCGATTTAACAAAACTAATTGCATCTGAAAAAGGATTCACAGTTGACGAAGCCGGTTTCGAAGCCCTACTTCAACAACAAAAAGAACGCAGTCGAAAAGCTACCTCGATGGTTACCGATGATTGGGTTATGGTGAGAGAAGAAGAAGCACCTACTAAGTTCTTAGGCTATGATGAAGTAGCTTTAGAGCAAGTGCATATCAATCGCTACCGCAAAGTTAAAAACAAAAACAAAGAGCAATTTCAATTGGTATTCGACCAAACGCCTTTCTATGCTGAAAGTGGCGGTCAGGTTGGCGATACCGGAACCATTGAAAGCATCAACGAGAAAGTCATCATCACCGATACACAAAAAGAAAACAACCTTATTATACACCTGTGCGACCGCTTGCCTGAGAACCCTGAGACGGTTTTTACAGCCAAAGTGGATGTGAAAAAACGAAGACTAACGGAGAACAACCACTCGGCTACACACTTGCTGCATGCAGCATTGCGTAAGGTGTTGGGCACACATGTAGAGCAAAAAGGTTCGTTGGTAAACAGCGAATATCTGCGTTTCGACTTCTCACACTTCAAAGCCATGACCGATGAAGAGATTGCAGAAGTAGAACATATAGTGAATCAGAAAATCAGAGAAAATATATCATTAGACGAACGCAGAAATGTGCCAATAAGTGAAGCTAAAAATATGGGAGCTATGGCTTTGTTTGGTGAAAAATATGGCGACTCGGTAAGGGTGATTACCTTTGACGAAAACTACTCACGCGAATTGTGCGGAGGTACACATGTAAAAGCAACTGGGAGTATTGGTTTGATGAAAATCACTTCTGAAAGTGCAGTAGCAGCAGGTGTTAGAAGGATAGAAGCCATCACAGCTGATAAAGTTGAAAGCTTGGTAAATGAATACGAGCAAACGTTTACACAAGTAAAAGAAATCCTAAAATCGCAAGATATTTTAAAAAGTTTGCAACAAGTAGTGGATGAAAGAACGGAGTTGTTGAAAAAACTTGAAGTACTTGAAGCAGAAAAAACGGCTGTCATCAAACAAGAATTAAAAAATAAAGTAACAGAGAAAAATGGGGTACATATATTAGCTGAGCAAGTTGATATATCATCAGCAGACCAGTTAAAGAACCTATCATTTCAGTTGAAAAATGAAATTCCTAATTTGTTTTGTGTATTGGGTGTGGTCATCAATCAAAAGCCATTGTTAAGTATCATCATTACAGAAGAATTGGTAAAAAAGAATAATTTGCATGCGGGTAATATCATTAAAGAAGCAGCCAAATTGATGCAAGGTGGTGGCGGCGGTCAACCATTCTATGCAACAGCTGGCGGTAATAATGCTGAAGGTTTGCAGGCAGCTATACAAAAAGCAAGTTCGTTTATATAAACTATTTATGCTTGAGAGGAGTGATGTAATAAAAAAAATATTTTATCGTTAAGGTAACATATGTTTTTAAAAACAGAGAAAATCAATATATATAAATATCATTCGGTAAAACGGGTAGTATATATATTGTTTTTTTTGATGGTAACCTCACATATTTCAGCTCAAAATTATTATACACTTAGAGGAATTGTTTCAGATTCTTTAGGTATGCCATTACAAGGCGTGCAGGTGAGTGCCCGTATGGAAGAAGAAGTAACTAGAAGCAATGCCAAAGGCGAGTTTAAATTAAGATTGCAAGAAGGGTTATATACCATTGTTTTTAATTATTTAGGATTTAAGCAAACTCAAATGAACTTGGCCTTGCACCAAGATGTGTTTAGAAAAATTGTACTGATACCCGAATCTAAGGAGCTTGCCAATGTGAATGTAAAATCTAATAAAAAAGACAGAGGAATGGAGATAATGAAGAATGCCATTCAGAAACGTGAATATTGGCTTAAACAGATACAAAGTTTAGAAAGCAAGATATATATAAGAGCCAGCGACGAAACCAATAAAAAGAAGAAAAAGGCTACTAGTTTTGAAGACTCTATTAGGGCATTGTTACCTGATACCACTAGGCCAGATATCAATATTGCCGAATTTCAATATATACGGTATTGGCAGTTTCCCAATAAAATAAAAGAGATAAAGGAAGCGGGAAAGATTGTCGGTCAAAAACAAAACCTGTTTTACCTGACCACTACAGAAGCAGAGTTTAATTTTTATAAATCTACCATACAAAACAGAGGGCTTAGCGAGAATACGTTTCTATCGCCTCTGAGTCCGTTGGCAACCCTTTCATACAAATTTGATTTGAAAGGATTTTATTATGAAAATGGATTAGGTATCTATAAAATCAAAGTCACACCTAGGGCAATGGGCAATGCACTTTTTAGTGGTGATATATATATAGTTGATAGTTTATGGAGTATATATAGGATAAATTTATCAATAGAAGGAAGCAAGTTGAATGAGTTTCATTCTATGCAAATAAAACAAGACTATATATTATATAATGATAGTTTGATGTTATTGCCCAAACAAGAATATATATATACCAGAAAGGTGGGCAAAAAAACCACAGAAGGCAGAACTATATGTATACAAAGTGATTTTAAAATAAACCCTGAATTTCCTAAAAAGTTTTTTGGAGATGAATTGATGAGTGCTAAAGATGATGCTTACGACAAGACAAATACTTGGTGGGACAGTGTTAGGGCAGTTCCATTAAATGTAAAAGAAATTCAAGCCATGAATTATAGTGATAGTATAAAAATGGCACACGAGCGAAAAGAATATTTAGACAGTATCGACTCAGTTACCAATAGAGTCACTTTTTGGAATGTGATGTGGTGGGGGCAGTCGCATGTAAACAGAAAGAAACAAGAATATTATAGTTTTCAGTCGGTAGCTGAGATGTTTTTGAATAGTTTTTTTAATGGCGTAGTATTGGGTGGACCTAGAGTGGTATTGAATTTTAACTATTACAAGAAGTTTAAAAACCGAAGAGTGATTTCTACCAGTCCTAATTTAAGCTATGGTTTTAAATATAAAGATGTGAAGGGAAGTCTAGGATTTGATTGGGTATATAACCCCATCAAACGAGGGGAACTGAGTGTGAATGTAGGAAGCCAGTTTGATTTGATTTTTCCTTATGATGCCTATTTAAATGTGTTTAAATCGACCAATTTTTATGAGCATAAATTTATCAATATTGATAATACCATTGAGTTGGTAAATGGGTTATATTTATCAGGGTATATGCAACTCTCTACCAGACAAAGTGTGGTTAAATACGGGTTTCAAACAGCTTTTGATACTTTATATGGCGTGAAAGGAAAACCAGTAGATTTTAATACATATAATGCATTCACAGGAGAAGTTAGATTAAGATATACGCCCCATCAATTATATTTGAGAGAGCCTAAAGAAAAAATCATATTAGGAAGTAGGTGGCCGATGTTTCAAATCAGGTATAGAAAAGGCATTCCAGATATAGTGAATAGCATCGTCAATTTTGATTATGTAGAGTTTCAAATCAGGCAAAAGTTTAGTATGAAATTGCTTGGCAATGCGGAGTACAACATCAAAACTGGAACTTTTTTAAATACGAGCAAAGTGTATTTGATAGACTATAAATACCACAGAAAAGGCGACCCATATTTGTTTACCAATCCGTTGCAAACCTATCAACTCCTCGATTCATCATTCCCTACTTTTAACTTGTTTTTAGAGGGGCATTATTACCATAGATTTAATGGATATTTCACCAATAAGATTCCATTGTTTAAGAAATTAAAATTGAATGAAGTGGCTGGGGCTGCTTTTTTATATGCACCTGAAGTGAAGAAAACACATGCTGAGGTTTTTATAGGGCTAGAGAAAGCCATCAAGGTATTAGGCCGATCGTTTAGGTTGGGTGTATATTCAGCATATGGAGTTACGAATGGCGATTTTGTAGGCCGGGGATTTAAGTTTTCAATTGAATATTTTGACCCAGTGAGGAATAGGTGGCAGTTTTAGCCACTAAGGTAATGTAATGCCACGAATGCACGAATAGTGTTGTTTTTTTTGTATAAATATGCCCTAAGTTTATGTCGTTTTTTTTATAATAGCTTATGAATCAAAAAATAAATAAATAAATATCATTTGTGCACTCGTGGCAAAAAAATTAATACATAAAATTATATACTTAAATTAATTTATTAGAGTATTCGAGGCAAAAAAGTTAATTTTTAAAATTGAAATCCAAGTCCAAACTGATGAATGATTTCTTTCTGATATTTTACTCCATATTTTAACACTAAACTTTCACCCAGCTTTAGTTTTAATCCTGCTTCTGGGTTAATACTAAATTTACTTTCATCTGTGTTTTTCATCCAAACAGTTTCATAAAAATCACCATTACTTAAAAATTCATCAACTTCAACATATTTAGGATAATATCCCAATCCTATTCCAACATATCCCCACAAAGGATAAGCTAATTTAAAAGTAGCACCACCTGATAAAGATATATTGCCATCTACTGTTTTACCAGTTGTTTTCATATCCCATGGAGAGTCAGAAACACCTTGGTTATCAATTTTATATAATACATTTAATCCTTTAAATATATCTCCATTCATTTTAAAATTGATATAATAACCTAAATTATCTCTATATAAATCGCCAAAGCTTATTCCTATCGGACTTTGAACATCATAAGTATATAAGAAAAAATCAGCATCAGTTTGGTTCATCTTGCGTTGAGATTTTTTAATTCGTTTTTTTGATGCATTTGCATTTGAACCTAATGGCGATAAAATTATATATTTGGTATAATAATCTTTTGCAACAGACCAGTTTTTAAGAAGATATTCAGATTCAGCTTTTTCGAAATAAAATTTTTCAAGTAAATTTTTAATAGTTTTTGCTTCATATTCACTTCTAAACCTATTTAAGTGTTTTTGATAAAATTCTTCAAGCCGTGTCTGGTTTTTTTCTAAATAAAACTTTTCTGCAATCACATTATAACTTCTTTTAATGATATCATTAGCGTCTTTTGAGTATTTCCCTATTGGATAGGTGTCTACATATTTTTCAATATCTTCAACATAATTACTCTTTTGTGCTTTTTGCCAAACTATTTCCTCTTTTGTTTTTTCAATTTTGTTTAAAGCATCCTGATCGTAGTTTTGGTAACTTAAGGCTTTTTCATAGTATGCTTTGGCTTGTTCAAAATTATTTGTATTAAAATAATTGTCACCTAATTTCATAGAATTGTTATAACCATTTATTTTAATCATTTTAGGCGTATGATTAATTTTGTCTAATAATTCTTTCGTTTCTGGGTCGTTGCTCAGTTCTGGACTATTTAATATTTCTATTGCCTTTTCGTATTCGTTCATATCTATAAAAAGATCAACTGCATTCAAAGCCATTTCTGTGTTTTTTTTGTCTAATTTCCAAGCTGATAACCATTCGTTTGCCTCTAAAGCTGTTTCCCCTTGTGCTTCATAATGCTGAGCATTTTTAATATATACTTTTACTTGATCTTGTGCCTCAAAATTTGATTTTAATGAATTGATTTTTTTACTCAACTCTTCATCAGCAAAAAGGGTTGCTTTTTCTATATATTTTAGGGCTTTATCTTTATTGCCAAGTTTAAAGAAAGCCATTGAAGTGTAATAATAACCATCACCCTTTGTTGGATCTTCAATGATTAAATCAGGTGCAGTGATTAAAATCTCATCCCAAAGATTTTGTTTAATTTGATACTCAATTTTTTGCTTTTTTTGCTCAAATGAAATTTCTTGACTAAAACTAAAGCTAGTTACTAACACTAAAAAAATATTTAAAGTAGTTTTTTTAAGATTCATATATATTAAAATTTTTCGAGTATTTTTTTATATTGATTTGAAGGATTGCTTCTTATTAATTTGCCAAGATCTTCATCTGAAACGCCACTCATTAAAGATTGATAATAACTGTTGTAATGACTTGAAGCTTCTTCACAACCTGTATACATAATGCTTTTATTTTCAACGCTTGCTGCACAATCTAGTAACATATTGGTGTGTTGCCATATTTTCCCTGTTATATCGCTTCCCCAACATGAGGCACCACTTTCTTTACAGGCATCCATTAGTCTTATCCTTTCTGGTTCTACTAAATCGGCATATGCTTTTGCTTTTTTTCTAAATATATCTTTTTGGAGCGGAATATTTTCATTTACGGTAATTAATTTGGCTTTTCTTCCAGCTAGTGCATCTTCAAGTATTTCTCTTTTAACTGTATATGCTTCTTTTAACGCCTCAACTGCTTTAGTTATCAAAGATGGAAGGTTTACTAACAAATTCCAACTTTCGTTTTTATGCTTTAAAATCTCACCATCTAAAACACTTTTCTTTGATATATAATTGCTATTTAAACTTTCAATTTGACTTTCAATAGAACCAATTAAACTAGATAAATCACTTTTTCTTGCTTCTAAATTGTTCTTTCTATCTATCGATAAATCAGTTAATTTTAAGTCTTGTTCTATATCATATAACTCTCTTTTACTTTTTGCTAGTTTGGTATTCAATTCTGAAACCTTAGCGTTAGTATTTGTTTCTAAATCAATTAACTCGTTGCTTTTAAGCAATGCTAAGTTTTTTTGTTCCTCTATTTTCTTGTCGTTTTGTTTAGTAAGTTTATCTCTCAAATCAGCTTCTGCTTTTCTTTCTTCCTCATTCAATTCTATAATTTTAACTTCAATAATTCCAATTTTAACAATGGTATAATGGCTTGTAGCTATTTCATTCATCAAATCTCTAATATAAGCGTTTTGGGTACTTTTTATTTCAGCTTCAATTTTAGTTACATATACTTTACTTAGTTTGGCAATTTCTTCTCTTATATCTGTATTTTCACTGGTCAGTTTATTCATATCTTCAGTCAACTGCTTTCTCTTTTTATAAAATTCATTCTCTCCAAATTGAAAGTCTTGAAGTTCAGCTCTTTTGTTTGAAAGTGGTTTGTCGTACTTAGTGGTTTGGTTTCTCACTTTGTCTAATTCCTTTTCAACTAAAGCATTATATTCAGCCATAGCTTCACTCACAGACACCCTATACCAATGGTCTACAGGGCAAATTGGAGGTGGGCCACCTGCACCGCATGCCCCAGGATTTTTTTCTTTCCAACCACTCTGAGCGGAGGCTCTTCTATTTTTCCATGCTTGGCCGTTCTCTATTTCATCAAGTTTAGCCTGCATCAATCCTTTTACAGCCTCATCATTATCACTTTTCTTTTTTTCTAAATCAGCTAATTCCTCAATTAAACGTTTTTGTTTAAGGTCTTCTGATATATAAGTATCTGCATGTTTACGATTTAACTCACCTACTTGCTTAGAATTTTCAATTTCTTTTTGGACCAAAGATTCAATAGTTGAAAGCGTACCTGAGCCAGCTGTTTGTGCTGTACTTTTAAAATAAGTAAAAAAGATAAAAAAAATAAATATAAAGATTCTCATATAAAAGTAGAGGTGAATTAATAGAATAAAATTTTATTAAGCATTAAGTGTGTAAAAATACGAATTTATTAGTACTACAAACAAACTATATTTTTTTGATTAAATTCCTTTTATTCTAATTTCTAAATTAATTTGTTAAAATCACTTGAGGGAATTGATTCAGTTATTATGATGTATAGTCCTGGAAATCTATTTGAACAATTTTGGATATTCCCCAATATGTTTTCAGAGCGGATAAATGCTCATGAAAAAAATTAATCATATTAACCATCGTGCATTCATGGGATTAATAGTATTACTTAAAAAACTATTCATACAAACCATTCGTGCATTCGTGGCAACAACAAATGCGAAGCATTAATTATTAAATTAAAACATTCGTGCATTCGTGGCAACACAACATCAAAAGCGAAGCATCATTCATACATTCGAGGCATCATAACTAAAAATGCGAAGCATCATTCGAGGCATCATACTTCAAAAAACTTATTCCCTCCTCCCATACCACAATTCGCCCAGTTTCAAATATATTTGCCCATCGAATGAAACATACAATGAAGAAAAAAATTACGCTTCTATTGATTTTAGTAGCCTCTATTTGTCAGGCTCAAGAGAATTCCTACCGCAATGCCTTCAACCAATATTATTGGAAAAACCGCTCTCCCAAAGCAGGCTATTGGCAACAAGATGTGCATTATAATATCAACGCTACCTTATCTGATCAAACAGATATAGTTGATGCTGTGGAGACTTTAACATACTTTAACAACTCACCCGACACCTTATTCGATATTTATTTTCACTTATACCAAAATGCTTTTCAACCTGAAAGTTATGCTGCTATATTAGAAAAAGCCAACGGAGTTAAATCTCAATTTGGCAAATACGAAGCCCAAAAATTAGGTACTGCAGTTGAAAGCGTTTCGATAGATAGAACTGATGTAAAACCTATGTTCGACAATACCATTATGCGTATACATTTAGCTGCACCTATATTGCCAGGTAAGTCTATACAAGTCACTATTAAGTTCAAAAGCTATTTCGATACTGGTAGCATGCGTAGACGTATGAAAACTTTTAAAACATTTGGTTTTAAGCATTATGACTGTGTGCATTGGTATCCACGTATATGTGTGTATGATGCTAAGTTTGGCTGGGAAACCGACCAACATTTAGGTAAAGAATTTTATGGCGACTTTGGTTCGTTTGATGTAGAATTGAATCTGCCTTCTCATTATGTGCTTGAAGCTACTGGCTTGTTACAAAACCCTGATGAAGCTTTGCCAGCTGAATATAGAGCTAAAATAGATATCAATAATTTTGCAAAATTGCCTAATCCATATATACCGAATGCTTGTAACCCCGCTGATGGCAAAACCAAAACATGGAAATTTCATGCAGACAATGTGCACGACTTTGCTTGGACTGCCGACCCATTATACAGAATTCATGAAACTGAATGGAATGGCGTAAAATGTGTGGCATTGGCTCAAGAACCTAATGCTCCGGGATGGCAAGAAACTTCAGATTTTGTAGCCAAAGTGGTGAAGTGCTACTCGACTGATTTTGGAATGTATGCTTATCCTAAGATGGTGGCTGCTGATGCACGCGATGGCATGGAATACCCGATGCTCACGCTTGATGGTGGCTGGGCTCCGGGCAATCATGGGGTAATAGCTCATGAAGTAGGTCACAATTGGTTCTTTGGAATGGTAGGTAGTAACGAAACTTATAGAGCCGCTCTAGACGAAGGATTTACCCAGTTTTTAACCGCTTGGAGTTTAAGAAGGTTAGATGGTGAATATCCTATCTCAGGCAAAACAGGGCATAAGTATTATGATAAATTTAAAGAAACAAATCCTGTAATTGTAAGCAATGTATATATGGGTTATTTGACTGATGCTATGAATGAAAACGATGAACCTCTTAACACCCATAGTGACCAGTTTAATGGAGCTCTAGGTCATGGTGGAGGCTATAGACATGTATACTATAAAACAGCTACCATGTTGATGAATTTAGAATATGTATTGGGTGATGAATTGTTTAGAGATGCCATGAGCCATTATTTTAACCAATGGAAAATTTGCCATCCTTACTTCGAAGATTTTAGAAATTCTATTATACAATATACACATGTAGATTTGAACTGGTTTTTTGACCAATGGATGGAAACCACAAAAAGAAATGATTATAGCATTGAGAAAGTAAGTAAAGTTCAAGGCGACCCTCAGTTTAAAGAATATAAGTACTCGTATGTGGTGAAAGTGAAAAGAAACGAACGCATGCAAATGCCAGTAGATTTGGCAGCCATAGATAAGAATGGAGACACTTCATGGACAATTTTAAGAAACACTTATTTTGTGAAAAAATATCCTGCCAATGGAATAGACCAATATTGGAAAGGTTGGGATAATTTGAATGAGACTTATGAAGCATTAATTTTTACCAAAGCACCTTTAAAAAATGTAGTGATTGATCCCAGCAGAAGAATGGCTGATGTAAATTACTTAAACAACAGTTGGAAATGCCCTAAGAAGTTGAGGTTTGATGCACAAATTCGTCAGCCTAACGACTTATATAGATACCGTATATATTGGAGACCTGACTTGTGGTTTAATGCAGTTGATGGTGTAAAAGCAGGATTGAATTTAAGAGGCCATTATATGCAAATGAAGCACATATTCGAGGCAACTGTTTGGTATAATACAGGTCTAATGAAAGACAAGAAATATGAAGTAGCAAATGAAAAAGCTCCTGTAAATTACCTGTTTACTTATAAAAATAAAATAGGCAAAAACCAATATGTAAGCTTAGGTTCTAGATATTTAGATGGTTTATATATGAATAACATCATGGTAGATAAAGTATTAAACAACGGTGTGAAAGTATATATGGAAGCAAAAGCTTTATATAGAGATAAGTTGATAGATAGAAATTATGCTTTAGAATCAGAATGGCAAAACGGCTTTTTAAATAATGTGTTGAATCTAGGATTTAAAGGATCGAAAGTATATAATTGGCAAAAAGCCAATCTCGATTATCATGTGCAATTGAGAACACCATCATTGTTTAGTGATTATAATTATACCTCATTAAGAGCAACGTTAATTAATACCAATCAAATTAAAAAGTTGACTTTGAAAACACGTTGGATAGGACAATTTTCAACTGGAAATATAGCACCTGAAAGTAGATTGAATTTAGCTGGAGCCAATGGAGAAGAATTGGTTGAAAATAAATATACCAGATCAATAGGAATCATGCCTAACGCTTGGCAAGGATATGGAGCTGATATCAATCATTTTCATTTTGGTGGTGGGTTGAATTTAAGAGGGTATGCTGGGTATCTAGCTCCTGAAATTAAAAATGGAACTGTAATGCCTGCATATAATGGAAAATCAGGAACTGCAATAAATGCTGAGTTAGAATTTGATAGACTAATCAATTGGAAACCAAAAGGACTTAGAAACTTTTTACACATCACGCCATATCTTTTTGGAGATGCGGGTGTGATATGGTATCAAGATCTAGCAGGCAAACAACAAATGGGTTCAGTAAGAGCTGATGCGGGTTTGGGCATGGCAGTTACTATTAAACGTTTTGGTAGACTTGATGAAATTCAACCATTAACCATCAGGTTTGATTGCCCATTATATATTAGTAATGCTCCTGCCGGAACTGAGAATATTGCCTTTAGATGGGTGATGGGTATCAATAGGGCATTCTAAAAAATATATACATTAAACTCCATGTTCATTAACAAATATATATGTTTATTGATATGGAGTTTTTTTATAGGCTGTATTCCTAGTTTTGCCTTGTCTGTTGATAGTTTGGTGATGCAATCAGATATAGTTGTGGGTGGTCAAATTACTAGAATTTCAGGGGCAAGTATGGATGATGTAGGTACTGAATATTATCAAGTAACAATTGATATAGACAGTATTTATAAACAAAATATTTTTATCAATAGCAAGCAACAAACTTTTACTTGGATAGTTACCAAGGGCAATTGTAATCAAACTGATTTAAGAGCTTGTATTGAGCATTATTCACAAAAGAAGTATATATTTTTTTTAGACAAAAAACATATACATGGAGGAGAGGAACTTAAAAATTCTCATATACTTCCTTTTTATAAGGACATAGAAGCGGCAGTGGGTAATAGTGTAAAGGAACAAAAGCTGGTGGTGAATGATTACTATCGCAACAAACTTTGTCTGTCTAACTGTGAGCTATGTCACCATATACAATTTGAAGAATGGGGTAAACTTGAAAAATATATCAAAAAACATATAAGTAGGGGCATCAAATGGCATACTCACCGAAGAGTCAAGTGGATGTTGTATGATAAAAATATATTAGCCATATTGCCAAGCAGCATGGGGATGAGATTGATGGTAACCACTCAAAAAAGCGAAAGGCATATATATTTAGGATTACAAGTAGGGTATGTTAAAACCTATATGACTTGGTTGCCATATCTGATAAGCAGAATGGGGTATCGCAATGCATACAGACATTTTAGCAAAGAAAAAACGGATACTTTGATATTAAGAAAATTCTATCTCGATTCAAATTATACAGCTTCCTATATACAAGCCTATAAACATTCATTTACATATATGTTAACTGATACTACTATGCAAAAGATATATGGCAACAGAATGGAATTGAGTGATGAAGATGTATTGTTAGCTTCAGCATTTGATGAGGATTACCGTTTATATCACGATTATCAGACCATGCCTGATTATATAGCAAGAGCCAAAGAGTATATAGACAAATTAGCATCGCATGGCAGTATATATTTGTTATGCATCACTACAACACATACAGTTCCTGAGATTGGAGAATATGCATTGCAAGCATTAAAAAAAATAAATGACCCAAGAGCCATTCTTTTTTTAATCAGACTAGCAGAATTTACAGCAGTTCAATCAGAAAAGGGTTATATAAAACCAGAAGCACATGAAGGGTATAATATTACATTAAAAGAAACTTTAGATGCCCTTACTGGTTGTTTCACTTCAAGTCAGAGTGTTCCATTTGGTGTGTCTGGTTATGCGGTAGACATTGCTTTAAGCTTACAAATTTGGAAAAGCAAATATGTGATGTTTGATGATGGTTTTTTGATGGTGTATTAGTGTATTTGATTTATTAGTTCATCTTTTAAATTAAATAATTGTTTCTTATATGCATAAGTAACAATTAATAGGTATTTTTGCGGCAAATATTATAAAACATGCGTAAATCATTACTTTTTAAAATTTCGTTGGTTATTTGCTTGGCTTTTGGCGTTCAATTAACCCAAAAAATTCAAGCTCAATCTTGTAACTTGTTTATTTCAGAATATATAGAAGGAACAAGTAATAACAAAGCATTAGAATTTTATAACCCTACTAACAGCACACTTGACTTAAGTGACTATGTTGTATATCGTTATAATAACGGTTCTCCAACTGCTCAAGATTCATTGGTACTTGCGGGCCATTTTTTAGCTGCTAAAGATGTATATGTAGCTGCTAATCCACAAGCAAATGCAACCATTCTTGCTGTTGCTGATACTTTACACACCATCACTTTTTATAATGGCGATGATGTTTTAGCCTTATACCAAATTAGTACTTGTAAATTTATTGATATTATAGGTGTGATTGGAGTTGACCCAGGTACCAACTGGCCTGTTGGAAATGGAGCTACAAGTGAGTATACACTCGTTAGAATGAATTCTGTAAAATATGGAGACAGTGATTGGACTGTAGTTGAAACCCAATGGGATGTATATGCTCAAGATGAATTTGGTTATATAGGTTCACATTCTGGTGCTTCTTGTTGTACTAGTTCTGCTGATACTATTGACGTGTCAACATGTGGTAGTTATTCTTCACCAAGTGGAAAATACAACTGGAATACAAGCAATACCTATATTGATACTATTGCTAATGCTAACGGTTGTGATTCAATTATCACTATCAACTTAACAATCAAAAGCAGCGTTACTTCTTCAATATCACCAACTACTTGCGGTAAATACAATAGCCCAAGTGGAAAATACTCTTGGACAACTTCTAATACTTATATGGACACTATTAAAAGTTATAGTGGTTGCGATTCAATCATCACTATCAAATTAACAATCAAAAGCAGTGTGTCATCTACAATTTCTCCTGTAGGTTGTGGTAGTTATACCAGCCCAAGTGGAAAATATACTTGGAACACTTCTAATACTTATATGGATACTGTGAAAAGTTATAATGGTTGTGATTCTATCATTACTATCAATTTAACTATAAGCACCAACACAACTTCATCTATTTCTCCTACTGCATGTAATAGCTATACCAGCCCTAGTGGTAAAGTATGGAGTATTTCAAAAGCTTATACTGACACCATTAAAAATGCAAACGGTTGCGATTCTATCATCACTATAAATTTAACTATAAACAATGTTGATACTTCTGTTACCAGAACAGTAAATACCTTTACCGCTAACCAAGCAGGTGCAACATACCAATGGATAGATTGCAGTAAAAACAATTCGCCTGTTGCCGGTGCAACTGCGAAAACATTTAACCCTGTAGCTTCTGGAAGTTATGCTGTTGTAGTTACGTTAAATACTTGTGTAGACACATCAAACTGTAGAGACTTTACTTTGGTTGGTTTAAATAATGCATATACTACAAATGGTATCAGCATTTATCCAAATCCAGCTCAAAATCAAATTCAAATTTCTATTGAACAAACAGTTTCTCATGCAACCATCAGAATGATTTCAATCACTGGCCAATTGGTTATAGATATGACCAATGTAGCTGGTTCACAATTCAATTTTGATATTGCGAAATTACCACAAGGTATATATATAGTTGAGATTACTGAAAATGGTGTAACTTCAAGAAATAAATTTGTCAAGCAATAATTTTATTTTAAAACATTCAAGTTTTTAAATTCTAAAAAAGCTTGTATCTGTATCGGATACAAGCTTTTTTATTTTAATTTTGTTTACTCTGTAATGAACCTATTTGAATCTGAAACTAGCTTAAATATATTACCCAAAGATGGAGAAGTATTTTATATAGAAAATGCATTAACCTATAATGATGCTGCCAAATTATTTGATACCTTATTGCATCAAATTCAATGGAAGCACGATGAAGTAGTGCTCTTTGGTAAACATATAATCACCAAAAGAAAAACGTCTTGGTATGGCGATAAAGAATATATATATAAATATTCAGGCATTACTAGAAAAGCCAATATATGGACTAAAGAATTATTGGATTTGAAAAATATATTAGAACAAATTACTGGTGACACTTATAATTCATGTTTGTTAAATTTGTATCACGATGGGGGCGAAGGAATGTCTTGGCATGCAGATAATGAAGACACTTTGGTGCCACTTAGTTCTATAGCATCTTTAAGCTTAGGAGCTACAAGAAAGTTTGGGTTTAAACATATACATACAAAAGAAACTATATATATACCCTTAGAGCCTGGAAGTATTTTGAATATGAAAGGCCAAACACAAAATTATTGGCTACACTGTTTGCCTAAATCCACCAAAGTAAATAAGCCAAGAATCAATTTAACTTTTAGGAAAATGATTGATTAGTTGTAATGCTATATAATTCTAATAAATCATGGTGGTGATTGAATATACGTTCAAATTTAAACCCTAATTTAGATAACAGTAATGTTGATTTCTGATTGCTGTTTACAGTTACTGCAACTATATTTTTATATATTTCTTGTTGAAGTAAATAATCTAATACCTCTTTAGCTGCTTCATATGCATAACCTTTGCCCATAAATGTTGGCAAAAAAGCAAAACCTAAATCATGATAGGCTAAATAATCTTTTTTAATAAAAGTAACAATACCAACTGGTGTTTGTGTATCTTTAAGTGTTACCACCCAATAATTCACATGGTCATTGTTGAGTATATTTTGTATATAGGGTAAAGCGTCTTCTTCTGAATGTATATTTCTTTCGCCAATAAATTGTTTCCACTCATTTGTATTGACTAACGTATATATAAATGACGTATCAGTAATCTCTAAATTTCTGATGAATAATCTTTCAGATGTGAAGTCGTTTTTCAAATGATTTAACATTTGTATATACTATTTTTTTTTGTGCAAATGTAATACGGTTATTTCAGGCCATATGCCTACTCTGCCTCTAAACCCCAAAAATCCAAAACCTCTATTTACGTATAAATTTCTGTTGTTTTCAGTGGTGAGACCAGCCCAATTTTTATATCTATATTTTACAGGGCTCCATTTAAATCCAAATAATTCAATCCCAAATTGCATACCGTGGGTGTGGCCTGAAAGTGTTAAATGTATATGTGAATCGTGTGCTTTAACTTCAGCATCCCAATGTGATGGGTCGTGTGATAACAATACTTTGAAGTCATTTTGTTGAACACCCTGTAACGCTTTTTTTAAATCACCTCTTTGACCAAATCCTACTCCCCAATTTTCAATACCTAAAAGTTTGAGTTGATGCCCATCTTTTGATATGGTTGCATGTTCGTCGAGCAAGAGTTTAAAGCCCATAGAATGGTGATGGGTTTTAAGTGTGTTTAGGTTATGTCTTTTGGACTCATCATTGGGCCATTGAATATAGTCGCCATAGTCGTGATTGCCTAATATAGAAAACTGGCCATGTGGTGCTTTTATTTTTTTGAAATAGTCAATCCAAGGTTCAATTTCGTGAGCAACATTATTAACCAAGTCGCCAGTAAACACAAACAAATCTGCCCCTTGGGCATTGATTAGCTCAATAGCTTTTTCGATAGGTTTGGCATCAGTAAAACTTCCAGAATGTATATCAGAAATTTGAACAATTTTAAAACCATCAAACGCATCGGGCAAATCGTCAAAGTATAAATTTTGTGTGTGAACTTTATACCTATACTTCCCAAAAATTATCCCATATATAACAAAAACCAAGAGAAATAAACCAAAAAACAATGCCGCATAACTCCACGCAAAATGTCTGCTGATAAGTTCAAAATCTTGTGTGTTAAAATGAGAAATTTTAATGATAGTTGATGCAATTAATCTATATATATCTTCTAAAGTTAATACCACGGCAAACCCAATTTTGGCTATGAGAACTGATATGAAAAATGAAAAAAAACTGGAGAAGAAGCCTGTTGCGTGTTTGCTTGGATTGAAAAAATAAAAGGAGACAGAAAGTATTATCAGCATTAACACCGAAAACGACCAATATATAGTGTTAACTGATTCGTTAAAGAGGGTGAGTATATGTACACCTTTGATTACATAAGAATCGATAAGTAGGGTTAAGATGGTAACAAATAAAGCAATAGTAATTTTTGCACTAAGTTTCATATATTATATTATAAGCATAAGGTTCTACCTCCATCTACAGGTAAATTTATGCCATTAATATATGATGCTGCATTTGACGCAAGAAATGACACAGCTTCTGCAATTTCTTCAGGTTTAGCAAATCTTTTCAAAGGAATTTCTTCAAGCATTTCTTGTTCTATGTAATCTTTTTCTAAACCTTGTTTGGCAGATTTATTTTCGATAATAGTAGCTAAACGCTCAGTACTGGTAGCTCCTGGTAATACATTGTTTACGGTAATGGCAAAAGGACCTAGTTCGGTGGCCAAGGTTTTAGACCAACTGGCTACAGCACCTCTAATGGTATTTGAAACGCCAAGACCTTTTAAAGGTTGTTTTACAGAAGTACTAATAATATTAATAATTCTACCAAAGTTATTGGCTTTCATATGAGGTAACACAGCTTGTAGAATTAATTGGTTTGCAATAAGGTGTTGTTGAAAAGCATTTATATATTCATTGAAAGTAGCAGAATTGGCTAGCCCAGCAGCTGGTCCACCTGTATTGTTAATTACTATATCAATGGGTAAAGTAGTAAGTTTAAAGCAAGCAGCATGCACACTGTCTATATTACTTTGGTCGCACACAATATATTGATGTGACTGGCCTAGTGTATCTATTATCGCTTGTAGTTTTTCTTCATTGCGGGCAAGTAAAACCAGTTTACAACCTTTAGAAGCTAATAGTTTAGCGGTGGCTAATCCGATTCCTTGAGTTGAACCACCAACCAAAGCTGTTTTTCCTTCAAAAATTTGTTCCATTAAATTTCAGTTATTTTTCCTTGTTCTTTAATTCTAAAAACCAGATAGTTTGTGCCTATAAAATTAAGCACCGCATTGATACCAATACTAATAATATTGCTTAACACTTCACGTTGTATGTTTATTTTAAAAATAACAAAATCAAAAGGTTGCACTTTAGATATATATATAATGTTTAAAAATACCCAATGGTCTAAATAGTAATTGATGACCAAGTATATAATAAAAGTAACAAAATATACAATAAAATATTTACCCAAGTATTTTTCGTTGTCATCTGTTCTGTCAACATAAGTCCAAAGTTTGTTTAGAGCAAAACCCATAAAAAAACCTAATAAACTGCCAATGGCTTTACCTACAAGATTGTATTGAGGAAATTGAAGAATAATGAGCCAGTGAATTAAGATACTGACCACAGCGGCAGAGAATCCCACTAAACCAAATTTAATGAGTTTTTTTAATAGAGGATAACCTATTAACTTATGACGAGCCCATGTAACAACAAACTTCATAGAATTTGCAAAGTTAAAGTTTTTAGCCTTTTCATGGGTATTAATTTTTTGAAAAATAGTGGTTAAGAAATTAAGTAAAAATGTGGAAAAAGTGTATAATCAAAAGCGTGGTTTGGTTGTAAATTGCGACGTTTTTAAAAATAACCAAAAAATTATTTCAATATAAATGGCAGACGGAAGAATTATACCTATTAACATCGAGGATGAGATGAAAACCGCTTACATAGATTATTCTATGTCGGTAATTGTAAGCAGAGCTTTACCAGATGTTAGAGACGGACTAAAACCTGTTCATCGTAGAGTACTCTATGGGATGACAGAATTAGGATTGGCAAGCAACAGAGCCCATAAAAAATCGGCTAGAATTGTTGGGGAAGTATTAGGTAAGTATCACCCACATGGCGACCAAAGTGTGTATGATACCATGGTAAGGATGGCTCAAGAATGGAACATGCGTTACATGTTGGTTGACGGACAAGGAAACTTTGGATCAATAGACGGTGACCCTCCTGCGGCTATGCGTTATACTGAAGCACGTCTGCGTAAGATTGCTGAAGAAATGATGGTGGATATTGACAAAGACACTGTCGACTTTAGACCAAACTTCGACGATTCTTTAACTGAGCCTTCAGTAATGCCAGCTAAAGTGCCTAATTTGCTTATCAACGGTGCATCAGGTATTGCTGTAGGTATGGCTACTAATATGCCTCCGCATAACTTAACAGAAGTAATAGATGGAATATTAGCATATATCGATAACAGAGATATTACCATAGCTGAGTTGATGCAGTTTATCAAAGCACCTGACTTTCCTACAGGTGGAATTATATACGGCTATGAAGGAGTTAAAGAAGGTTTTGAAACGGGTAGAGGTAGAGTGATGATGAGAGGTAAAGCTATTTTCGAAACAACTAAAACAGGCAAAGATCAAATCATCGTAAATGAATTGCCTTACCAAGTGAACAAAGCGGAAATGATTAAAAAGACCGTTTCGTTAATTGAAGAAAAAGTAATAGATGGTATTAGTGATATCAGAGATGAAAGTGATAGAGATGGATTGCGTGTGGTTTATGATTTGAAAAGAGATGCCATTCCAAATATTGTCTTAAATAAATTATATAAATATACACCACTTCAAACATCATTTTCTATAAACAATATCGCTTTAGTAAATGGCCGTCCTGAGCCATTAAACTTAAAAGATATGATTAAGCACTATGTTAATCATAGACATGAAGTAGTAACAAGAAGAACCAGATACGAACTTGCCGAAGCGGAGAAAAGAGCACATATTTTAGAGGGTTTATTAATAGCCCTAGATCATTTAGATGAAGTAATTAAAATTATTCGTGCTGCTGCAACTCCTGATGATGCAAGATCTCAATTAATTACTAATTTTGGTTTAAGTGACATACAAAGCAAAGCTATTTTGGATATGCGTTTGCGTACACTCACCGGATTAGAAAGAGATAAAATAAAAGCGGAGTATGATGAGTTAATGAAATTGATAGATTATTTAAAGTCAGTGCTTGATGATGAAGCTATCAGAATGTCAATTATTAAATCAGAATTGAATGAAATGAAAGAAAAGTATGGCGATGAAAGACGTACTGAAATTCAATATTCTTCTGGTGAGTTTAGAATGGAAGATATGATTGCTGATGATGATATGGTGATAACTATTAGCCATATGGGATATATCAAGCGTACATCTACAGCTGAATATAGAGCACAATCTAGAGGAGGCAGAGGACAAAGAGGGGTTTCTCATCGTGATGAAGATTTTGTTGAGCATTTATTTATTGCTTCAAACCACAACTATTTATTGTTCTTTACCGACCAAGGAAGATGTTTCTGGATGAAAGTATATGAAATTCCTGAAGGTGCCAAAGCAACCAAAGGACGTGCTATTCAAAACATGATTAATATTCCAGCCGATGATAAAATTAGAGCCATTATCAATGTTAAAACATTAACTGATAAGGAGTACTTAGATAATAACAATATTATCATGGTAACTAAAAAAGGTATCATCAAAAAAACCACCCTTGATGCGTATTCAAGACCACGTAGCAACGGTATTAATGCAATCAATATTAGAGAAGATGACCAATTGTTAGATGTGAAATTGACTAATGGCACATGTGAAATTATTATGGCTAGTAACGATGGAAGAGCTATTAGATTTAATGAAAGTAAAGTGAGACCAATGGGCAGAAATGCTACAGGTGTTAAAGGTATGAACTTAAATACCGGTGATGAAATTATTGGTTTAATTAGCTTGCCTGATAATACACGAAATGTCATGGTGGTGACTGAAAAAGGATTTGGTAAACGAAGTGAGGTTGATGAATATAGAGTTACTGGAAGGGGAGGTAAAGGAGTAAAAGCCATGAACGTAACTGATAAAACAGGTAAACTAGTAGCCATACTTGATGTAAATGACGAAGACGATTTGATGATTATCTTGAAAAAAGGTACAGCCATCAGAATGCCATTATCTGCAATGAGGGTAGTTGGAAGGGTTACTCAAGGTGTTAAATTAATTAAAATGAGTGAGAAAGATGAAATAGCTTCTATTGCAAAAATTCTTCACGAAGAAGATGTAGAAGAAATTGAGTTAGATGAAAATGGTATGCCTATTGTAAATGAAGCAATCGAAGGAAATATAGAGGCTACTAATAATGAAGCTACTGATATTCAACCTTCAGACGAAAATAATGAAGCTGACAGCAACCAAACACCTGATGATATCGTTTAACTAAATAAAACCAAACATTTCTATTTAATGAAAAAAATTATTTTAACCCTGGCTTTTGCCGCATCATTTACTTCAATAGTTTTTTCTCAAACTTCAAATATTGAGAGTGCAGTTCTTGATCTTTCAGCAAAATCATATGAAAGTGCAAAAAAATATATTGATAAAGCTTATGTAAATGAAGAGACTAAAAACTCTCCTAAAATGCATTACTATCGTGGATATATACATTTAAAAATAGCTAATGATTCTACTATCAATTCAAACTTCCCAGATGCATGTGAAATTGCACTTAGATCATTTATTGAGTGTATAAAACTTGACACCAAAAAGAAATATGAAGAAAGAATGGATGATGACAATTACCCTATTGGTTCTATCACAAGTTTAGTGAACAGTTCTTTCTTATGTAACAACAAAGCAGCTAATTTATTTGGCTCTAAAGATTATGATGGAGCGATGAGAAATTACGAGTTGATTTTAGAAGCTATCCCTTACGATAAAGGTAAAGACTTAGCCAAAAACAACTTAACAGCAACTCAAATTCAACTTTACTATAGTTATGCAGCCATTAATGCCAGAAATGACAAAGAAAATGCCTATAAAAAATGTAAAGAAAATAAAACTGCTGATTGCGAACAACTATTAACTGATAAATTTGCCTTTAGCGATAAAGCAAAAAACACCTTAACCAAGATGATTGCTGCAAACTATCCTGACCCTATTGTTTATATACAATTAGAACAATTACAATTGGCAGATGGTGATACATTCAACGCTTTACTCACTATAGAAAAAGGATTGTCTGTTATAGAAAATAACAAAGATTTAATGAATGAAGAGTTGAGAATATATCAAGCCAGAAATGATATGAATGGTTTGATAGCAAAGCTCTCTAAATCTATTGAAGTTGATCCAACCAATGTCAATTATATTTTGACTAGAGGTAACTTATATGACAGACATAAATTTGAGTTTTTAAATAAAAAGAAAACCCGTGAAGCTGATAGTTGCTCTGCACTTGCTGAAGCTGATTATTTAAAATGTATTGAAATAAATGCCAATGATACTTTTGCATTATATTCATTAGGGGCATTATATCTTCAACAAGGAAACCCTATCATTGAGAAAATAAATGCTCTAAATGAAAAGAAACCTGATTACACCCAAAAGTTGAATGCTTTCAAAGATGATTTAAAAAAATTGTTTGAAAAAGCAAAACCATTCTTAGAAAAATCATATGAATTAAAACAAGATGATTATGACATCGTATTTGCACTTCAACAATTATATATAAAGCTTGATATGAAAGACAAAGCCATGGAATTTAAAAAGAAAAAAGAGGCTTTGACTCGTTAAAATAATATAAGAATTAATTAAAAGCTGTTAGCATATATGTTAACAGCTTTTTTTTTGATTATAAAAACTGATTAAAATCATTTATTAAATTGATTTTTGTTAATGATAATTTCATTTTTGTTTAAGTATATTTGCTTAAAATAAAATCACTAATGAAAACAATTATATTCCCATCTGACTTTTCTGAATTAACGCACAGTTCATTAGAATTTGCTGCTAATTATTGCCAATCAATCGATGCTAGATTAATCATACAAAATTCATTTTTTGCTATGGCACAAGAATCAGGTTTGAGTAATGAAATCATGCAGACTTTAATAACCAATGCCGAGAATGATTCGAAACATGGCATGGATCATTTGAAAGCTGAAATGAAAAGCAAATACCCTAATTTACAAGTTGAATATTACACCAAGTTTGGATTCCCTATTGATAATATTGTGGATGCTTGTAAAGAATTTGATGCTGATATGGTTATTATGGCAACCAAAGGAGCAACAGGTATTATTGATAAGATTGCAGGCACCATTACTATGGGGGTAGCTAAGCGTGTGAATATCCCAATTTTAGCCATTCCTTATGGATATAAAATAAACAAAATAGATCAGATGTTGTTTGCAACCAGTTATGAAGAAAAAGATAAATTGGTCATAGAAGATGCAGTTAAATTTGCTAAACATTTTAACGCCAATATTCAAGCCATTCATATCATAGAAGATTATGAGCCACAAATAGATGATGCCACCAAAAAAGCAGATTCATTTAAGCAATATTTTGCCAATGATGCTGTAACTTTTAGAAACTTAAAAAGAGGTGAAATAGAACATGGTATCGAGACATATATACGCACGCATAAGCCAGATATTTTAGTATTGGCTCACGAACACAGAGGCTTTTTAAGCAGCTTGTTTCACTTTAGTGTGACTAAGTTTTTTGCTTACCATGCTGAGTTACCCATTTTGATTTATCCGGTATAATTAAATTGAAAAATATTTAATTCAAAGCCCTTGATATGTTAAGTTTCAGGGGCTTTTTATGTTGGTTATTTAATTTGTAAAAATCAAAAGTTGTACTTAAATTTGTACAAAAATAAGTACAAAAATGTTAACTACATCAATCTCAGATTTCAGAAAAGACATTAAGAAATATTTAGACATAGTCTCACAAAATTTTGAGACATTAATAATAAACAGAGGGAAAGACAATGGGATAGTTATCATGTCATTAGGAGAGTATAATTCTTTAATTACAACTAATCATGAACTGTCTTCAAAAGCAAATGAGAAAAGATTAGATGCTGCCATTGAAAAACTAAATAACGGAAACTCTTTTGAAAAATCGCTCATAGAAGAATGAAATATATATTTGTAGATGAATCTTGGGAAGACTATATATATTGGCAGAAAACAGATAAAAAAATGGTGTTGAGAATAAACGAACTTCTTAAAGACATATCAAGAAATCCATTTACTGGTATAGGGAAACCAGAACCTTTGAAACACAAATACAAAGGATTTTGGTCAAGAAGAATAAATGACGAACACAGACTGATATACAAAATATTAGATGATAATATATATATAGTAAAATGTAGGTTTCATTATGATTAATTGATGTTTAATGCAATGAACATTTTCTAGTAATTGTTCTATTTAAAACATAGTATTTATTATTTAATTTCTAAACAACCTATTTCAAAATCTTCTATATCATTTATAAAACTAAATATAATTTCTATGTGATGTAATATACTTTTTGATAAATTAATAGTTGAAGTATTTCCAAGTCTCCCCCAAATAATTTTTGGTGGGTGACCATACAAAGTAACTAAGTCATAAAAATCTGCATCAAAAGTTACAATATGATAATTGTTAGCTTTTGCAAAATTCCAAATCTGAATATCAGTTGCAAATTGCAATTCAAAATCTTTAACATGTTTTGCAAGAGGGAAGTATTCTTGAAGTAAATGGACGGTTCTAAATGAAATATTTTGGTCAAATAATAATTTCACGAAGCAATTTTAATTTTATGTTCTCTATCTGCAGCATAGGCTAATACTAATTTAACATCTTCTTCAGATAGTTCAGGATAGTCTTCAATTATATCTTTGATTGTCATTCCAGATGCCAACCAACCTAAAATATCAAAAACTGAAATTCTCATTCCTCTTATGCAAGGTTTACCAAATCTAATATTGGGATTAATTGTAATTACCTCTGAATAATGTTTCATACTACAATATTAATAAAAAAACACAAAAAATATAGTATTTAGTTTAAAACATTTTTTGAAATAAAATTCTAACACAAAACAATTCATAAATATTAAACGTATCCATTGATATATATGCTTGTCTGCTTATTTTTGCGGCAAAATTTTAAAGAATATATATATATCCATGGCTAAGAAAAAAGCTTCAACTCCCCAGTCTTTTCAACGTATTTCAGTTGCTTCAGGTGACGGTATTGGTCCAGAAATAATGAATGCTGTTTTAGATATATTTAACGCAGCTGATGTGCCTCTTACTTACGAAATGGTGCATATGGGCAAACATTGGTTTGAGCAAGGCCATAGCACAGGTATGACAGAAGATGCTAAAGACAGTATAGAAACCAATGGCATTTTATTCAAAGGCCCTATGGAAACACCTAAAGGCAAAGGAATGAAAAGTTTAAATGTTACTGCACGTAAAATGTGGAATACCTATGCCAACAGAAGGGTGTTTAAAACATTACATGGAGTTGATACGGTATATAGCAAAGCTGGTATTCCTATAAATTTAACCATCATCAGAGAAAATATAGAAGATACTTATGGTGGAATAGAACATATGCTTACTAGAGATGTGGCCTTAGGCAGAAGATTTATTACCAGAGAAGGCAGCAGACAAGTGCATAAGTTTGCTTTCGAAATGGCAAGAAAAGAAGGGATAACCAAAGTGTTTTGTGGACATAAAGCCAATATCATGAAACTAACTGATGGATTATTTTTAGATGTGTTTTATGAAGTGGCGAAAGATTACCCTGAAATTAAAACTGCTGATATTATAGTAGATGATTTGGCTATGAAATTGGTTGTGAAACCTCAAGATTTTCAAATGGTGATATTACCAAATTTACAAGGGGATATTATAAGCGATTTGTGTGCAGGCTTGGTGGGTGGTTTAGGATTTGCTCCATCTGCAAACATTGGCGATAATATATGTATTTTTGAAGCTGTACATGGCACAGCCCCTGATATAACAGGTCAAAATAAAGCCAACCCTACAGCTTTGTTGATGAGTGGTTTAATGATGTTGAGACATTTAGGTATCATGAAACAAGCTTCTATTATTGAGAATGCGTTGTTGTATACTTTAGAAAAAGGAATTCATACAGGCGATTTTGGTGATAAATCCGTAACTTCAAAAAGCACAAACGAATTTGCCAAAGCCATAATCAGTAATTTGGGACAAGTACCTAAAAAAGGTAAAGCAAAAGAAATGGAGAATTCAGAATCTTTATTTAAAAAACCTGTAAAACCTGAAATCCAAAAAATGTTGACTTCTCCTAAATTAGAAAAAGAAGCCATTTTAGGTATGGATTTATTTATCGAGAGTGAAAAACAAGCAAATGAAATTGCTGCTCAAGTAAAGTTAAAATTACATCCTGGTTTAAAATTGGTAATGATATCTAACAGAGGAACTCAAGTATGGCCTAGTAGTTCAATTTTTACTGAATGTGTTAACCAATATAGAATAAGAATTGAGGGAACTAAAGGGTTAAGATTAAACGATACAGATGTTTTAGCATTAGCAACATTGCTTTCTAAAAGCTTGAAAATATGCTCTGTAGAGATGCTTAATTTATATGGCGAAAAAAGAGGATATAGTTTAGCTCAAGGTCAATAATGTTATTTGAATATTGCTATTTTTCCATAATCTGTATCACTTCTCCAGAAATATATACCATCACTCCAATGTTTGGTTGATATTCTTTGTGAATCTGATTTCTTATGTATATAGATTAATTTTCCTAGGTTGTCATATATATAAATATCGCTTTTGATATTAGTTTGTTCTATGGTGATAAAGTCGTTGGCTGGGTTTGGATATATATATGTATCGTTCGTTTTTTCATTAATTAAAGGCAAGCCAACATTATCGCAAGTATAGAACCTACTTGCACCTGGTGTTCCGTATAGACATGAATTTCCCCAAAATGCTGGTGTACACAATACACCTGTATCTTTAAGTAATTCTAACGTATATCCTTTGCCGTTGGCCATGGTGTTCCATGGGGTATCAGATTCCCAAATTTCACTTTGAATCAATTGGTTTTTGGCATTATATACTTGTATAGCATCACCCTTTTTAGATAAATTAAAAGTATAATATTTAGCTTGAATAGGGTAATGTTGATGAACAGTATTAAAGGCATTGCTGTCGTTTGCAAATACTATAAATGAATCTTTAATTAATTGGGTGCCTTTGGGTATGGTGTATATTTCACCACTGATTGCATGCCTTATTTTATAATTACTTAAGTCTATATCAAACTTATATTTATTATATATTTCAAACCATTGACCGGCATTATGTATACTTGAACCTTGGTAATGTATTTCTGAAATGTATAACAAATCATTACAAGTGTTATATGCTTTAAGCGGACTTCCATTCACACACCCCATGGTCCAATCAGATGCCAATACGGCTGATGATTTTAGGTTTGTTTGTTCTAATGTTCTACCCAATCCATTGGCTACTCTTGGCCAAGGGAATGAGCTGTTATAACTAGCTTCGCATGCTTTTGTATTGGCATAATCTAACAATCTTATGGTATCTGAAATAAATAGCAATGGCTTTTTATATTCACCAGATATATTCACATTTAAATAAACATTGTTGAACTTACTTATGTTTTCAACAAATATATATCGGGTATGGGCTTTTAATTTGGTTGTAGAATCGAATGAAAATAACACACCTGTATTGGTTGTAAAGCCCCAACCTGTAATGTCTATGTCAACAGTATCATGGTTTAAAATTTCAAACCAACTTCCAGCATTAAAAATAGAATCTGATTTGTAATTAATTTCAGTGATATATAGTTTTGATTGTTGTGAAGGAAAACATGCTGCGTCTTTGTTTCTCAACGGAGAACCATTCAAACAATAATTTTTCCAGTTAGAAGCTGTATTAGGCAATAAAGTATCAGTTACTAATTCTAATGTATATCCATGGTTTGCTTGTTTAGTCCAATTGCTATCAGTATTATAAATCAAAGAATATATCAGTTTGTTGTTGTTGTCATATATTTTAATTCCATCTAAAGTGTCTAAATTCTTTGTTAATGTGTTATAGTTTTTAATAAAAGGATGTACCTTTTTGAAACTTGATGCATTGTTTACCAATAGTATTTTTGCATGGCTACTCAATTGGTTGCTTAGGTTTAATAAGGTTGAATTGCTATCAGTAAAATGCCTAATTCTCCATTGATTCATGTCTAAATTGGTGTTCAATGGGTTGTATAATTCTAACCAATCTCCTGCAGCATTGTTATAACTTATTTCTGAAATATAATTAGGCTCTATACAAGGCTTATATGTATCGAAAGCACTTCCTGAAATACAACCAGAGTGCCATGCATTCATGTTATTGATGTTTTTGAACGTATCTATAAACTCTAGAGTTCTTCCAGTATTGTTGCTGTGTATATAATTCTTATAAGCAATCCCTAAGTTTATATATGATTTGTTGGTACTGTCTTTTAGTATAATTGAATCTGATTGTGTGTTTATTGTATGATTAAAATTGCCAATAAGTTTGCTAATATTGGTATGCCAAGTATTGAATTTATTTATATCTTCTGAAACAATTAAATAGTCTTTTGATTTAATATATATATTTTTAGGGAATACATATAATAGTCCAGCATTGGTATATATTTTCCAATTGCTTAAATCTAAATCTAAGCTGTCTTTATTGTATATTTCAATCCATTGTCCGTCGTTATTGTATAAATCAGGACTAAGGTTTAATTCAGTAATGTTGAGGTTGGGTATTTGTGGTTTTATACAAGTAATATCTCTTTTTCTTCCGGGAGTTCCATCGGGGCAACTTAATGTCCAACTAGCTGCCACAGCAATGTTTTTCAAACTATCTTTTAATTCGATGGTATAACCAGTACCTTTTGCACCTACCGGAAACGGAAGCGTGTCAGTATAATATACTTGTGAGTATAGGGTATCATTAGGTAAATAGAGTCTTACGGCATCATTAGAAGATGACAATCCGAATTTAAAACTTCCTATATAATTCTGAACATTTGGGTATATATTTTTAAATTTAACTGTATCGTTACATATAACTAAAAATTCACCTGCATTGATGGTTGTATTCATGGGGAAGTTATATAAATTACTATCGTTGTTGTCTCTAAATCTCCAACCTGATAAATTTACTGCACTTGAGGATGTATTGTAAATTTCTACCCAATCACCTGCATCTGCATTTTTAAGACCAGCATAGTTTATTTCATTGATTAACAGTTTTTGGCTGCATGCTCCTAGCCACCCCGGTGTGCCTAAAAAACAGCCATCTTGCCATGATGAAGCTAAAGCAGGATTCAATCCAAAGCTAATTAATTCCAAACTGTTGCCAAAACCATCAGCAAGTTGAGGCCATGGTTTTTGGTCACTATAAGTTAAAGTTGTAATCAATAAATTGTTTTGATCTCTAAGCGATATGGTGCCTGTATTGTTGTCGAGCCCCCAATTGGTTTGACCTATATAGTTTTTTACTTGTGGATACATTTGTTTAAATGCATTGCTGTCTTCAACTACCACCAGGTATCCTTTTGCAGGTAAAATGGTATTGTTTGGGAAAGCAAAACTTCTAAAACCTGATTCATCTCTAAGCACATAATTGCTGATATTTAACCCTATGGCCGAATTGTTATATAGTTCTATCCAATTGCCACTATTCGTTTTAGGGTTGCAGTTATACATGATTTCTGTGATACTAACGGTGAGTATATTGCTTTTGCAGGCAGGGGTTACTTTTGGTAAATTTTTATCAATCCAGTTTAACCTACCTCGTGTATATTGTTTTAAAAAGTTTACTTCATCTTTATATGTATTGCCTATATAATAATTTGGCCACACATATTGCCCGAGAATAGGCCATTGTTTGTAATGTCTTTTTTGAGGTATTTCTAAGTATTCAGCTACTGAGTCAATATAGTCATATATGGTTTGTTGCTTGAGTATATTTTTTCTGAAATTTTGCCACCTACACACAAATTGTTTTTTATAATCATTGTCTTGCATCAGTCTTTCAAACCAAAATGGAATGGCGTCATATCCACAAGTATTCCATCCTGTTGTGTCTCCACCATTGCAATAGTTGGCATTGCCTAAGGCAATATTAAAATCCCAAATAGGTCCCATATATAACCTGCCACCCAAACTTTCTCTTTGTTTATAAAAAAAACAACTTAATCTATAAGCATCTACATTTTTAGATAATTCATTACATATATAAAAGTCTATAAAAGAATTTACATCTATATATTTTTTGTATCCAATGGTGTTTGAATTATAATTATTTCCAAGCATCATAGATTCAAAATTATCCATATAAGGCTTGATATAATTACGTTGAGCTTGTGTTAAATCAGGAATATCTGGCTCTACGGTTTGTATATTATAATTTTTTGATTGAGCATTAAATACAGTGATAGCTGATTGCCAATAACCCAACCCATTTTGTTTAACCCTGTCTACTTTCATCACATATCCACCTGTAATACTGTCGCCTGTGTTTATAGTATTGGTCATAGTTGCCACGTCTACTCTGTTTTTATCTGTTTTGATATTTTCCATCAACACATATATACCTTGGTAGTTACCATTCAACACCAGTTCAACAAACCTACACCTACTGGCATACCAACCCATTTGTCTTGATATTTCATACATCAAATTGTTACGCATCAAACTTTTATCAGTATAGGGTGCATATAAAATAAAGTCATGTTCTTTTGGGAAGTCTAATAATTTCACATTGTTATTGTTCCCAGCTGAGTCTAGTGTAGTAAAGCCATAACTTTGTTGTGGGAACCCAGATGAGGAAGAGCCTCTGGTTTCTATTCCAATATTTCCTGAATAGTTATTGTATACATCTGTTAAATGGTTTTGATTTTTACCATTATCTATAACCCCAAGCTTACAAAACAATTTGGGTGTATTGGGGATGCCTTGTCCAGCTGTGTTTATCACAAATATGGGTAAATGGGTTGTTAGTGGAGCATTGAACCAAGCAGGGGGAGATGGCAGCATATATGAGCTATTATTAATACCCATATGTAGCCATGCTATAGCTGATAAATCATTTGAATTGCTTGTATTATGCACTTGTATACAAAGCACATTTACTCCTTGTATCAAACATTTTTTTAATAAATCTTTATTTATAAATATATAGTCAGGTTGTTTTCCTTGATACATATTGGCCTCATGCGATGATCGGGCTAGTGTATCAAATCTTGGGTGGTCTCCTGGAGTTCCTAAATTAACCCTAGCAATTTCTACATCATTTATATAGGCTACAAATCCATCATCGTAGTCAATGTTTAATAAGGCGTCCCATATAAGCGATGTGTCAGCTAAAGTAAAAGTCTTTCTGATATATATTGAATTGATATTACTTGCAATTATTGTGGAGTCATCTCCATCGCCATAGCCAAATCCTCCTTTTCCTGAACTCCAGTTGGTATCATTATAATTGACTTTCCTCCAATTGCTATCTGGTTCTGTAGTTCCCAAAAAGTATTTCCAAACACTGTTGGCGTTAACTACCGTTTGCCAATGGTTTACAACATTGGGTGTTTTAAACTGACCAAATATATTGAAACTGATGATATATATAAATGAAACTAATAGTATCCGTTTATTCATTTGTTGATAGATGTGATAATTATAGCAAATATATAGCATTTTGCTATAAAAGATGACTTTTTTTTTCGCTATTTTATAAGCTTTAAAATTTTGTAAGTCAATATGGCTCAAATAATTAGTGGTATATATTGTGTTAAGTAAGAAGAAACAATTAAAATTTAAAAAGCATGTATACTAAAAACTATTTAAAAAGCAGAAACGATTTTATGGATACTTTTAATCCATTTCGTTTAGGAAATTTAAACGCTGAAATATTTACAGGACCAGAAGGGGTTTTTGTACCCAAAGTAGATATTTCTGAAACCAAAGAGTCATATGATGTTCATGTAGCATTGCCTGGATTTAAGAAAGATGAAATCCAAGTGAAAATCGAAAATCAAGTGTTAACTATTAGTGGCGAAAGAAAAAAAGTAACTGAAGAAAACAGAACCTATCACCGCATAGAAACCAAATATGGAATGTTTGAGCGTTCTTTCAGATTAGGTGAAAAAGCCAACACTGAAAAAATTGATGCTACATTTGAAAATGGCGTTTTGGCTTTAACCATTCCCAAAAAAGAAAAAGAACTAGCTAAAGTAAATACCATCGAAGTGAAATAAGCTTTGTAAATGTAATGATAGATCGATTTAATGAGATAAACCGTACCTGAAAGGGTGCGGTTTTTTGTTTGAATACTGCTTACAATTAATTCATGTTAAATTAAAATAAAAAGGATATATTTGCCAAAATCTGAGGTAAATATTTTGAGAAGACTGCCTGACATTATAGCCCTTTTTTTAATTGTACTTTCATTGTTGTCAGTACTTTTACCATTTTCATCAAGTATTTTCCCACTTGATGGGCTAGAGCTTTCTTTGGTCGAAAAAATTAGAGAGTTGTCTATTTCAGATTCATATTTTCATTATACCTATAATTTTTCACCTGATTACAGTCAACCACCTCTGATTTTATGGTTAGGAAAACTTTCTTTGTCTTTTACTGATAATTTATATATGGCAGCTAGGTTGCCTAGTATAGCTGTTTCTATATTTTTTCTTTTATCTATATATAAAATTGCATCTAATTATTTTGATGACAAAGTTGCCTTTTGGTGGATTTTACTTTTGCTAGCTACACCAATTTCTTTTTTGTTACTTAGGTCAGCTTCTTCTTTTGGGGTTGGTTTTGCTTTTAGTTTTTTGGCAATTTACAGGTTGCAAAGAGCTACTTTTAATGAAAATGTATCTTCATCAAATTTTTTAGCTGCTGCAATTTATACGGGATTAGCCTCACTTAGTATGGGTTTTGTCGCCATCATTATATGTTTTAGTAATTATTTACTTTATTGGGTTAATGAAAGATTTAATGTTAAAGATAAACTCAATGATGTGTTGATGTACTTTGTGTTATCGGTTATATTTTTTGCTATATGGCCATTGTCAATATTTTTAGATGCTGGATATACAATTTTTTACAAATGGATTGACAGCTTGTTTCTCACTTATCATTATGGTCTTAAATTTACAGCTATTGCTCTGTTAATTACCATTGCTTCTTTCCCAATGAATGTGTTGAGTGTGTCAGTTAGAAATATAAGAACCAATAACAGCATGAACCAAAGGCATTTTATCAAGTGGATCAATCAATATATGTTGGTTGTAGCTATATATGCTTTGGTCGATTATAGGTCTTTGTATTTATTGATGGTGCCTATGTCTTTTTTAGCTGCTTTTGCTATAGTGTTTTATCTTAAAGAAAGTTTCTATTGGCCTATTGCTTTAAATAGTATTTTTTTATTTATAGGTGGGGGAGTGGTTACTTCTTTTTTAATTATTGCTTGGTTGCCTTCTTTTAAAAATGAATTGTCTAATATTACTCAGTCTCATGTGTTATCAAATTGTTTAGACCCTTTAAACAATAGTTATTTAGGTAAAATAATAACAGTAATATTAGGTGTGGTTTTGCTTATCTCTTGTTTCTTGTTAATGAAAAGACAAATATATAATGGTTTGATTTTGTTTTGTACATCTCTGTTTATGTTTAATGCTGCATATATAGGTTCTACTTTTAAATATATTAAAAATAGTTACGATTCACCTATCAAACACTTTTGTGAAAAAGTAAAATCTCCACAATCTACCATTATATCTTATAACGATTTTTGTACTGATAAGATATTGCTATATGCAGAAGCTACTTTACCTGTAAAAACATTATTTGAAATCGATCAAACCAATAAAAGTCAATTTATGATTGCTAGAATTGATGATGAAAAAAATACAGATATTTACCTAAAAAAATTTAAAAAAATATATAAAGATGGCGGGTATGTTTTTTATCAATATATACCTACTTTAACAAAATAGATATGAAAAAATTAATAACACAAAAAGTAATTATTGCAAGCATTGTTTTAGGTGCTGTTGTCAACATTTCATGGGGTATTTTTGGACACGAACATATCAATAGAGCTGCTGTGTTTGCTCTTCCTGCTAGCATGCAGGGTTTTTTCTACAACCATATCGACTATATCACTCAAGAATCTACAGTTCCTGATGTTCGCAAGTATACCATCAACGATAAAGCAGAGAGCCCAAGGCATTATATAGACTTAGAAAACTATGCTCCGCTTGATAGCATTCCGCAAACTTTAGAGTTGTTAAAAGCCAAGTATCCTGAAAAGTATATCAACCAAAATGGTATTTTATATTGGTACTTACAAGATATGATGGTTAAACTAACCAAAGCTTTTAAAGAAAGAAAGAAAACCGAAATATTATTCCTAGCTGCCGACCTTGGTCATTATATAGGCGATGCTCATATGCCTTTACACACCTCTGCAAACTATGATGGTCAAATGACTAACCAAAAAGGTATACATGCCCTATGGGAATCTAGAATACCAGAGTTGTTTGGCAAAAATTACAATTTGCAAGTGGGTGAAGCAGTATATATCGAAAATATTCAACAAGAAACTTGGAATATAATTATGCATTCACACAAATTAGTTGATACGTTATTGTCAGTTGACAAAGATTTGAAAAGTAAGTTCAGCAAAGAAAAAATATACAAACTAGACAACGAGGGTAAACCTATCAAGAATAAATATGGCAATTTGTTGTTTGCTGATAGTTATACTGAAGAACTTCACAAAGCTTTAAATGGTATGGTCGAAAACCAAATGAAACTTTCTATTGCTGCCACAGCTAGTTTTTGGTATACAGCATGGGTAAATGCTGGCCGCCCTGATTTAACTTCACTTGACCCAGCTGAACTTACCTCACGCAACAAAAAGAATTTATTAGAAGAGTTAGAGTTAATTAAAACTGGAAAACTCTTTGGTATAGAAAGCGAAAAAGAGTTTTAATATATTATATATATAATCTTGCGTTTTAATAATGCTCTTGTATATATTTTTTAGCTTGTTCTTGGGTAAGGTATGAAAAGTTTCTATATCTGTGATGCACATCTATAATTTCATAAATAGCCTCAGCTACTAGAGCACTGTTTTTCCATGTTTTTAAATGAGCAATCACTTTTTCTAAACATCCTTTTTTGTAAGCTATTTGCCCAATAACATGCACCAAAGTTTTATATACTCTTGAAGTAGGGTCGTGCTCCAGTTCTTTTAATAGCGGTAGAATATCTTCAGGGTATTTTCTACCTCTCAATTCTATTCCATGACAAATCTCTCTGCGAATTTCTTTATCTGTGTGGTGTATATAATTTTTTGCCCAACTTAGTATAGGTTTAGGATTCACTTCACCCATTTTTTTTATGGAGCCTATCACCGCATTTCTTGGTGAATGGTGTGCATCAAACAAGCCATGGTCAAAAAAATGTTTTACCGCTTCAAAATCTCTTTTCCCTATTTCTCCTGCGGCATTTATTACCGTTTGTCTTACTTTAAAATCAGTATCTGTGGCTAATCTGTTTAATAGCTTGATGATGGCAGTTAACTGACTCGTATCTTGATTATATATTTTCCCAATTTCTATATAAGCTGATTTTCGTATATAGGTATCTTCGTCGCTAAAATATTTATATATATAGACAATGTTTTTTTTAGCAATATCACCACAAATATGTTGGTGTATTTGCCGAACTAATTTGATGCGTTCAACTTTGCTCAGCTCATAAAAAGTCATATATAAGTTTGGTTATATATTCAGCTTTATTGCACTACTAAGGTTTTTGTTTGCACCATTAAGTTGTGGTCCATTCTTACAATATATAATCCTGCTGTAAGTTCTTTTCTAGCAAATGATATTTGGTGGGAACCTGGAGCCAAGTTTTCGTTTACTAAGGTTTCTACTTCTTTGCCTTCCATGGTATATAGTCTCACCAATACATTGCCACCTTTGCTTTCTATAGACAAATTGCTTTGGTCAGTCATAGGGTTAGGATATATACTTAACAATTTGGTGCCTGAGTTCTTTCTGATATCATCAGCTATAGCATTGCTGTTGCAAGTAGAATTGATGATTGAAAGTGGGGTAAAATCTTTAAGCATGGTTGCTTTTACATCGGCTGGGTTTAAGCAGAACCAATCTTTCATAATGGTAGTATATATCTGCCTGAAATCGTGTTCCATGTCTATGTTGTCATTCACAGTAGGTGTTTGTGGAAGGTTAGGGCTTGAACCTGTAATGCCTGATTTTACTTGGTTACCAAACAATATCACTGGTGCTGCAGCTCCGTGGTCTGTACCTCCACTTTGGTTTGATACGATTCTTCTACCAAATTCTGAAAAGGTCATTCCCATAATTCTATTGGCTATGCCTAGCAACTGACAATCATCCATAAAAGCTTCAATGGCTTGTGATAAATTGAACAACAAATCGGCATGAACGCCTTTGGTATGGTCTGATAAATCTACTTGGTTTGAGTGGTTGTCAAAGCCACCTAGATTCACCATATATACACGGGTTTTTAGTCCACCGGCAATTAATTGCGAAACTATTTTCAATTGATCGGCTAGTTTGTTCTTTTTAGCTGCCGGCCACAAGGTAGATTTATTGGTAGCCTTAGCTGCCGCAGCTTTTATTACAGTGGCATATTGTGTGGTTTGGTCGGCAACCGTGCGTATATAACTAAGTTCGTGACCCGCATGGGTATTTGGCACAGGGTCGGTGGTGCCATTTATCATGTTATAAAAATTAGCTGGATCACTGATGCTCATGGCCATGTTCACAGCCGGACCTTGAAAGGCAGGCGATACTAATGAGCCAATTACTATTGATAGCGGATCAGGCATGTTGGCATTGGGGTAACCTGCAGGGAAGTTTGGGTATTCTCCTGCTAAGTATCGGCCTTGCCAACCGGTGTTTAGCACTTGGTTGCTGTCTGAACCTGATAACCATATATCAGTAGCTCTAAAGTGTGAATAGTTAGGATTAGGGTAGCCCACATTTTGAACTATATTTAGTTTGCCGTCATTATACAATTTTTGTAAATGAGACATGCTGGGGTGTAAGCCAGTGGCATTCGTACCGTTCAGTTTTAACACTTTGGTATCAGGTATCAATACATTACTACGGGCATTGCCAAGAATTCCATATTTGTCTAGGGGTATCACCATATTCAACCCATCATTTCCGCCTGACAATTGTACCAATACCAATACGTGGTCGGTATCAGTAAAAGCGGCAGCCATCTTACCTAGAACAGAGTTTGGCCCCATAGCTGTCACATGTTGTCCATTTATAAAAGTTGGCAATAGTGCAACTGGGATGGTATTTTTTATAAAATTTCTACGTTTCATTTTCTGTGTATATTAGATATATGGTTATGAAAGTTGATATTCAGATAGGTCAAGTAAGTAACGATACAAAAGCATTAATCTCAAGGTTACGATTTGCTTTTTAGTAGCATCATTGGGGTTGTTTATATGGTCGTTCCAAGCATTTGTCCAATAATAATCTTGTGCTTGCCCTGAGAGCAAGGTCGAAATTTTGGTGGTGAGTTTGGTGGTTGCAGATAGTGAAAGCGAGGCATGTAAATACTTACACAAATCATCAATCAATATATTAGGGTCATCAGGCTTTGTCATTTTTTTCGACAATTCAATCAAATCCATGATTACGGTAAAGTTGCCTTTCTTATTGCCAACAGCTACATAATAGTCGGTTATTTGGTTACGTTTAGGTAACGAATCGCTATTGATCCACAACTCATGGTAACTTGGAATTTGGTAGTATGCAGGCCAACCAGCCACATTCGGAGGGTCGCCAATGTCTTGTCCTATGGCGTAGTTAAATATATATAAATCTGCCCAATGTTTATAGAGAATGTCGTATTGCGTTCCAGGGTCAGGAAACTTTAAATAGGTTGTTCTGCACATGCTTACCACAAAATCTGTAGGCGGTTTTATCAAGCAACCCATATTGGCTGCATCAAAAAAATGTTCTGATTTAAACAGGGCTGAGAGTACAGGTAAAATACCATAATTGTTTTGTCTGAATATATTGGCCAGAGGCACTATCACATTTTGTTCGGTGGCAGCATCAATATCGTAGTATACAAAATATCTATAGAGTTTTCGACAGATATAACGGGCTACTTCATCTTGTGCAAAAATCATGTTCAGAAGGGAATCAAGTTCTAAGTCGCCTGCATTAGCTGATGATTGACCAGTGATGGTGGTATTATTATAAAATGAAGAGAATGTTTTATTGGTAGTATCGTGTTTAGACACATCAAATGAAACTTGTCTTTGGTTATTTATTCTCCAACCTGTGAGAACTTTAGCTGCATTTTTCACATCATCTTCAGAATAATGTGGGTTTAAGTCTTTGCCCACGGTAAATAGTTCTTGAAGTTCGCGAGCGTAGTTTTCGTCAGGAGCTGCTTTGGTATTTACGTTTCCGTTTAGATATACCAACATTGCTCCATCTTTGGTGATGTCTTTTACAAAAGATTTAAAGTTACCTAGGGAATTGATTCTTAGCAGGTTATTATGCCTGTATGCTAGCATTGGGGAGTCGTAGGTGTTTATTTCAGTAGAGAAGTGGTTATGCCAAAACATCACCATTTTTTCTCTGATGCTTCTATCTTGATTGATCATCACGCCCATCCACCAAGTTTTGAGCGACAAGCGTCTTTGAGGGTTAAAGTTTGGGTCGTCAGAGGCGTTTACCCATGTTAGTCCTGCAATGACATTGGGGTCAATAGCTTGAGCGGTATTATAAGCATTGATGGGAGGCGATGGAAGGGCAGCGGTAGGGTTTAGGAGTTCGTCTACAGCAGCATCCATATTTTTACCCAGAAAATACTTGATATCATCAATGGTAGCTCCAAACATGGTTCGTCTGAGCAGATGAGCCACTTGGTCGTAGGTCCATGCACCAATATAAGGGGTGATACCTGTGCTAAGACCGCGGTTTACTTTTTTGGTAGCTGATATTTGATCTATATGTTTAGGGGAGCTTATACCAGATTTGATAGAGCTGGTAAGTGGTGAGAAAAATTCTCTTCTGTCCATGATGCAAAAATGTTTTTTTAATTTGGTATGACGAAGGTATTCATTTTTACTTTAAAACCGAACTAAAAATAAAATGATGATATTAAAATAACAATTTTAAATTATATAAATGGTCATGGGATTTTTCCCAAAATTGTCATTAGGAAAAATTTCTAATGGCGGTCATTAGAAAATGTGACGGCTTAATCCTTGCTATCATTGGAAAAAAGTGTATTTGTATTTGCTTTATCAAGTCAATTTTGAGTAAGAAAAACTTAGAACGAAATTGGATATAAAAATAGAGTTTACTGATAAAGAAATAACCCCTTGGGCAGGTATTCTACTTTTAAAAAACATGTTGGATAAAATGGATTTTGATGCATGTTTAGATCATCTTGATTTGCCAGAACAAGGAAGTAATAGAGGGTATTCATCATCACAATTGATTAAACAGTTTATTACAAGTGTTTGTTGTGGAGCAAACAAGTTCGAACATACTGAAATTACCAGGCATGATGAAGTGATAAGACAATTTTGGAATTATTACAAATTAGTTATACTGCAGGAAACACTAGCTGTTAGCAGGTTTAATGCATACTTAAAAATCTGAGATTTTTTTTATTTCAGTTTTTTTTTATTTTTGCGACAAATGAAAAAAATATATTTTGTTATTTTACTAGTAACAAGTTTTAGAGTCAATGCTCAGCATAACTTCAGCTGTCGCTGTGCGCTGCGGCCTCAGAAATGTGTTGTGCTGCCTGATGGACCAGAAGGAAATTCATGCGCGGGTTGCCAAGGAGAGGAAAGAAAAGAGCAAGAGAAAAGAGACGCCGAAGTGGCAAAACGCAAAGCTGAATATGAAGCAAAAAAGAAAGTAGAAGACGAAGCCGAAAAAGCGAGAGTGGCTGCACAAAAGAAGAAAGAATCTGAATACAAAAACCTTGTTTTTTGTCCTAGCTCTGTTTCATCATCGAAAGATAAAACTGAGTCAAAAACAGAGAAGCAGGGCACAACATCATCATCATTGCAGGGAGAAAGTAATAAAACTGTAGGTTCATCAACAGCTGCTGGAAATATTAGCAAATCTGGGGGTACTGGAGCAGCTACTAACAATAAAAGTAAATTAGATAAAGCGACTGAATCGGAGACGAAAACGAAAGATGAAGCTGTAGCTGCTGCAAAACTTGAGGCATCACTTCCACCGTGCAAAATAAATGTGAATGGTATAGACTATCCGTGTGCTCCTTCGCTATTATTACCGGGAGTGGATATGACACCAGAGCAGCAAGCCAAGGTGAATATGATTAATCAAAATGCGATTAATTTTCACAACCAGGTTGTACAAATGCATAATAGGCAAATTGCCAATCAACAGCTAGAGCAATCAGTAACTGAAATTGCAAATTATGTAGCAAACACCATCAATGAAATAAGTGCGGCGGCAGACGCATCCTACAGCAGAGTATCACAAGAATCATCCAATTTTAATAGTTCAAGGAGACAAACAATAGAATATTATAAATCGCAAAGAAAAGAGGTTGATCAGCAACTTATTAATACGCGACCGCAAACATACCACCAAGGCTGCATTGGCGTGTACGACATGGAAGATTATTTAGTGGGATATTTTACCTCAAATACTTTTAGCGAAGCAGTGGATGGCTTTGTAGATTTTGATTATGTGAAATATAAAACCGTTTATACTTTGAACAATTGTTTAAATACCACACCAATTTCCGATGGTGTAAAATATCCGTTAGAAGCTTGGTATGAGGGCGGCAACTATTATGCATTGTCTACAGAAGGATGCCATGTGATTAATAGCAATGGAACAGAAATTGATTTTTTAAAATTTAAAGTGGATGCCGATTATATATTAAAAGCAAGCAACCTGCATTTTTATTTTGCTGTCTATAACGACAATTATATTGACCTCTATAAACAAGATGGCAGCACTTATAGAAAAGTAAAATCTTTGTATCCACCGCAGGCTGAAGGCGGTAATGTGAAATATATAAACTTTAGTCCTGATGATAAATATGTAGCTTATGAAGTCATACGTGAAGGATATAATATGTTATATGTATATGACTTAATGAATAAAAAAGTAGCTTTAGAAAAAAAGATATTGCAAGGTTATAATTCCACTTTCTCAATACGTGGTCAATATATAATGGCCAATGATGTGTCAGGAAAGTTTACCCGCTGGAATTTAGCTACAGGCAATGAAGAAAGCCACGCCGATATTGCCATGCCCTATGTGAAAATTAGCGATAACGGAAGTTTTATCTATTCGTGGACCGACAGTAAAAATGCACTATACATTTACAATACCTCTGACTATTCATTAAGACTTACCATCCCCATGAACATTGCCCCTGAGTGCATCAAGTTTTTCAACCAAGACCATTATATGATGGCAGTAGTTCCTAACAATATTTATATATTTGACATGACTACAGGCAATGTTATAAAAAGTATGGCTACTACTATTACCCACCCTGTAAAATTAATAGTGACCAGCGATGAAAAGAAGTTTTATATTATGAACCAATACGATTTGGATATGTACATTAAAGAATATAATTTATACTAAACATGAAAACAAAAATATTCATCATTATATTTACAATCATAGCTAAACATTCATTTGCACAATTCAAGAAAGAGCATAAAAAAACCAACAGACAATTAAGGTCATTTTTTGGTATATCTCTTCCGTTGGGTGCGTTAAACAAAATGGATTGTTATGCTGCAAAAAATATCAAATATAGTTATTATGATAACAACGGAGTTTATCATCCTGATATCACCATACCATCATACAAGCCTGAAGCTTTGCTATCCACTCCTGTAATGATTACTATACCCACTTTTTTTTATACCAATTATTTCCATTTTAAACGAATCCGCAAACTACCCAGAGTGGATGCAGAAGTTACATTAAAAAATAATTATATATATGCCCAAAAAAGTGGAATTGGACCTGGTAGTGCTGGGCCCGGTGGAAGGTTATTTAATTTTTTTGGTTTAACTTCAAAAAACGTTCTAAAGACCAGCTTGATTAGAAATACAGAAATTAACGCGATGATAAGCTTTGAAAGATTTTTTAAAATTGGGCCATCTGTTCGATACTATTATAATAGATTGACCAGCGATTCATTATTATATAATGGCAAGAGCTATTTACCCCCATTAAGTATGACTTTTAAGGAACAATTTTGGGCCCCCGGAATTGCTGTGGCAATTGGCTCATATGGAAGTGTAAAGAACCCTTATAAATATATAGGGCTTGAGTACGCTTTCCATCATGCCAAAGCCTTAATCAGTAGCGAAATATACACACATGATTTTAAATTTATTTTAGGCAATTCGGATAATGATTTCCCTAGTCCTAAGTTCTTAAATTTTGGTGTCAACTTATATACGTATCAAACCTCCACGCATCATATATCCTACCAAAATGGTGTGCAAGCTTATATAGAAATTCAGTGGAGTATATTTGAGAAATGGCGTAAATAGGAAATAAACTTATACTTATTATAATTATGAATAAAACCATTTTTAAACTTGCCCTAATATCAACATTATTAGGTTCATGCTCAAAGCAAAAATTTGACAATGCCATTATTGGTGTGTGGATTATTGATAGCTATAAAGGCACTGCAGTATATCAAGGAACTACAAACCAGGTAGAACTAAGATACTATGCAGGCTATGTTGCACTATATGGTGACAAAACCGGCAGTTACAATATCGAAAGCCCACTCGCTGAAGAAATTACTTGGAAGAGTGCTGAGGGGAAAAGCATTCAAACCTTTAGAAAATATCCAACTGCACAAACTAATCTTAGTATAGAAATATTATCAGGTTCTGGGTCAAATTCACAAACTTGGCATTGTAAGTGGACCACAAATCTTGGCAGACGCATGGATATAAATATGAAGGTTCACAAAGATCTGGATGAATAACGATTGAGGAATTTAAAATCATTTAAGATATAAAGTATTTGCAATAGGTGTATATATAGTAAAAAATGGTAGTCATCGAATATTAAAACTATCACTTGCTATGAAGCGACGAGAATGGTTTACCGGACTTTGGATGAACGTTAATAATATAAATAAATCAACCGCTTTTTATTTCTAATGACAATTTTGGGTTAAATTCTGTGTCTAATAAATTGCATTTAAAACAAAAATCTTAATTAATCTGATTAAAATAGAACAATATTTTGCCAATCTTATGTTTTAGACTTTATTATTGAAAAAGAAAAATAATTATCTTTTTTTTTAATAATGTGAAAAAGAAATGAATTTAACCTTCTTTTGATTTTTAAAATGTCAATCTAAAGAAATTTGAAAAATATGCCTAATATAAAAATATATACGACATTTATATGTAATGAACGATTAAGGGGCTATTTATTTCTGCACAACTACCTTCTTGCTGATAGTCTCTGTTCCTATATATATATTAATGATATACTCTCCACTATATAATGTTTGAGTATCAAAATATACAATTGTACTGCCTTGGTTTAATGTCTTTTTACTGATTGATTTTCCTGTAATGTCTAATAGCTCTACCTGTAAATTATCTTTGGTCAAATTGCCTAATTGAACCGCTATCAAATCGCTAGCCGGATTAGGGAATATATCTACATTGATATTTTTGATGTCTTGTAATGATATGCCTGTATTGCTAGGGGTATAAGTAGTTACCACTTCTGATATGGTAGTTACTTTCGACACTACTATAGGTCCATAAAAGGTAGGGCCTACTATATACGGAAATGCTGAATTCAAATTTTCATCTACCGTTGCAAAATAGCAATACGTTCCTTTTGGATACTCTGGGGTTACACAAAATCTGCCGTTATGATCATCTAAATAATCAGGGGTAGCTGCTGATGTAGCTGTGTATTGATAATCTTCTCTAAAATATCCTATCGGGTAAGTTGCACTCACATCTGGTCCAGCGGTAACGCTAGCTCCTGTATAATAAGTATTTCTAGTGGTGATATTTCTTAAGCTAAAACTCGATTTCATTCTCACTATTCCGCCTGTTCCATCTAAATTTTTATAAGCATATGCTCCATATATAGGGAAACCATCATACGCAAATCCAATCAATGGTGAATGCTTGGTGCTGTCCATCACATATAGCCCGTCTGCATCATATAAATTGCATATAGTCGACACTACATTGGCATCTAATTTAAAGGCACTTGGGTTTTGGTGGTGGTGGTAATTGCCCATAGCTGGGTGACCTTTAGAACAATCAAATCCTTTCATTTCTGCTTTTACAGCATCTCTGTTCCAAACGTTATCGCCCATACATTGTGGTTTGATGGGTCCGCCACAAAGCGAGTTGGTAGAGCTTTTCCAAGACACCCCATCTCTATAATCGAACAAGGCAACTCCGTTGATAAAAACGCCTATATTTCCCATGGTGGTTGATACCGGATTGCCATTGTTTTTTTCCGGATTCAACGGGAATTTAAATATCGCATTTTGTGCAGAGGCTACTGAAGGGTTGCCATCTAAAAAAGGACCAGTAATATAAGAAGGTACCCCTTGGGTAGAGATATATACATTTTTAGTTGAGTATTGAACGGTTTGAACATTGGCCAATACATTGTCGTTGATAGGGGTAAAGTTTCCGCTTTTATAATGGCGACCCTTAATATTGTTGGTGTTTCTTAACCAAGAACTGATTGCCGGGCTTACTTGTGCTTGCATCACACAGGTAGTTATGGTAATTGTGCAAAATAGAATGAATTTTCTCATATATATTAATTGAGTTTATTTTTTACGTTTGACGATGTTATTTTAAAATCCTTGCACTGCTTTACATTAATTTTTTATTAGCTTATATGTTGTCAGAGTATTTAAGTTGTGCAAGATATATACACCCGATGGTAAAAAAGTAAAATCTATGTCACTTATATCTTTGCCTGTATATATCATTTCTCCTATACTGTTTCTCAATATATATTCAGTGTTTTTAGTTGGTGAATATATATAAGTGGTGAATGGGTTTGGATATATATTATTAAGTTTTGATATATAGATATCAGGGTCTATACCAACTTGTGTGTTGCAGGAATTGTTTTTGCCTATCAAGGTATTCATTTCGTTGCATAAGTAAAAATAGTTATTAACTTCTGTAGGGTTCAATAATCCTTTTAATAAGTTTTTCGATTCGTTAGGGTCGTTTTTCAAATCATAAAATTCTTCTGCTCCATAGTCAAACTTAATCAACTTATAATCTATATTTCTCATGGCTTTTCCATCGGCTGAGTCGGTGGTGAGTTTAAATATTTCGCAAAACGACCAAGGCCTTATTTGGGTACTTTGATCTTTCAATATAGGCATGATGCTTTTGGTATCAGTGGGTTTGTTGCTGGGTATATAAGTAGCCCAATTGCTATGTCCAAATATATCCATAATAGTAGCAAATAAGTCAACGGTATTAACTAAGGCATCGCTTACCCTGTTTGGGTTTACCACCGATGGACCCGAAATAATAAAAGGAGTATGCACTCCATATTGATAGATGGTTCCTTTGGCTTTGTCTAAATCTGCTATTTGAGCTGTTTGGTTGGTATTGCCATTGTCGCCTATAAAAATGATATCGGTGCTGTCATATATATTATGCACTTTCAACGAGTCGAATAGGCGGCCAATTTCATGGTCTAGAGCCTGAAACATAGCTTTGAAATAGTTCTTAGGATTTTTATTGATGTCTTGCTGGGTGCCGCTTAGTTGTTTATACGTATGCAAACCTACAGGTGGCAAATGATAAGGAGCATGCGGGGCATTAAACGCCAACCAAAGAAAGAATGGGTTTTGTAGGTTGATGGTTTTAAGCCAACTTAAAGCATTGTTTACATTCTCGGTAGTGGCATAGTTTGTCACTGTTACAGGGGTGCCATTTACATATTTGGTCCAGTTGGTATAACTGGGCAGCTGACCAATAAAAGGTCCTTCAAAATGGTCGTAGCCCATAAGGTTAGGGTAAGTGAGTTGCTTGGCAGGAGCGGGGTTGTGCAAGTGCCATTTGCCTATATCTGCCGTTGAAATTTGAGCATTATGTTTTTTTAACAACCTAGGAATGGTTTGCTCTGATGTGTCTAATTGGTTTGATCCGCCTGTGCCGCCAACTATTCCACCTACTCCTGTTCTAAAACTGTACCTGCCGGTAAGTATGCCTGAGCGAGTTGAGGAACAAACGGGATTGGTCATACCATTTTTAAAACGCACACCTTTTTTGAGCAAGCCTCTTATATTGGGTATGTCAACCGTGTCCACATAGTCTTCGTAGCAACCCAAGTAGTCGGTGCCTAAGTCGTCAGCTATAATCAATATCACATTGCGTTGTGCATATATATGATACGTTAGGAAATATAGGGAAATGAATACGTATATTTTTTTCATTGATTTTTTATATATAGTTTATTTGTTGAGGTAGGGTAGTAGTTCTTTAGGGAAATTATATTGGTTATTAAACAAAAACTTTTTATCTGATAACGTAAGTAAAAACGCAATTAAATCTACTTTTTCGTTAGAAGTTAAAACCATGTTTGTTTGCAATTTTTTTGACAAAGTGTTGCTTTTCACTATCCCGCGTTCGTAATGATTAATTACCGCAGAGAGTTTATTAAATCGACCATCATGCATATATGGAAACGTATATTCGATATTGCGTAACGTAGGCACTTTAAATTTCAATGAATCGTTTTGGTTTTTGGTTATTTTCATTCTGCCTATATCGTTTAACACTGTATCCATAGGCAATCCGTTGTTCTCAAACTCAAACGATGAGAACAGCGGCTCTTGGTGGCATGAGGCACATTGTTGTTTAAAGATTATATATCCATTTTTCTCTTGCTGGGTAAACTCAGATTGCCCTCGCATCACACTGTCATATTTAGCCTCAGCACTCACCAGTGTCAACATAAATTGTGATATAGATTTTAAAAGATGCTCACCTGTAATAATACTGTCATTAAAAGCTTTGTAGAAAAGAGCAGGGTAGTGTGTCGTGTGTTGAAGTTTATATACCACATGGTCTATTTTTTCTCCCATCTCGTCAGGGTGACTCATAGGAGCCAAAGCTTGCATGTCTAGGTGGTTTATAGCTCCATCCCACATATATAATTTGTGCCAAGCCAAATTCATCAACGCTGGCGAATTCCTCGTACCAATTCTGCCGTCTATTCCATGGCTCAAAGCATGGTCTACATGGGTAAACGCATTGTACGACGAGTGACACGAAGCACAAGAAACGGTATTGTTTTTTGATAAGATAGGATCATAAAACAAAAAGCGGCCAAGGGCTATTTTTTCTTGGGTTAACGGGTTTTTGTCGAACGAATATATTGGCTTAGGCCATTGCTCAGGAATTTTAAATAACACAGAAAAATCCGTTTTAAACGCATATATAAATATACCTAATACCATGCATATATATATAGGTTTCCTTATCACTATTTAAGTTTAAACATCGATGCGAATTTTTCAGAAACCAAAACTGCTTCTTTGCCTGGAGACATGATGTGGTGCTGCACTGATAAGTCGGTATTGGAGAACAGTTTTTCTATATCAACCCATATATCCATATCTTTTTTAGCAGCTGTTTTCAAACTAATTTTTCTATACGTGTTAAACTCGTTTTGATACCCACCTATATGGTATTGAAATTCTTGGTTTTTAAATCCACTTTTTTTGTATTGGCCTTCAAGTTTTAAATTGATAAACCCACTTTGCCAGGTCCAATACATGCCTTTGGTTGGGTCTAGGTCGCCACCCATAGCCCCCGAAACATTGGTGGTGCTGTCTATGCCTATATATAAAACAAGGTGGTCATATACCAACGATTGAGGTGTATATATATGAAACGCTTGGGTATATATATTTTCAACATCAATCAAATGATAACTGTTTTCCTCTTTCCAAACGGTTTTGTTTTTATATACCAATTCGATATTAGATATATAATACGATAAATGTGAAAATGAGATACTGTCTGTGTGTTGAACAGGATAACAAACGCTGTCTAAAGCAAATGTATTTTTGCCATATATATGTGTAAAAGTAAGGGCATGCATCACCGTTGACTGTGCATTCCCTATATATACCATGAACCAAAACCATAACCCGATAAATAATCTCATCGTCTTCTGGGTTTGTCTTTGGGTTTAAAATAATCTCTAATTTCTATCACCAATTCTTCAAACCGTTCTATTTGTTCGGCCGTGCATATTTTCTTAAGTTCAGTAGATTGTTCTATTCTGAGCAATTCCATTTGATACTCATTTTCTGAAACCCTTTTAGCTATGGCTTTAACCCAGTTCATATTGGTATTTTTATTAAACATCTCGGTGTTCATAGAGTCTCTGCCGGCTTTAATTATTTCATGAATTTCTCTTTCTTTCACATGAAAAGAAGCACGCAAATCTTTAAATTGTTTTACTTGTTGTGGCGTTAACTTTAATTCTTGTTTCAACACTTCAGTGATATCTTGAGGTGGGGGAGGAGGTCCATCTCCAGGGTGTTCGCGGTGTTGAACAGCTCTATAAGAGAAGAAGCTAATCACCCCAATATTTAATACGGTGAGTATAACCACCAACCTAATCAGTACTTTGTTTTGAGAGAATATATCCATGGTATTAGTTATTTGAAGAAAAAGTGTTGCTCAACAATTCAGATTCTATTAATTTATATTCGATTTTCTTGGCACTGCTTTTTTTTACTTGCACCCAAATAGTATTTGCGATGATACTTATATTAACGAGGAGTAATAAAACAACGCCTATATATAACTGACTTTTAAAATGCCGATTGTGTGAAACCAATGTCATTTTCGAATGTAGTTTTTGTTCCCAATCATCACTAGGCTCAACAAAAGCTAATTGCTCATACAGTTGTATTTTTTGTGAAATGTGTTGTTGTATTTCTGATTCTTTCATGAGTGATATAATTATAAGACGACGTATTTAAAATATTCTGTCACTTGTATGTCAATATTTTTTTAAAATCTTAGATAATTCTTCATTGACTTTCTTTTTAGCACGGTGTATAAGCGATTCCACTGCACTGTTTGTGGTATTCATAATCTCGGCAATTTCGGTGTTTGAGTACCCATCTATTTTACTGAGGGTAAAAGCCACTCTTTGGTTTTCGGGCAAAGCGTTTAACGCCGCTGATATTTCATTCCACTGGTCTTTGGCTTCCATGAGTTTGTCGGGTCTTGAGCCACCCCCAATCCATTGGGCAATCTCATCCAGATGTAGCATTTTGCCTAAGGCAGTTATTCTTTTCTTTCTGTTTCTTTTTTTAATTTCATCTAAACTTCTGGTCACGGCAATTCTATATATCCAAGTAGAGAGTTTTGAATCGCCTCTAAAATTTTTTAGCGAGTAATATATTTCTACAAAAACTTCTTGCGATACATCTTCAGCATCAGCTTTTTCTAATAAGAATTTGTAACAGGTATTGATAATTTGTTGCCTATATGTTTTTACAAGTAAGTCAAAAGCTTTCTTGTCGTTGTTTAATATTCTAGCTATAAGTTCTGCTTCTTCCAAGGGTATAAGAATCTAAAATATTTATATATATGCTAAAGGGTGCAACAGTTTCCAACAGCACAAAAATAGCCTTTAGGCAAAGTTTAAAAGTAAAATGAATGTAATCTAATGGGTGGGTTACACTTGCCTTCTATTATAACCAGTTTTTATTTGTTATATTTCTTGTCGAATATACTTGAGTTTATTACTTTTTCTAAATCATCAATTTTAAGTAAGTCTTCTATTGCTTGTGTTATGCATTCTCTTGTAAGTTCTCTTACAAATGAATCAGGGGGATTTGATAAAGACTATTTAGATTTTCTCCTGTTTCTTTATCTTGGAGAACAGTTGTTTCTAAAAATTTATAAGTCCAAATTGTTAGTCCATAATGTCGCCCATCTTCTAAGTCAACATGAATGTTAAAGAACTCGTTTTCAATATCCCATTTGTTAGGGTCAAATAATTCAAATTCTAGCCACAGCTTAAAATTAATTTTTGAAGATTGCTTATTGATAAATTTTGGCACTTTTAAAAATATCTGCAAATGTTGACCAGTTTGGTTTGTCAGCTTTTATGTTTTGCATTGTGTTATCGTAATAACCTTGTATAAATCCACGTTAACGCCGTTCTTCAAGAATGATGTTGTATTCAAAGATTGTATGGTTTGTAAACCGGTTTCAAACATATCAATTATTAAATGCCATTCTTAATTTTCCCAGGTCACAGACCTAGCTTTTTATTTTTAAGTCACCGTTCTTGAAGAACGGCAACAACAGCCTTCTAAAAACTTTAATTGCATTCTCCGTACCTTGAAGCAAAGTTATAATGTCACCCCTCCGGGGTTTATATTCCTGTATATATAGTCATTCTTTATAATAATGCCAGCCTTTCAGGCTTTCAATGGTGCTTTTAACAATACTAAATTAAAATAAAAAAAACCTATTTCAACAACTTCCCAACCTCCGTAGCCAACTCAATTGTATTCTTAGGCTTAGCCACTATCTTCTTATCTTTATCTATCAAAATCATCTTAGGGGTAGCCCTTATCGAATAATTGACTAACTGCGGGTTGTCTATGCCTTCAGTGGCTATGGTATGCACCCAATCTGTTTTTATCACTTGTAGAGCAGTCTTCCATTCGCTTTTTAAACTGTCAATATTCACCGCATATATCACCAACCCTTGCTTCTTATATTGGTTATATATTTTCTCTATTTCAGGAAATGATTTTTTGCAGTGCTTACAATGGGTCGACCAGAATAAAATCAAAACGCCATTGGCATTCATTTTCATGAGGTCTATATTCTTTCCTTTTTTATCTGGTAAGTTTAAGCTTGGGGTTACTATGCCTATATCTGTTTTCTTTAATAAAGTAACCCTGTCTTTGATAGAACGCTTAGAGGTGTCAACAGTGGTACATTCTTCATCGTTTAACATATATCTCTCGGCTAAATGGGTATATACCACGTCCATTCTTATTTCAGTAAAGGCATTCATCAACAGCTTTAATATATAGTCGTATACATTTTTATTTTTATACGCCAAAGCCATTATCTTATCACATGCTTTAATATAGTTTTCTTCGTCTTGTGGTTGCACCAAATTGTCGAGGTAGTATTTGATGCTGTAATAAAATATATCTGACCTTAAAAGTTCGCTATCGCCAAAGTTTATATTGCTAAAAGCATATTCTTTCATAAAGCTCATTCTGTCTTCGAACTTCATCACATCGGCAGGTTTAAAATCGGCTCTTTCAGGTATTTTAAGACTTCTGATGAGTTTGGCCGCAAATGTTTCGCTAAAATTCCAAGCCAATTCTTTGCTGTAAAAGTTCTTTTCTCTGATGATGCTATCCGTAAAATGGCCTAGAAATTCTTGGTCAATATTTGGTGATTCATAAAGTGCAGCTAGGGGTCTTTCAAAAGCTATCATTTTATTGATATAATAGTAGTAACACCTGTTCTCTCTTGAATAGGTTACTACCATATCTTCCATTGGCGATTCGTAGGAAGTGCTCACCTGTGTAAGCTCATTTGACAGTATAATTTCAAAATACTTTTCTTGGTCAAGTATCACTCTATACATTCCTCTCAATGGCGAATTTTTATTCGAAAATTCTATATATCCATTATTCGAAACGATGCTATCTATCAATAAAGATTCACCGCCACGCACCGCTGTTAGGTATACTTTTTTATCAGGCAGTCCTTTGATTTTGGCTTTGAGTTCAAATCCTTCTAAATATTTGTACCCATCAGCATCTTTAAATCCAAAGGGTTTAAATTTCTCTGATACTTGAGCTTGTGCAACAAATGTGAAACATAGTAAAATGAATACTGAAAAATATTTTGTCATATAAGTTAAAGACGAAATTAGCTGTGAAAAGTTGTATGCAAAGATATAATTTCATATTTATTTCTTTAATCCATTGATTATAACTTTTTTTGTAAGCAGAATGAGAAAAAAAATAAAAGTGGTATTATTCATTTCCATCATCGCCATTATGTGTGGTTCGTGTGAAGATAATAAAACCAAAACTGCTCTTCAATTTTATAACGTACCTGTAGATTCTATAAAAGATGCATTTTTTAGTTTAAATGGTGTATTGGCTTTTAAAGACAGTTCTATTTTAGTAGGGCTCTCAAGGTGGAATGATGATATGGAAAATTATCAAACGATAGACTTTGAACAATTAGCTTATATATATACCAGCAACAACCATGGCAATAAATTCACGAAGCAATTGATAGGAAAAGGCCAATTAAGTAATTTTTCTAAAACTAAAAATAGTATATATACGGTGTTGCATGTGTTAAAATCTGATGGTCATTATACCATACATGAGTCAAAAGTGTTAAAGTCATCAATCTCAATTCAGACATGGGATACCGTAATTACATTAGAAAAAAACATCACCCAAATTATGGCTTTCACTGACGATACTATTGCATATATAGAAAATGTAAATGGATTTGAATATTTGTATTTATCTACTGATGGTTTGGCTACAAGTAAACATGTTTTAACCGGTGGTTATATAAGAAATATCGAATTGAAAAATGGCCATATATTTTGTATACATCATATATTTAAAGATTCTATACAAGTATATCCTCAAATTCAAAACTATGAAATTAAAAATTCTACAGTTACCCAAGTAAAAATACCTTCTTCTTTTGAGGCTGAATGTTTTAACGTTTCTTCTTCAGGGCATTTAATGGCAGTAGGAACCATAAATGGGCAATACTTTTTTTATGAATCTGAACATGTAAATACTTTGGGACATTTTACCCCACTTGACCAAAGTCATTTAGGTAATCCTTTTAAGATATATATTGAAAATGATGAAGTATATATAATAAGTGAAGATGCGATATTAATTAGAAAAAACAATGATAGCAACCAATGGTTTGAGTATATAGAAAATATAAGCAGCGTTAATGGAAGCATATCTGTAAAAAACAAACATTATATGGTGGGAAGTTTACAAAAAAATGAGGCTCCCAGCATATATATTATTAGATAAAAATCAACCTTTTTCTAATTCAATCCAAAGTTTTGATGCTTTGAAGTCATATATAAAATTAGCTTTTTTATAAAAATCTAATGTTGATGTAATTTTATAAGTAATACCATATAATTTGAAAGTACAAACAGCCAAATGGTTTTTACTGTCTTTCTTCACTTTCATTTTGCCTAAGGCTTTGTTTAGTTCAAATTTAAAGGGGCCAAGTCCATATTTATTATCGATGAGTTTAGCTGCTGTAATTGATATTTTACCATAAAAATCTACTTCATTACTCGATTTTTCATCCATTTCAGGAAGTCTGTATTTAATATTCGTATCAAAAATTTTCTGAACCAATATATAAATGGCACTGTCATCATAGCCTAGTTGTTTGTAGTATTCACTTTGGTTTTGAGCAATGTTTACCATTTTAGATTCGAAAGAAGTAGCTACATAGGTGTTAAATTTATAGGTATGTAAAGCCAAATCTAAATACCTTAACGATTCATCATAATTTTTTCTTTTGGCTTGTAACGCTGCTATTCTGATACATGAGTTGTGTTTGTAGTTGGCATAAGGCTCAAGCAAATCCATGCCTTTGTCTTTGTCATTTACCTTTTCGCTATCTATAATTTTGTTGTACCATTTAAGAGCCATCCCTACACTGTCACGCTCATATACCCCAGCTATTCTAAACATAGCCCTGCTACATTCTTGGTTTTTGTTTGGGAAATTTTCTAATACATATTTAAATGCCCAAATGGCTGAGTCATATTGTTTTTTATAGGAAAATCTTTCTCCAAGACCTACAAAATAGTCTGCCGTTTGAATGTTTTGGGCTTTGATGTTTGAAGTAGCAAATGCTATGAAAACAAGAAGTATATATTTTTTCATAAGACTACAAATATATAGCTAACCAACTTAATGATAAAGTAAAAAATATTTGAAAATACTTTTATTCTTAGTATATTTTGCAACAGATTGGTATGTGTTCTACTGTCAAAAAAAAATGGTTTTTAATTCTATTTTTTTAGGCTCAATTTGCTTAATTTTGCATACCTTTTTCAAAAATATATGGAATTAATAATTGACGATATTCCCGTTAAAACGGCATCTAAAAAATTGTATATAGAAACGTATGGTTGTGCTATGAATGTTAGCGATAGTGAAATAGTAGCTTCGGTATTGATAGATGGTGGTTTTCTACAAACTAACGACGAGTTTGAGGCAGATGTGGTTTTATTAAACACTTGTGCCATTAGAGAAAATGCGGAGCAAAGAATATGGCACCGTTTGGCCGCACTTAAAAACAATAAAAGAAAAAAACCAGGTTTGATAGTAGGCGTTTTGGGCTGCATGGCCGAGCGTTTAAAAACTAAACTGTTAGAGCAAGACCAATTAGTAGATTTAGTAGTTGGCCCAGATGCATACAGAGATTTACCCAATTTGATTTCTCAAGTTGAAGATGGCGAAAAAGCTGTAAATGTTTTACTTAGCCGTGAAGAAACTTATGCTGAGCTTAGTCCGGTGAGGTTGAATAGCAATGGCGTTTCTGCTTTTGTGAGTATCATGAGGGGTTGTAACAATATGTGCTCTTTTTGTGTAGTACCTTTCACCAGAGGCAGAGAAAGAAGTAGAGATGCCCACAGCATTGTAAGAGAGGTTGAAGATTTACATAAAAATGGTTATAAAGAGGTGACTTTGCTAGGCCAAAATGTAGATTCGTACCTTTGGCAAAATGAAGATGGCAGCGAAACTTGCAACTTTGCTCAACTGCTCGAAAAAGTAGCTTTGGTAGACCCAAACATGCGTGTGAGGTTTAGTACTTCTCACCCTAAAGACATTACCGATGAAGTAATGCATACCATTGCCAAATATGACAATATATGCAAATATATACACTTACCTGTTCAAAGCGGAAACAGTAGAATTCTAGAATTGATGAACAGAACTTACGACCGCGAATGGTATATGAGTAAAGTAACTCGTATTAGAGAAATCATTCCTGAATGTGGTATCAGTAGCGATGTGATCAGTGGTTTTTGTTCTGAAACTGAAGAAGAGCATCAAGATACAATCAGCTTAATGAAATGGGCCAATTTCGATTTTTCATATATGTACTCATACAGCGAAAGACCTGGAACGCTTGCTGCTCGTAAATATCCTGATGATGTAAAGGATGATGTTAAAAGCAGAAGGCTAACCGAAATTATTAAAGTTCAAAACCAAATGTCTGCCAACAACAACCTTAAATATATAGGTAAAATATGCAAAGTATTGGTCGAAAATTATTCTAAGAAAAGCAAAGAAGACTTAATGGGCAGAAACGATCAAAACATTATTTGTATATTTCCTAAAGGCAACCACCAAAAAGGAGATTACGTGAATGTATTGATAGAACGTGTTTCTGTGACTTCGTTAATTGGTAAAGTGATAGAATAAAAAAAACAAACCGAATGTTTATACCTAAAGATTTTAAAATAAGTGATTGGAGCTCTTTAGAACCCTTTTACAAAAACCTAGTTGATAGAACTATATCGTCTACAGAAGACCTTCACCAATGGCTTATAGACAGAAGTGCCTTAGAAAGTGTGATTGAAGAGGATATGGCTTGGCGTTATATAAAAATGACTTGCGACACAACCGACAAGGCCAGAGAAGAAGCCTATTTGTTTTTTGTGTCAGAAATAGACCCTAAAATTTCGCCTATAAATGATGCTCTAAATAGAAAAATGATCGACAGTCCGTTTCTCGAAAAAATTGAGAAACCTGAATATTTTACCTACTTCAGAAAAGTTAGAAAAGAACTTGAAATATATAGAGAAGAAAACATTCCGTTATATGTAGAGATTCAAACCTTGTCTCAAAAATATGGTGCCATTAGCGGTGCCATGGCCATAGAAATGGAAGGCAAAACATTGACCTTGCAACAAGCGGCTAATTATTATAAAAGCACCAATAGAGAACTCAGAAAAGAAGCTTTTAAAAAAATAACTTCTAGAAGAATTCAAGATGCTGATGCGTTAGAAGATTTGTTTGACCAATTGGTAACACTTAGAACGCAAGTGGCCAAAAACGCTGGGTTCGACAATTTTAGAGACTATATGTTTGCGGCATTAGGCAGGTTTGATTACCAAGTATCTGATTGCCAAAAATTTCATGAGTCTGTAAAAAATGAAGTGGTTCCAATTGTAAAATCATTAGACGAAAAAAGAAAAGTTGAATTGGCTTTAGATACCTATAAACCATGGGATACTGAAGTGGATACCCAAGGCAGAGAAGCATTAAAACCATTTACTGATGGCAATGATTTGCTTCAAAAAACTTTGTCATGTTTTGGATTAGTAGATGATGAGTTCAAAAATATTATCCAAACCATGAGTAATATGGGCCATTTTGATTTAGAGAGTAGGGTAGGGAAAGCTCCAGGAGGGTATAATTACCCTTTGGCTGTAAGTGGTTATCCTTTTATATTTATGAATTCAGCCAGCAATACAAGAGATGTTGAAACCATGGTACATGAAGCAGGGCATGCATTCCACTCTGTTTTATCCCATAAGTTAGAATTGAATGCCATGAAGAGTTTCCCGAGTGAAGTAGCTGAATTGGCCAGTATGAGTATGGAACTAATTTCGAGTGATGCACAACAAGTTTTTTATACATCTAAAGAAGATCATACACGTGCTCAAACAGAGCATTTAGAAGGGGTACTTGAAGTATTGCCATGGATAGCTATAGTAGATAAATTTCAACATTGGATATATACACACGTAGGTCATACTCGTGATGAAAGAAAAGCAGCTTGGTTACAAATAACGAATGAATATAGCACAGGTGTTGTAGATTGGACAGGTTACGAACATATAAGACCTTATGGTTGGCACAAACAATTGCATATATTTGAAGTACCTTTTTATTATATAGAATATGGTATAGCACAATTGGGAGCCATAGGTGTTTGGAGAAACTATCTACACAACAAACAAACTGGGTTAGACATGTATAAGAATGCTCTGAAACTAGGCTATGCAGCCACGATGCCTGAGATATATAAAACAGCAGGTGTTAAGTTTGACTTTAGCCAGGATAATATTAGAGAATTGATGCAGTTTGTGAAAGCGAAGTTGTAGGTTTTTCTTGGTTTTATATACTTGTATGTATAGATAATACCAGCAGAAGTATATATATAATAAATATGGATTTTTATAAAAGAACATAATATATTCCTCATAAAAGCCAATCATAGCTCTAAACCATAATCCCTAAGGGATTTAATGTTTATAAAAGAAATCTAACATAGAGATATTGGGTCATACATACACACATAAACTGTAGACTTATACATATTTGAATCCTTCGGATTCAAGCTGTAGTTTAAATCAGGTTTGAGTAAAAAAAAATTGATAGATTTATATAAAAACACAATTCGCTCACGCACTATATTTTTGTATATATATATATAGTCCCTATTTAAAAAGGATAGCCTATTCCAAAGCTTAAATTAATGGCTTTAAAAGTATTGCTTACGCTATTATATTTATAGTACTGATACCTAATGCCTGGCAGTTCGCTTGGGTCTCTTAGTGGAACAGCCGCATCGGCTCTCACAATAAAAAATGGGAAAATCAATCGCAGTCCAAAACCCGCATCTATAGCCACAGCATCAGCTAAACTCTTAAAATTAAATTCAGCATTTGGGTACGAATTGTCTTTTTGTATATTCCAAATATTTCCTGCGTCAACAAACAGTGCTCCTTCAAAATAATTTTTATATAGATGCAAAGGAAAACGTATTTCGGCATTGGCTTCTAACTTCATATCTCCAGTTCTGTTCAATGGATTGTCTACATCTTTAAAATTTCCAGGCCCCAAAGTTCTAGGACGCCAACCTCTCAAACTATTAGAACCACCGCAGAAGTAACGTTTCTCATATGGCATAATGTTAGGCGTATTTTTTCCATAGGGTATTCCAGCACCGCCAAAAAATCTAAAGGCTGATTTCAATGAACTAGAAATATCATATAATAACCTTGCATCTATTTCACTTTTGGCATAACTAAAAAATCTGACACCAAAAATGGTCTTTAGGTTTGTAGATAGGTCAGGTTCTTGAATAACTAAATTCAATAAATTTCCTGCAACTTCAATTGGTGTATATCTAACAGAACAAACAGTTCGTTTGTTTAAGTTTTTACTATACATCAAACTAAATCTGGTTGAATTGATAAAGTTTTTTCCAAACAAACTTTTAAGAAAAGCACCTTGAGGTTTGTTCAATAAAGTATCTAAAGCCACACTTAAGTTTTCTGTTCTGATATAACTAAGCTCAAATGGTTTCCAGGTGAATATCGTGTTTTTCAATTTTTTCCATTTAAAAGAATAACCGTAACCCATGACCATCAAACGTCTATCAAAATCTCTGTTTTTTTCGAAAATGATTGAAACAGAAATTTGAGATATATTGGTTAAGTTTTTGGGTTTGCTAATAAATCCTAATGGAGATCTTCCGGGCAAGTCTAATGAAAGATTTAAACTGTTTTCAGAACTAAAATATACTTTGTTATTTTCTCTAAATTGTACTTCAAAAGTATTTCTAATTTTAGCTTTAAATATATCTGCTTTGTGTAACAAGTTGTTATTGGTATAACTAAACACGTTTGCAATTCCATAATTTCTAAACGATTGGTTTGAAATTCCTGTTGAGTTAGGTTGGTCGGCCACTGTTAAGGTTGGTTCCCAGGTTATATCTTGTTTTAACTTAGGGCTAAGTGTGATAATACAGTTGAGTGTATAATTAACCGAGTCTGCAAGTTCAAATTTGATATTTACAAATTTAAATAATTGAATTTGTACCAAACTCACATAGGTTTCTTCAACACTATCTTGTCTATACAACATATTAGGTAAAATTTTAATTCCTCTTGATAGCAGTTCTTCGTTAAGTTTATAACCATTCTTCTTATACAGTACTCCGTTATAATATAAAGTTTGATCAATGCTTTTACCTGTGGCAAGTGTATCAATTATAACAGAAACATTGTTAATTTTATATACTTGATGAAATGTTTGTTCTGAAGGATTTTTAAGTATCATTTTGATATGTGCTTTGTCTGCAATACTATCTACTTCATATGATATATATTCTTTTGAAAAAGTATAATACCCTTCATTTCTAAGCACCTTTGTTAGCCTTTCTCTTTCAGCTATATATCTGTCAGAATAAAAAGGCTCATACGTTTTAATATAAGTATCTTTCCATTGTTTGGCTAAAACAGATTCGATGGCACTATCAGCAATATTAAAAACCACATCTGCATTAGACAATACATTACCAGTTTCAATGCTATAAATTACTGTTGACAGTCTCACTACTTTTTTAACTGTAATCGTTTTTACGGTGTAATTTACTTTTGATTGGTAGTAACCATTGTTTCTTAGAAATATTTGTATTTGTTTTACAGATAAGTCGCAAATAGTTGAATCTAATACCACTGGCGGTTCTCCCACTTTGTTGGTCAAAAAAGAACTAAACCTATTGGCTTTCTTAAAAGTACTTCCTATTCTGTAGATGGTTAAATGAAACTTAAAAGTGCCTAGTATTTTTCTGTTGGGTTTTTGTTTGATATTGGCTTCAATTCCTTCTTTCAGTTTTTTATTATTTACTTTTACTTTGTTTTGGTCAAGTAAATATTCATTTTCTTTTAATAATTTAGGAAACTGACACGACTGCCATGTGATACCTATAAAAACAATGCTTAATATTGCACTATGCTTAGCAAAGCTCAAATACAATTGATTCAGTCGTTGAAACAGAAGAAGTTTCGTGAGATTCACAGGCTTTTTGTTGTTGAAGGTATTAAAAATGTAGTTGAATTATTCGGTTCAAATTTACGGATTAATCAGCTGATTGTGCGAAATTCAGATTTCGAACATTTTCAAACATTGTGCCCCAATGAGATAAAATGTATTTCAGTTGATTCTAAAACCATAGAAAGAATCTCGACTTATGTTACGCCTCAACCCGTTATTGCTGTGGTTGAAATACCTCAACCATCTGAAATAAAGTTAAGTAAAGGATGTAATTTAATTTTAGATGATATAAAAGACCCTGGCAATATGGGCACCATCATCAGGTTGGCTGATTGGTATGGTATCAATCAAATTATTTGTAGCCATCAATCTGTTGATATATACAACCCCAAAACAGTTCAAGCGGCTATGGGGTCATTGTTTAGAGTAAATATAGCATATACTGAACTGACATCTTTTATACAAAACAACCCATTGCCTATTTATGGGGCTGTTTTAGAAGGTCAAAATATACATCAAACGGTATTCCCTGAATCTTTTTATATGATGATGGGGAATGAAGCCAACGGAATAAACGAAGCATTAAAAAATTCGATACAATATCCGGTTACTATTCCACGTTTAGGTCATGCAGAGTCGCTCAATGTGGGGGTGGCTACGGCAATTATATTAGACAATATTTTTAGAGCTCAATAATGTGTTCATGGTTATAAAAAAACTCACTTTCTATTTATTCTTGAATTGGCTTTGGTTGCTGTTAGTGCCAACTTTTCTGATGTCGTATGTTTATTATCTTTCTTATATAGGAAATAAACAAAGCTCAGAAATGTTGTTCAGTATTGAAAATTATTTCTTGCTATATACTTTTTTTTCAGGTGTGGGTGTACTTATAGGCATCATCATATATGGCATAGTATTGTTCTACATTTTGAAATCATCAAAAACGGATCAACAAAAAAAATATTTGGCTTTAATTTGTTTGTTGTTAATAGATTTTATAGGGTTGTTTATTATATATACAATTAATTTTGGTTCAGTTTTGTTACCAACTATATTCATCCCTATATATATAGTCACAGCCATTTCAGGGTTTTACTTTATTAAATTTCCCATCTCCAAAGAAGTTAATAATATGGAAACTGATATCAATATCATAGATATAAATTAAGATGAAGAAATATATCTCCAAAAGAATACTGTCTTTTAAAGCCGCTTTCAATGGGGTGTATATATTTTTTAAAGAAGAAGAGCATGCCAAAATCCATTTGCTTTCAGCTGTTTTAGCTCTTGTCATTAGTTATATATTGCATATATCTGAACAAGATTTTATCATTATAGCTATATTGATTGTAATGGTGATGGTTGCAGAAATGTTAAATTCAGCCATAGAAAAAACAGTAGACTTAGCACAACCCAATTTTCACCCATTGGCAGGTAAAGCAAAAGATATAGCCGCAGCAGCAGTGTTGTTGGCTTCAATATTAGCCTTTTGTGTGGGCATATATATATGGTCAAAATATTTATAAAAAAATGAGTAATAATATTAAACCCGGAATAGCGATACATGGTGGAGCCGGCACCATTTTAAAAGCTGAAATGACTGCTACGGCAGAAAAAGAATATCTACAAGCATTAGAACATTGCTTGCAAGCTGGTGCTGAAATCATCACTAAAAACGGTTCGGCTATAGATGCCGTTGAAGCTTCTGTGGTGGCATTGGAAGATTGTCCTTTGTTCAACGCAGGCAAAGGTGCAGTGTTTACCCACGAAGGCAAGCACGAAATGGATGCAGCCATAGTAGATGGTAGAAATATTGATGGCGGGGCCACCTCAGGAGTTAAAAACATCAAAAACCCCATTAAACTAGCCCGAGCCATAATGGAGCAAAGTGAGTTTGTGATGTTATATGGAGCCGGTGCTGAAGAATTTGCAAAGAGTATACATTTAGACTTTGAATCTGATGCTTATTTTTATACCGAACACAGATGGAATCAATTACAAAAAATAATTGACGAGCAACGAATGGCTCTTGACCATACTTCAGAAAAGAAAATGGGAACCGTAGGAGCCGTTGCCCTTGATGTATTTGGGAATGTAGCTGCTGCCACAAGCACAGGCGGCATGACCAATAAACGGTACAATAGGATAGGAGATACCCCCATTATAGGCAGTGGTACTTATGCCAACAATCAAACATGTGCCATAAGCTGCACGGGTCATGGTGAGTTTTTTATTAGAGCGGTGGTAGCCCATGATATTTCTTGTTTAATGGCTTATGCAGGCTTTAGTTTGAAAGACGCATGCGACAAAGTAGTGCACGATAAATTAGTGAAAATAGGGGGAGAAGGTGGCTTGGTTTCTATCGATAGTCTAGGCAATATATATATGTCTTTCAATTCAGAAGGAATGTATAGGGCTTGTCAATCGTTAGGAGGGGAGAAAGTGGTGCAGATATATAAATAATTGTTTTAAAGTATATATGTAATTAGTTTTTTACATACTTAAATAGTAAATTGCTGATAATGTCCCAAAAAGTGTGTAAAGTTCAAAAAGACGATTTTTGTGAAAACAACTCAACAAAAACACAAAATGAACTTTACACAATCACAAATTACCGAAATTTTAAACTAGATAGTAAATGGAAAAAATGGCTATCAAGAGTTACTAAGATTATCATTAGAGAGCATCATGAGATTTGAGCGAAATGAATTTAACACAGGACATTCAGACGTTTCTAATGGCTACCGAATGAGCAGTGTTTTAGGTCATGGAGGCAAACTAGAGCTAGCCATACCAAGAAGCCGTCATCATAATTTTTATGATACTGTCCTAAATGGTCTGGTTTAAACTTATCCGCTTTTAGTTCAATCGCAACCATACATTTTAGTCCTCGGTAATATAAAAGCAACTCTATATTAAGTCGCTATTACCAAATTGCAACTTATATTCTTCTCCTGTAAATAAGAATTCTTTTACTAGTTCGAGGATAAAATTCTTTATTTGTTTATCAAGTCCACGTTATAATTACTTTCACTGTGTGGTTCAGTTAAGTTCAAAAACTCAAATACATAACTATTTTAAAGCTGTTTGAAATGTCTTTGTTTCTTTCTCTCACTGTTATTGTTTGTCTGTCTTAATTACAGATTTTAACTGTAAAGAATTTTATTTTGCAATTTAATAAGATTTTTTTCTCTTTCTAAATTGCAAAATTTTTTGTGATGGTTACACTTCGTTGCCGTTGCTCTTTCTTATCCAAATGAACGCAACAAAGAAAACTAGGAACAAAACCAAACCCGTAATAATAACAATAGTAGATTGCGATATTTGGGCTTTGATATTCATGATTCCGAAAACTGTAAGTGATAACACTTTCAGAAAACTGATGGGTAAGTTTTTTTTAATTGATTGAAGCATTGTTTTAATCATTTAAAATGTTGCCATTAGTGAGAACTAACTTAAAGACGAAATAAATTTGAGATTCGTTGCTTGGATAAAATCTTTTGACTATTCCTAACAAGTGTTAGAGTCTCATTATTAATTTCTTATACAAATTTAAGCGATTTAATTTTGACATTTCAAAATTGAAAATTACTTAAAATAAAAAATCCATACCGAATGGTATGGATTTTTTATCAAATGGTATTAGTTATTTTTAGCTAATACTTTTTAAATCTATTTTTTATTCAGATACTACTTCAACGGTAATAGGAACATGAATGCCTTTGAATAAATTCAAAGTAGCAGTATGGGTACCTAACATTTTAATATCGTTATCTAAAACAATTTTTCTTCTATCAATATCAAAGCCTTTATTTTTAAGTGCTTGAGCTACTTGAAGAGAAGTTACTGATCCAAATATTTTGCCATTAGCACCAGCTTTAGCACCAACTGAAACTGTTAAATCTACTAAAGATTCAGCTAATTTCTCAGCATTTGCTTTTAATTTGTCTTGTTTAAATTGTGCTTGTTTGATGTTCTCAGCTAAATCTTTTAGTTGTGAGTCAGTAGCAAGTACTGCCATACCTTTAGGCAATAAGAAGTTATTTGCATAACCATTTTTTACTACCAATACATCGTCTTTATATCCAAGTGACTTTACGTCTTGTTTAAGAATGATTTTCATTTTTTTCCTTTCAATTAATTATTATTTTAAACCATCAGCTACATAAGGCATTAAAGCTAATATACGTGAACGTTTAACAGCTTGAGATACCTTGCGTTGGAATTTTAAAGAAGTTCCAGTAATTCTTCTAGGAAGTAATTTACCTTGTTCGTTTACAAATTTTAAAAGAAAGTTAGCATCTTTGTAATCAATATATTTAATGCCATTTTTCTTAAATCTGCAATATTTCTTTTTTAAAGGTTCTGCATTTTGATTCGCAAATGCAAATTGTGTTTTAGAGGTTGCTTTTTGTTTACTTGACATGTTGATTACGCTTTAACTGATTCTTGTTTTTCTAATTCCTTTTTAGCTTTTTGGCTGTTAAGTTCACCATTGCGTTTGCGTTGATTGTAAAGAATAGCATGCTTGTCAAGTGAGGTTGTTAAAAACCTCATCAAACGCTCGTCACGTTTGAATGCTAATTCGAACTTGGCAACAAAGCTAGAGTCAGCTTTGTATTCGAATAAATGGTAAAAACCGGTAGACTTTTTTTGAATAGGGTAGGCTAATTTAGTTAACCCCCATGATTCTTCGTGTACCAATTCACCGCCTTCTTTTGCAATCATCTGCCTGTATTTGGCAACGGTATCCTTCATTTGTTCTTCACTTAGAACAGGAGTGATGATGATTACGGTTTCGTACTGTTTCATTTATATATGAATATTGGTTAATTTTTAGGGCTGCAAAAATACTGCGTTTCAATCATAAATCAAAACTTTATTCCTCAGCTGGCTTTTCTGATGCTTTTTTAGTTGTTTTCTTTGGCTTTTTCTCTTTTACTTCTTCAACAGTTGTTGTTTCAGTTTTAGTTTCTTCCTCAGTATTTTTAGGATTAATTACATTTTCTAAATCTTCATAGTCTAATATATCTTTAATTATAGTAAACCAATTTGCTAACTTTTGAATATGTGATAAATAAACTCTTTCTTGATCATAATCAGGTAAGGCTACTAACATGAATTTTTTTAATTCATCTGGTTGTGCATTTTTGCCCGGATTAGATACTTCACTATTTTTTAAATTTAAAAGTATAATACTAAGATTTATGTCATCATGCTTAGAATACATTGAAATTTCATTTAATACAGAAACCTTTGTGGTGAGCGAAACAGCCATTCTCTTTTTAGTTGAATCTAATGCTTCTACTATGATTCCTGTTCTTGATCTTCCCAAAATTTTATGTAATCCTGATTGCCCTGAAACAGCAACAATATCTTGTAATTTTACTTTAGCCATTCTTTTTAATACTTAGTTTTTATTGAACTTTATTTTCTTGAGTAGTTGAACTGTTATCTATGTTTTGTTGATCTAAAATGGGTTTTTGATGTCCTTTTGCGTGACATTCTTTTCCTTCTTCTTTGCATTCGCCTTTATCTGCACATTTGTGATCAGGGCAACACATTTCAGTTGCATGTCCATTGACTGTTTGTCCTTGCGTAGATTTAATTCCTTCAATTCCTACAATATATGGAGCAATTACTAATGAAACAATTGACATCAATTTGATTAATATATTCATAGATGGACCTGAAGTGTCTTTAAATGGATCACCTACAGTATCACCTGTTACTGAAGCTTTATGTGGCTCAGATTTTTTATAATACATCTCGCCATTTATCAATACACCTTTCTCAAATGATTTTTTAGCATTGTCCCAAGCACCACCAGCATTAGATTGAAAAATTCCCATTAACACTCCTGATACAGTTACACCAGCTAATAAACCACCCAATACTTCTGGACCAAATGTGAATCCAACTAATACCGGTGTGATTAAAGCAATAGCACCAGGCAACATCATTTCTCTTATAGAGGCTTTTGTTGAAATAGCAACACATTTTTCATATTCAGGTTTAGCTTTATATTCCATTATGCCCGGAATTTCACGAAACTGACGACGTACTTCTTGAACCATGTCCATTGCTGCTTTTCCTACTGCTTGTATACACAATGCTGAGAAAATGAAAGGAATCATACCTCCTACAAACAATCCAGCTAAAACAGGAGCTTTATATATATCGATAGCATCAATACCTGCAATTCCTACGAATGCTGCAAATAAGGCTAATGAAGTTAGAGCTGCAGAAGCAATAGCAAATCCTTTACCAGTAGCTGCAGTGGTGTTACCTACAGCATCTAAATTATCAGTACGCTCACGAACTTCTGGAGGTAATTGGCTCATTTCAGCTATTCCGCCTGCGTTGTCAGCTATCGGTCCAAAGGCATCAATAGCTAACTGCATAGCAGTAGTTGCCATCATACCAGCAGCTGCAATTGCTACACCGTATAAACCTGCAAAATAATATGATGTGATGATACCAGCCGCCAATGTTAAAATAGGAATAACAGTTGATTTCATACCTACTGACAAACCACCAATAATGTTGGTAGCATGGCCTGTAGAAGATTGTTGAATTATTGACATTACAGGCGCTTTACCCATTGCTGTGTAATATTCTGTGACAATACTCATGATAGCACCTACAACGGTTCCTACTACTATAGCAAAGAACACATTTAGTTTGGTGAATTCGTATCCACGTAAATTTAAGGTATCAGGTAGCATGTACATTACAATAAAATATGAAGCTACAACTGTAATTAGCATAGAAACCCAGTTGCCTAAGTTTAAAGCATTTTGTACATTAGATTTTTCATCTTTAATGGTTACAAACCAAGTACCTACTATAGAAAATAAGATACCTAAGCCACAAATAACCATTGGCAATAGGATTGGAGACATGCCATTGAAATGGTCAGAGCTTGCGTCAATTTCTTGACCTAACACCATTGTAGCTAATATAGTTGCTACGTATGAACCGAATAAATCGGCACCCATACCAGCCACATCACCTACGTTATCACCTACGTTATCGGCAATAGTTGCAGGGTTACGCACATCATCTTCTGGAATACCAGCTTCTACTTTACCTACTAAGTCTGCTCCCACGTCAGCAGCTTTGGTATATATACCACCACCCACACGAGCAAACAAAGCAATAGACTCAGCACCAAGAGAGAAGCCAGTCAATACTTCGATAGCTGTTTTAACAGTGTTATCGCCTAAGTCGGCAAAGATTGAAAGGAAAGCGATGAATAAACCACCTAAACCAAGAACAGCAAGTCCAGCTACGCCAAGACCCATAACTGTACCACCTGTGAATGATACTTTAAGAGCTTGTTTTAAACTGGTACGAGCAGCTTGTGTAGTTCGAACATTGGCTTTAGTTGCCACTTTCATACCTATATAACCAGCGGTAGCAGAGAAAACTGCACCGATGATGAATGCAATAGAAATAATCCAACTTGAATGGATTTCTTTTCCGTTTACTTCATGAATAGTTCCTGAATAAGCCAATAGTATAGCTGCAAAAGCAACGAAAATACTTAATACTTTCCATTCTGCTTTTAAGAATGCCATAGCACCGTCAGCTATATAACCAGCTAACTCTTGCATATTTTTATCGCCAGCATCTTGTTTACTTACCCAAGCAGACTTTACCGCCATTACTACTAAACCAATAATACCAAGAAGGGGTATCATGTAAATTACTAAATCGTTGTTCATATGTTTATTTAATTTTAGGGCGGCAAAAATAGGTATGAAATAATGAAAATTGAAAAATTTCATTTAATTGAAAATCTGATTTTTAGGTAATATCTGATTTATAACCTATTGAAAAAAAGCGTCGAAATGAGATGAAGAAATAGGGGTCTAAATGGTTGAGCTTATTCGAGGTAAAAGTATTTAGATATCATAAACCAGTTCTCTACAATCAAAGTTATGTAAGCCTTAAAGCTATCCACTCCTCCTTAGTTATTTTTAACCAGATACATGGAAGTTTGTTCTAATCTTGCCATACAAAAGTTCCGAGCCATTTCAATCCACTTTTCTCAAGTACTTTTCTTGAGTTCAGATTATCAATATGGGTAAATGTCATATACTTCTTGTGAATTTAATACTTCAAAGGCATATTTTAATGATGCTTTGGTATATTCAGTGGCGAAGCCTTTCCCTAAAAATTCTTGCCTCAGTCTGTAACCCACTTCGTAAAAATTTACATGGTGGTTGATAGGTTCTTTCATATATTTAAGTAAACTCCAACTTATAAAATCACCTGAAGATTTTTCAATCATAGCCCATCGGCCAATGCCATTTTCTATATATTGTATTCTGACCATTTCAATCACCTGTTGGCATTCTTCGATGTTTGTTACAGGCTTATTCCCTAGGTATTTATGAACTTCAGGGTTTGAGTCAAGTTGGTACATGCCTATATCATCATAGGCAACAAGTTCTCTTAATATTAAGTCTTTCTTTTTCAATCATTGAATCATTGAATCCATAGTTTTATATATAGATTCTAAAGTAATATGTTTTTTGAAAATTATATATATTATTTTTTAGTAGCCATAATAGAATATACCATAGGGATTTTGTTTTCTAAATGTATAATTCGGAATTTCTTCGGTTCAATTTCTATCGTTTCTTTAAAACAGTTATAAGGAGAATAATCAAACTCTTCTAACAAATTTATTTCGAGACCGTTTTTAATTAAACTATTCATCACTTCACTCATGCTGTGGTTCCACATCACGTATTCTTGGGTAATGGGGGCATCTCTATTAGCATATGTACCGCTTTCTGATTCTATAATTACTCCTGTATTGAAATAATTATAACCAATGTTTTTAAATTCTTCGTCAAACATCCAAACCACCGGATGAAATTCGACAAAAACAAATCTCCCATTTGGTTTTAAAAACTGTGAGACGATAGATGCCCATTTGTCCATATCAGGCAGCCAACCTATGGTACCATAACTAGTATATACAATATCGAATGTTTGATTTAAATACTTGGGCAATTCATAAATATCGCAGCAGATAAAAGTAGGAGAGAGGCCAACTTTAGCAGCCAATTCATTGGCATATGCAATAGATACATCTGATAGGTCTACGCCTGTTACAGTTGCTCCTAATCTTTGCAGCGAAAGTGTATCTTGCCCAAAATGGCATTGTAAGTGTAAAATACTTTTGCCTGTTACATCACCTAAAAGATTTAACTCTATACTGTTTAAAGAGGTATTGCCTTTTATAAATCCATCTACATCATAAAAATCAGAATGAAAATGGGCATCGGTCCTTTTATTCCACGATTGTTTGTTTATAGTTATATAGTTTTTTTCTTTTTCCATTCTATTTATTGTTGATGATAGACCATATCGTAGCGGTGCATTCCTTTTTCATAATAATCGTGTGTGATTTTAGTGGTGGTAAAACCAAATTTTTCAAAGAAACCAAAAGTGTGTTGCGTGGTATCAATATATATGGGTTTCGTAGGGTATATATGTTTTATTTCGTTCAGCCTGTGTTGTAATAATAGTTCGCCTAAGCCTTTTTTGTGGTATTTGTTGTGTATTAAACCCCAAGCCAAAGTGATGGTATCTGTTCCGTCTTTATCGCCAAAGCCACCACATCCTACTAGGGTATCATTAATTATCACCACATAATAATAAGTTTTATTGTTTGCAATTATTTGTTGGAAATAGTCTAAGAAATTAGAAAAATATGCAATTTCTGCTTCTGTAAAAAACTGGGGCACATTGCTAATAAAGGCTTGTAAACACGCATCTTTGTCAGTTTGTTTATATGCTCTTATATGTGGTTGCATTTGTTTATGCGAAGTAAATTCTTAAAGTTAAATATATACACTATTTCTTTACATAATGCAAAGCGATCACACCGCAATTAAATGTTTTTGTTTCTAAAAGCGTGAGTTTGGTTGGCTCTGTTATTCCTTTAAACAATGGAATTCCTTGTCCAAGTAATATGGGATTTACAAATACCCAAAACTCATCTATTAATCCCAGTCCTAATAAAGCGTGAGAAGCAGAAGGACTTCCGAAGATAAGTATGTTTTTACCCTCTTGTTTTTTTAGTTGATTGATTTGGTCTGCCAGTTGGTCGCTAATAATGGTGGTGTTTTCAAAGTCAGTTTGGTTAAGGGTTCTAGACAACACAATTTTGGATACTTGCTTATACCAGGCTGAATGTTCTTTGTCGTGTTTAGAGGCGTTGGGTTGATTGCCAGCATTGGGCCAATAGCTTTGCATCATGTCGAAGGTAACCCTGCCATATAGAGCCGCATCTGCTTTGTTTGTCATGGTGGCAACAAAGTCGAACAGCTCATCATCAAAACTAATCCAATTCATTTCACCGTTGAGGCCAGCTATAAATCCATCGAGAGATGAATGCATAAAAAATATCAAGTTTCTCATAGTTGTTTATTGTTGTGTTTTATAAGAATAGTAAATATTTTTCTTCAACAAATATATAGCTAAATATACAACCAAATAAAGTTCAATCCATCATTATCAATATACTTTTATGAAATAGAGTCGAGTATTGTTTTTATTTTAATTTTTAATTCAGATAAATCACTCTTTAATAATTCCCCAAACATATTTATATATATAACCCTTCCCGCCCATAAAAAAAAGCCCCGATAAATCGAGGCTTATATTTGATTTTGTAATGAACACTATTTGTTGTTTTTAAAGAAATCTATAATCTTCTCCGCCAATTCAATCCCAATCCTGTTTTGAGCTTCTACAGTGCTGCCGCCCACGTGCGGACTCAAACTGATATTTGGCAAAGTAAACAATTCTGTTTTTTCTTTTGGGGGCTCACTGGTAAACACATCTAAGCCAGCAAACATCAAATGTCCGCTCTTTAATGCTTCTGTTAATGCTGCTTCATCTATCACCCCACCACGTGCACAGTTCACTATGCCACTTCCTTTTTTCATTAAGTTTAATTCTGCTGCTCCTATCACTGCTTTGTCGCCTTCGTTAAACGGCACATGCAATGATATAAAGTCTGCTTCTTTTAATACCGTTTCTTTGCTATAAGTGGTTAACTTTATCTTTACAGATGGTAAGTTATAAGCTTCATGAAAATAGAAAGGCAATTCAATTTCTGGTACATACGGGTCGAATGCCATAACCTTCATGCCCATACCAAATGCTATCTTAGCCACTTCTTGTCCTATTCTACCAAATCCAATGATACCCATGGTCTTGCCACGCAATTCCACTCCATTACTCGAAAGTTTCTTTAAATTATTGAATGTGCTTATTGGGTCTAAATTCATTTGTCTGTTGGTGTGACTCAACAACCTCACTCCTGAATATATATGTGCAAATACCATCTCAGCCACTGATGCCGATGACGACATAGGTGTATTGATTACACGGATGCTGTGTTGTTTGGCATATTCTACATCAATATTATCTAAGCCTACACCACCTCTGCCTATCAGCTTCAATTGTGGATTGGCATCTATAATGTCTTTTCTAATTTTAGTAGCACTTCTCACCGTTATCGCATCATACGATTTTAGTTTTTCAGCTAATTCTTCTTGTGCAATTTTTTGGGTGTCTACAGTAAAACCAGCATCCTCTAGCATTTTTTTGCCGGTGCTGTCTATTCCGTCGTTGGCAAGTATTTTAGTCATAACAGTAGCTTATATATTTTTTTCGAATTGTTGCATAGCATCTACCAAAGCTTGAACACTTTCTAATGGCAAAGCATTGTATAAAGAGGCTCTAAACCCACCTACAGAACGGTGTCCTTTTATACCACTTAATTGTTTTTCTTTGGCTAGTTGAGTAAATTTCTCTTCGTGTTCAGCATTGTTACACACAAAACAAACATTCATTTTCGAACGGTCTTCCACTTCGCAAGTGCCTTTAAATAATGAGTTTCTGTCAATCTCAGCATATAACAAATTGGCTTTTTCTGTATTTCTTTTTTCCATGGCTGCTGTGCCACCCATTTCTTTTACCCATTTAAGTGTGAGCATAGAAACATATATAGCAAACACAGATGGCGTATTGTACATAGAACCATTGTCAATATGCACTTGGTAGTTAAGCATGGTGGGAATTTTACGAGTAACTTTACCTAGTATATCATTTTTGATAATGGCTAAAGTAACACCTGCTGGGCCCATGTTTTTTTGTGCTCCGGCATAGATCATATCAAATTGGTTAATGTCTATAGGTCTGCTAAAAATATCTGAGCTCATGTCACAAATTAATGGAATGGGACTATTAGGGAACGATTGCATTTGCGTTCCATAAATGGTGTTGTTTGAAGTACAATGGAAATACTTAGCATCTGAAGGAATGGTATAACCTTTAGGAATAAAATTAAAGTTTTTATCTTCTGATGAAGCGATGATATTCACGTTTCCAAAAAGTTTGGCTTCTTTAATGGCTCTGTTTGCCCAAACACCCGTGTTTAAATACGCAGCAGTTTCGTTTTCGTTTAACAAATTCATAGGTATCATATCAAACTGCAAACTGGCACCACCTTGAAGAAATACGATAGAGTATCCATCAGGTATTTGATAAAGCTCTTTCACTAGTTGTATACTTTCTTCTATCACAGCTTCAAATTGTTTACTTCTGTGAGATATTTCTAAAATTGACAATCCTGTGCCTGCAAAGTTTTGAATAGCTTCAATAGAACCTTTGATAGCAGAAGGGGGTAGGATGGCTGGGCCGGCAGAAAAATTATGAATCATGGTTTATATATATTTGTGCAGCGAAATTAAGTAAAAAACATTTATAATTTCTGAAACTTATTAACCCTTTGTATGTAATATTGTATATAAAATGAAACATATAAAATTAACTATTATAGCTACTATATTGTTCATGGCTTTGGGCAATAGCGTTATAGCTCAATACAGTGAAGAGAATCCAAACAGAGATTCAACTTCTCATAACAAGTTTTTACCTGAAGATTTTAAAGATAAACTCAGCTTTTGTTTTCAAGTGGGTGTGCCCATCTTTGGAATACCACCTATCGACTTAGGAGCACAATTAGGTTATTCATTGCACGAAAAACTCACAGCTGGTTTGCAATTTAATTTTGTAAGCACACCCATTTCTGGGGGAGGAAATAAGTTTTATACATATTATGGCCCATCTCTTTTTGCTAGAGGTTTTTTTACTTCAAATGTTTTTTTAACTGCCGAAGCGGGCATCATGAATATGCCTTATTTCCCGGTGATCAATACTCAAAACCCTGAAATAAAAAGAACTTGGGACAAATTGGTCTTAGTTGGATTTGGCTATAAACGTGGCGTTTTTGGCGACAACAGTTATACGTATGCTAGCATTTTATATCAAGTGATGCCTAGCAGCGATTCTTATTCACCTTACTTTGCTCCACTGGTGTTAAAGTCGGGTATTGTTTTTTAATAAATTAGAAAGGCAACAATGCTCTGTTGGCTGCTGTGCCTGGCCAAGGAATAGTAGCCATAATAATTAGAAAAGCTATTACTGTAAATATAAATAACTTTTTGTGTTTCAACTCGTCAGTCGCAGCTTTTTTGCTTTGGCTTCTTCCTATATGAATAAGCACCCAAGCTATCACCATTCCAAATATGTGCTCAACCGCCCAAAACCTAGAAGCACTATTTTTCATAGCGGCTCCAAAATCGTTAAATGCCGCTTGTGTTTGCGGACTCAACCATATATACAATATCAATCCACCTAACAATTGAAGGTCACATAAAATCATCAACACCAAACTCATGGTATTGTCTGCTTTTTCAAATATACTTTTCTTTTTCCAGCCTGTGAATGATTTATATAATACCACCAATAGCACAATGGTGATGAACCATCTGTTCCAAGCGTGAAGTCCGTTGATAATTTCGTACATAATTATGGGTTGTTTTTAATAATAATTTTTTGAGTTGCTGGGGCAAAGTTACTTGATAAAATTTGCAATAAATACATTCCGTTTGGCAATTCTTCAATGTCCATTTCTGTTATAACATTGTTACCATTTATTTCTTTAACCACAGAGCCATTGCCATTTAATAATCTATATATATAACTTTGTGAGGTTTTGTTTTGTATATATACCAATTTCTGTGAAGGGTTAGGATATACATCTATATATGTGGAACTTAAAATATTAGCAATACCTGTAGTGTTGTGATGGGTGGTATCAGCTATATAGTGATAAGCTTTCCAATAATTAGTATTGAATTGAGGTCTAGTGAAATTTCCTGTATAGTATAAAGTATCTTTGGGTAACGATGGTATATATGAATTGCTGTCTGAAAGGTTTTTGAGATGGGCTAAATAACTGTATCCTTGAGCATATCCACCCCATTGTACAAAGTCTATCAAGTTTACAGTATCTTTCATATTGATCGGAAAGAATAAGGATACATTCCCTATGGTATCAGGCAGCGATAAGCCCGTAATCACCAATGTATCATTCTTGGGTAAATTCAAACTTCCTTTGAGAAGGGTAGTGTTTTTTAATGAGTCAATACAATTGTTTCCACTACATATAATCAAAGAAGTTACATCCACATTGCTTCCTCCAATATTCTTAAATTTAATAATATCAAGACTAGGAATAACCTCTACTATTTTAATACCTAACTGTGGCAGTTTATATGATTGCCAAAATGAAACGCCTCTGTCTATAGAGTTACCGAAGAAGCTAAAAGGAGCGGCAGTGCTTATATAACTTCTTATTTTCCAAACCCTTATGGTGTCATTTTTCATAGCAATGGTGTCATATTTTAAGTAAAAAGTTGTATCAGCCAGTTGTTCATATTTATGTCCAGGCTGCCCCCATTGCATATAGTCCATTAATCCACCACTATAGCCTATTTTTTGAATATATCTAAAATCATGTAATGCTAAATACCCATGAGTATAATTTAGATTTTTAACATTAATAAAAACTATTGACATCGATTTAACAATAGTATCACCCGATATAATGGGCAACAATCCGAGAGCAGTGTCAATATTGTTATATGATAAGATGAATTGATTTAAATTTATATCAGAAGGATAATAATTTTTAAAAGCTAAAACACCATTCAAAGGGTCAACTCCTATAATTCTTAGTTTTGCTTGAACTTTGAATCCAATAATTAATAAACTAAATATTAGTAAAAGTTTTTTGAATGCTTTCATATATATACTATTTGTTTTTTTCTAACAATTTCCATTGCTTCAGATACTCGCTTTTGAAATATTTCAATTTCTTTTCGTTGCCTGATATATATGAAAGTACCCACACTTTAGGCGAATTGGTTTTGCTCGCATGGTCTTTATTGGCTAATGATTTACCTAGTTTTTGTTGCAAGTCTTCTGTTAGCTTATAGTTCATGCCAGCATCTATGGCAGATTTCACCAATCTTAATGAAGCTGTATAGTCTTTTTGTTTGTAATAATAATCAGCAATTTGATACCTAAAATATATATCATTTGTTTGGTTGATAGTCCATTCTTCTCGGTTTAATGCAGGTTTGTTAAAAGTTTCTAACTTGCTGGTTGTATATAACTCTGATGCTTTATCTAACCATTCTATGGCTTTAGAATAGTTGGTTTTGCTAACTTCTTGTTGTGCATCACTCAGCATTTTTTCATACGTCACACAAGGAGTTATCAGTTGTTTTTGCTTATATATATTGTTCGAATCAATATTGCAATTTTTGTTAGATTGAATTAATGATGAAGCTTTTTGATATTGCACGAATGCAGCTGTAAAATCATTTTTATTTTCAAGTTCTTTTGCTGTTTTTAGGATATCATTTACTGCAATATTGGCTTCTTCGCATTCTTTGTTCCCAAGTTTTTGATTCAGTTCATTCATCAACTTTTTGATGTCAACGTCTGAAGTTAATTCGTAGCTATTTATCTCTTGTGAAACGGTATTGAATTGCACTTTAGAATCGGAGAGTTTGCTAGTAGCTAAATTGGTTTTAATAGCATTCAGTTTTTTAATGTATATATTCTTTGCTGAAGTTTTAATCAAACTAGGTAATGTTGGATTGGTTTTTACTAAATTTTTATCTTGTATGTCCTTTGCTTTTTTAAATTCAGCCAATGCGTTCTCATCTCCATAAGCATTCTTAGACATTTTCTTTCCGTTTTCTATATATGCATCATATTGCGATTGCTTTATTTTACTATATAAGTCAGAGGCTAGTTTAGGGTTAGATATTTCTCTAGGGTAATCTGTAGTGAGTTTTAACGCTGCATTGGTTTTCTCTTCGGCAACCGTATAATTTTTTGCTAAATAGTTGGTATTGGCTTCAGATAAATATTGGCTATAGGTACTTTCGATAATTGTTTTTTTGTTTTTATTAATCTGAACATCACAACCTTGCAATTGAAATGCTGTACATATACTGTTTGATGACTCTAACGTGCTCAATGCACTGACATACTGTTTCTGAACTATACTTTTACTAATATTGGCTTGAAAACCGTTGAATACATTATTTGCCAACGTTTGCATTTCGGGTTTCAATGAATCGGTTATAGAGGGTTTTACTTTCAATAATTTAGTAGAAGCTGAGTCTAATTTGTTGTTCATATAATCTACCTTAGCTAGTTGTAGCAAAGCAGGAGGGAAGAAAGTATTTTGATTGTTATTACATTTTAAAAAGTACTTTTCAGCCATCAAAATGTTGTTGTTTTTTATATTTTCTAATCCTTTTTGATAATACAATGAAGGGGCATGAGAGCTCATATCAGTTAACTGTTGGTTACATTGTTCTAATGTATATTTAAGTTCGTTTAATTGGTTTAGTTTACCATCAGGGTCTGAACCTAGTTGTTGCAAATTTTCAGCAACAATTTCTTTGTAAAATATTTTTGAATTGGTATATATTTTTTGTAACGATTCTAAGCTATCAATATTAATCCAGTTCTGGCGTTTCAGGTTGTTGTTATATTCTGATGGATTAATAGATTTATATGTTTTGATAAGCTTGATTCTTTTTTCTAAATTTTGTCTGATGATATATGTATACCCTAATTTTAGGTTAACAATTCTTAATGCAGAACCAGCCAAATATAAAGTATCCATAAAATTAACATTCACTAAAGTACCATCCATATTGGGTTTTATATTGTCATAATGGGTTTGTGTTCTGATAAATCCATTGGGCATTATCAACTGTATATCAAAAGTGAACATGTCTGGTATCAGGTTGTTTGATACGCTAAAACCATCAACCAAAACTTCCCCTTCAGTAGCTATATTGGTAAGTCTTAAAGTCGCATTGTAATTGTTTTGATAAGTTTGTATTAATCTAATATCGTAATACAATCCAAGACTATACTCGGCTTTATTATATGCTTTGGTATTGTTCGTATTGAGTATGTTTAATATATTTCTCACTTCACTACTTCCAGTCATTTGTGCATACATTTCGTTTATCAAAATGCTTTGCTTCTGGCTTTGTTGAAATATGATTTGGTTTTGAGAAAATAATTGAGTGCTGGTAAAGATTATAAATAATAAAAGTATATTTTTTAATTTCATGTGTTAATGATAAAGTGTATATGTTTTGGTATTAAATTCTAATTATGCAAATATAATAAGTATCGTTGGTTTATTTAAACTGCTTAACTTACACTGATATAGCTAAGCTTTTGCTCAATTTACAAACTGTTAAAAAGCTGTTCTAGTCTTTCTTTCTTTAATATTTTTTGCCCTGTTTCACCAGTTGCTATAATTCGTTCTCCAACTTTGGCTATATAGCTACAAATAATTTCATGTTTGATGATAGATTTGACGGTGGCTTCTATCAAAACTGTTTGACCAAGCAATGCCGGTGAATGATGTGTGATGGTGAGAAATGTACCTATGCCTTCTTCGTCATTTTCTTTCATGTTTAATACAAACTGCCTACAGGTCCATTCTGCATCTCTACCTAAAGCAAATGTGGCATATACAGGGTGTACAGTTTCACTTTCAAAAGTGGCTGTGTCAGTATCTTTTACTGTAAATGTTAGGCTGGTCATATCACCTTCTTTGTATATATGTTGCATGGTGTTATTTTTTATAATCAAATATAAACTGACTTAAGTCTGGCACTAATGCTTTGGGCCTTTGTTTTTCTAACTTCAATATATCCTGGCCTAGTTTTTTTAAGAATGGCATCCCCACGGTGTAATATTCATATTTATTCCAATTAAGAATTTCACTTTCATTGCTATATATCACAGCACTTAACATAAACTCTGTTTGGGTTTCAAAATCGATGATGTAAGCACAGTCTACTAAAAAGCCATACGAAAATCCCACAATATTAAAGATTCGCAATTGTTTGTTTACCACCGTATCTCTTTTCTGTCCATAGACTAAATATTTTTTGATACAATCAAAATAACCATGGACCGAGTCGTATATAGGCTCTATACTTTCAGTGGCATAAGTACTCATATATTTTCGCATAAATCTATAATCTGATTCGTCTAAATCAAATCGTTGGTTTCTGTTAAATGATTCAGGAAAGATGAGTCTTTTTAACACCCCATTTATATCTTCTAGTTTGAAATAATTTCTATCACTAAAGTTTTTAGGATAAGGTTTAAGCTTGTTATCAAAATCTAAATATGAATTTCCAACGGTAACAGTTCCTATCGGTCTAGAATATATATTGCTGTCATACATGCTTTGCTGAGTATAAAACACAGCACCAGTTGGGTCTAAAAAATTAAATCTATTGGTATATTTATTGGCAATGCTGTCGCAAGCAAAAAACCGATGTGTGATTCTTATATCAGGTAAATTTAGTTGTGATAATCTGTTATGTATATGTTGTGTGCCATTATATTCAAACAAGCGATTGTATGCATCATTATCGCTCACCAACAAAATTTTCTTTATATAATGCCCAAACGAAGCCCTGTAGCCACTAGCCGTGCTGTCCCATATGGTTGGGTACTGACAAGTATTTACTGAATCAACTGTAAGCGGTGTTTCTTTTGATATTCCTGGAATATTTAGTTGGTGAAGCTTTTCTAAAGTTAAAGCTGCCAATGGAAGTTTTACACAACTGGCTGGGTAGAAATAGGTATATGGGCTTACATTAAACTTATATTCTTTAAAAGAGGGTATATTGTTTTTATCTCTATCTATTCTAGTATAAATAATTTGTATACGTCTTTGGTCTTTTTTGGCAAGAAAGTCGTTGTAAAATGTTTGATCTTGTGAGAATATTTTCTCTAACGGATTGGCTGTATCTTGCAATTGTGCAAAGTCGTACACAGGCTTAGGAGCAGGTGGAGGCAAAGGCTTGTAGTATTTTGCTTTTTTATGTTTTTTAATTGAATTATGATGCTTTTTGGCTTTCTTCTTTTTTTTAGTTTGTGCTGAAACCTCACTCGAAGCTAGTGCTCCAATTAAAAGTATATATATAGTATATTTTAAAAAACGTAGCAATAGTAAATATATATCTTTATTTAACTATTTTTTTAGCATACATCATACTCACAGTGCCTTTGCCCCAATGGTAGCCATATTTAAATGGCAATGGTTTCACATTGGCTGAGTCAATTTTCATGGCTTGCTCTAAATCTTTTTCATATATTTTTCTAAACTCTTCTATTGGTCTTGAATATTTACCGTAATATTTAAACGACCATTTTGTTTTATCAAAGAATTTATAGCCAATACCTGAATCGTCTTGTACGTGGTGTTTGCTATTGTCTAAGACTAGATTTCGAGCAATACTAAATGTACCATAATGAAACAAGTAACTAGCTGCTTTGCAAAAAGAATTAAAGGGACCGTAGTTTTTAACAAAAGTTACAAAACCTTTATTGGTATCCAGTCCTTTCATGTTATCAAACTCCATATCACCTAAGTTGGTTGAGAAATAATATAAGTGACGTTCAAAGGTATCGTTGGCATGCACAAAATTTATTCTAACACCTTTGCTTATATACATTTTAGGTACCACTGCGTTTAAGTCAAACTCTAATAACTTACCTGTAGAGTCAATAGCTACTCTTTTAATATCTTTAATGGTATTGTCAGTTCTGGCTAAAAACACCATCATGGTTGGTAAGTTGCCTTCAATTTTCCATTTAGAAAAATCGCCACTCATGCGTTTGGTGATAAAATAACTTCTATTAAAAATATCTATTAAACTGCCTGATATATTGCCCAAGTATTTTTTGATATCATCGTTTTTAAGTTTGGTCACATCTTTTACTTTACCTGATGGTTCTAAAGCCACCATCATATAATTGATGTGATTGGGGAATAAGATAAACGCGTTCAGAAAATCAGGACCACTCAACGGGTAAAACATGTTTTTTATGTTTTGTGAATTGGCTTCTTTCAATTCTACATCTCTCCATTTTCTGATTACTGAAAATCTGTTTTTTTCAATATTGCCAAAACCTTTGTTCATCAATAGGCTGTGCTTTATCCAAACAGAATCTTTAGATAAGGCCATCAGTTTTTTATCTGATTTGGGTTCTAAACCTGCAAAAAAACGGGCTAGGTCGTTCAGACTAGTTCCTGGGTCTACTTCAACTTCTTTTTTAGTGGTGTCAGTTTTGGTAGTATCAGTGTTTGTGAGTTTGGCGGGAGATTGCTTTACTTCTCCTTTGCAAGAGATAAAAATACCTGAACAAGATGTTACAATTAAAACAAATAGAAAGTTTCTGAAATTCATTTAAAAATCTAATTTTTTTAGTCTGCAAAATTGAAGATTTTTAAGCTACAGCTAAAATTAATTTATCAACGTATAAATAAAATCAAAAAACGAAAACCAACAATTAATTATCAAGCAAATCTAACTTGTCTTTCACTGCATATTTCTTAGGAGCAAACAAAAAACCAAATGCCTCAGCATGTTCTTTAGTTTGGGTTTTGTGATGCACTTTATGAGCCCTGATGAGTCTTTTCATATAATCAGAGGTGGCTTTGTATTTTATTTTTACTCTTCTATGCACTATCACATCATGAAAAATAACATAGAAAATACCATAACACAAAATGCCCAATCCTATGGCATATAGCCAATTGTTTTGAAACACTAATCCACATAAAAATAATGATATTGATGGAATGCTAAACACGATGCTAAACAAATCGTTCTTCTCAAAAAAACCATCATATGGGTGGTGGTGACTCTTATGCCAACTCCACAAAAAGCCATGCATGATATATTTATGGGTGAACCAAGCCACTCCTTCCATAAACAAAAAAACACCTAATACGGTTAAAAAATATAAGAGATAGATCATTTAAGTAAAGTTGATATTTCTTCTGATAATGGTTCTACTTTAGACGCAAAATGTTTGAGATATTTCCCATTTTCATCTACCAAATATTTATTAAAATTCCATTTCACTTCTGTGTCTTCTATGCCATTTAAGTTTTTATTTGTCAACCATTGATAAACGGCATGTTGGTCTTTACCTTTTACATGCAATTTGTCCATCATCAAAAAAGTAACATGGTATTTAGTAGAACAAAATGTTTTGATAGACTCTTTGCTACCAGGCTCTTGCATACCAAATTGATTACAAGGAAAACCAATAATTATCAATTTGTCTTTGTATTGGTCTTGTAGTTTTTGAAGGTCGGCATATTGGCCTGTATAACCGCAGTATGAAGCTACATTCACCAATAATACTTTTTTGCCTTTGAGTTTAGCAAACGAGAAATCATCACCATCTATGGTTTTGCATTGCAGGTCGTAAAAGTTTTTGATATCTGAAACAACGGTAGGCTTGGCTGTAGGCATAAACTTAGCAAACAAAAGTCCACCAGTTAAAAGTGATGCTACTATAATGAGTAATTTTTTCATGTTATATATGTTCTATTGTATTCTTTATTTCTTCCATCAACCATTGTGGGGTAGAGGTGGCACCACATATGCCAATGGTATCGTTTTCAGTAAACCATTCTTTTTTAATTTCAGCTGAGTTACTCACAAACCATGTATTGGGGTTTTGTTCTTTGCACACATCATGCAGCACTTTACCATTACTCGATTTTTTGCCTGACACAAAAATAATCTTATCAAATTTTTGAGCAAACTGCCTAAGCTGTCCATCTCTGTTAGATACTTGTCGACAAAGGGTGTCATTAAAATCTACATTTATTCCTCTGTTTTCAAGTTCTTCTTTTAGTTTATATAAGTTTTTGCTGCTCTTGGTGGTTTGTGTATATAAGATCAGTTCTTTAGGCAACTCATATTGGTCAAGCTCTTCAAACTTTTCAATCACAATGGCTTTGCCAAGGGTTTGACCCAGTAAACCAGCCACTTCAGCATGACCGTGTTTGCCATATATCATAATTTGTTTGTCTTCATTGGCCGATTCACGCACCCGGTTTTGAAGTTTTAAAACCACTGGGCAACTGGCATCAATCAATTGTATATCGTTTTTTAAAGCCAATTGGTAAGTTTCAGGAGGTTCGCCATGTGCACGTATCAAAACTTTTTCGTGTTGAAGTGTGTGTAGAAATTCATGGTCAATTATTTTCAACCCTTTTTTCTTTAACCGTTCAACTTCTTCTTCGTTGTGAACAATATCGCCTAAACAATATAAATAATCATTTTCAGCTAAATAGTCTTCTGCCATTTGGATGGCATATACCACTCCAAAACAAAAGCCTGATTGAGGATCTATAGTTACGTGTAAATTGTTCATTTATAAATCTATTAGTAATAACATTCAAAAGTTTATTTTGTTTTTATTTTTCGCAAAGAGTATTTACCATCTCAAAAACGGTGTTTATATGCGTAAATTCTTCTTCGTTTCTAATGGTGAGCACAAATGAATGTGGTTTTAACTGGGCTATTTTACTAATCAACTCAGCTATCTCATCATAACTTCCAAGTATATATGGGCAATCGGCGTATTTGTATTTAAAAGGGTCTAAGAAATACAAGCTATTCTCTGCATGGTTGTTGGTGAGCTCGTCATATATTCTAGCTTTCCATAAAGTATCATTGTCAGCCATAGAGAATTGAAGTAGTTTTTGACCAAATTTATCTTTTGGGTATAAGGCATACGATGCTTCAATAGCCTCTTCTCTGGTAGGTCTGGTAATGATGCCAAAGGCCAAACTTTTATGGGTGATATTTTGAGAAGTGGGCATATCACTAGGCAACATAGTCATCAACGGTATATGCAATTCTTCTGAAATTTTGATGGCTCCATCAGACTCACCAGCTGCGGTGATACCTGGGAAAAGTTCGTCTATCAAGGGTGTTCGCAAACTAGATTTACTTACGGTATAATATTTCCCTTCATAGTTCACGGGCATTTGCGATTTAAGTAATGCTGTAAAAACTTCAATAAACTCATATAACCTGTCGTAGCGTTCTTCTTTGTTTATTAGATCGTTTATTTGTTGCATATCTGCTTTGGCAGAGCCTGTAATAAAATTCACCCAAATTTTACGTTGATATAAGTGGGTAAGCGAAGCCACCATTCTAGCTGCAGTATATGGGTGCATATAGATGGGGTTAACAGCAATATAAGGTTTTAATTTTTCAGTTCTGCTGCAAAGAAATTGTGCCCAAAGAAAAGGATCGAAGTAGTCGTAACTGCTGGTGCTGCACAACATTCCTTCGGCTTCAAACTTAGAAGCCCATTCAATCATCTCAAAATGGTGTTGGGTATATTCTTGGTAGTCGTAAGTACGGTGCGGATGCGTAAATAAAAGTACTTGGTGGTTGTCTGCTACTAATTTCAATGGTTTAATGCATTTTAACTAAGCAAATATCGAGGTTATTTTTTATATCTATACTCAAATAATTTAATTGCAATAATATTAAAAATCGGTGTCTAAAATATGTAGCTCATATGATTGTGAATTTCTAGCATTAAAAGCATTGTTTGGTGTCGATACTTGAACCTCCCAATTGGTGTCAATTCTGTAATTTTTTTTCATTTGTACGTTTTGGTTATTTACAACCGAAAGTTCTTTTATATATACTCTAGGGGAAGTAGCCACTTTCGACCAATATTTAATATTCTCTAATGCAATAACTTCTCTTCCACCACTCGCTATAGTGTAAAACTGTTTGGAGTGAGTATTTACTTCAACGGCAAGATCATATTGGCTTTTGTTCATCAACCAATATACCAACATCATGGTTTTCCTACAGCCAGAAAAACAGATTGTTATAAGTATAAGAAAAATAAAATTGTTAAGTCTCATCGTTGAATAATTAGAAGTCACTATTTTCAATAAAAAATAAATATATAAGGTGGTCTTCTTCTCTTATGTTTTTTGTTCTAGTAAATGATTCCGGTTGCCAATTGTCTTGATTCCTAAAGTCTTTTTTTATCTTTACATTTTTATCATTTGTAATGTTTAGTTCTTTGATGTAAATAGATGCTTGAGTTCCTATTTTAGACCATGTTTTATAATGCACATTGTAAATCTCTTCATATGTCTTAGGTTTTAAAACAAAGCTTCGTTTTGAATCTGCATTTACTTCTACATTTAGATCAAAACCAGATTCATTTATTAAAACATATTTTAAATAAACACTTTTCCTACAGCCCGAAAAGCTAAAAGAAATGATAAGCAATAAACATATATATATAGTTCTCATAATTTAAATGTATGTATCACAAAAATAAGAATTTTAATTACTTGTTTATTTATTTTTTTATGCTCATTTTTACAATATCAAAATTTAAATATAAATGAAAAATATTTTACGCAACAGTTTGGCTATCATCACTGGTATTTTACTTGGAAGTGTGGTCAATGGTTTTATAATCAATATCAGCAGGTATATCATACCACCGCCTAACGGTGCTGATGTAACCACCTTAGAAGGAGTCAAAAACACCATGCATTTGTTTGAACCTAAACATTTCTTAATGCCATTTTTAGCTCATGCTTTAGGAACCTTTGTAGGTGCAGCATTATGTACCTTATTAGCTAGTTCGCATCATAAAAAATTTGCGATAGTCATTGGTGTACTATTTATGATAGGGGGAATAGCCAATGTATATATGTTGCCATCACCTGTTTGGTTTGCTTGTGTAGATATTATCGGTGCATATATACCTATGGCTTTGTTAGGTTATAAGTTGTTTAATAAAGGGAAAGAATAGGGGTATTTTTGTCTGTACCATGATTTATAGGATTAAATTGATTACTTTCTATTCTAATTAATCGCCTCTCAATAATATAAATATTTTTTCCAATAAAAATCAAGGTAATCAAATCAATCCTTCCAATCAATGTTAGACTGGTATTTATTATAATATACTCTTTTAAATTGTAAGCTTCTTGTCCCCAAATTAATCAGTAGCTAAACTAACTGCTAATATCACCCCACCACATAAGGCCTGTTCACCCCATTATATTCTATCATCACCACCGATTCTTTGTCCACTATTTCATTGGTCTTATCAAAGTGATCAAAGTCGAAATGGATGGGTAAAATCACGTGTCTATACTTGTGGTGGTTTAAGTTGTGGGCCGCTATCAATCTCAATTTTTCTTCTTTTTTCACTTCGCCATGTATCAAACTTTTAGGCTTTATTTTATGTTGTAAATAATAGTCTATGGCCAAGATTTGCTTTAGGTATTTATCTCCTTTAAATTGTTCGTATATATAAGAGTCTAACAGTTCGTATATATCATTCAACGTATATCTGTGAAAGTTCTTACGGGCTGCAAAATATTTCCCAAATTTGAGCATAAAATCAAAAATGCTGTAATGCTCGCTTATATATTTAAAAGTATATATGGTGCGTTTTTTATTCCAATATATTTCTAAGATATTTTCTAAAATCACTATCTGCTCCAACTCATCTTTCGATAGATATTTGCTTTCAATAATCTGATAGGGTGGGAGCGGGTCGTAGGTGTATTCATGCTGGTCTAGTTTGTCACGCATCGGGGTGCCTTTCAAGAACTTTAAAAAGCCCAGTTGCAATTCAGGCGCATAGAGTTTGAATACTTCTTCGATACTGTATTTCACATCTTCAAAATAATCGAGCGGCAAGCCCACAATCAAGTCCAAATGCATTTCTATTTTATTGCTCAATTGCTCAATAATGCTTTTGGTCTTATCGAAATTTTGTTTGCGACTCACCTCTAAATTAGCCTTCTGATTCACGGTTTGTATGCCTATTTCAAACCTTAACAATCCTTGTGGAATATGCTCTTGTATATATTGAATAATGTCCGGGTGCACAATGTCTGCCGTAATCTCAAACTGAAACACATTTTCAGGTCTGTGGTTTTCCAGTATAAACTTGAATATATCTATCGTGAAATCTTTTTTGATATTGAAGGTGCGATCTAAAAACTTAATTACCTTGCCGTGTTGCATCAAGTATAATAAGTTCTGTTTGATGGTATCTATGGGCAAATACCTCACTTTATTGTCTAAACTGGCCAGGCAAAACTCGCACTTATATGGGCAGCCTCGTGAGGTTTCTATATATAATACTTTGTTATATAAATTTTCTGGAGGTTCGTTTATATATGGGTTTACGTCTTTAAATTCTTCAAGATTGAAAGTTTCGTTCGATGGAGTATAATGAAACCCATCACCCAGTTTTCTCACCAATCCCGCCACGTCTGACACGTTAGGGTAGGCATTCACAAAATCTCTAAACGGAATTTCTCCTTCGCCAATAATGATAAAATCAACTTGTGGAAGTGCAATCACCTCTTGCCACTCATAACTCACTTCTGGTCCCCCAAGTAATATTTTGGTATTGGGATTCAGTTTTTTTATTTTAGCAGCAACTTCAAGGGTTTGGGTAATATTCCATATATAGCAACTAAAACAAACAATTTCGTATTGAGCACAGTGAGCCGCTACTTCATCTTGCGGTTCTTTAATGGTAAATTCTTTCCAATCTAGACCTTCGTGTTTTTTATTTAATTCGTATAAAAGCCTGATGGCTAGGTTCAGATGTATATATTTCGAATTAAGGGTAGTGAGCAGTATTTGCATATATTTTCAATCACAAATATATGGGATATAGCCTTAAGAAACGGTTTCTTATTGTTTCAGTATTTTTTGGGTATAGATACGCTCTCCACTTCCTATTTTTAATATATAAATACCTGTACTTAATTCAGAAATATTCAGGTCAACTTGTGGTTGGTTTACATCTATATTTATAAAACTTTTTCCTTGTTCGTCTAGTATAACTATTGTCGAAATTATAGCTTTGTTTTTCAATTGTATATATATACGATCATGACTTGGATTTGGATATATATATAATACCTGTTCTTCTTCATTTATTTGTGACATACCAACTACTTTACCATTATTTGCTAGCATCTTCACAAACCAAACATCTAATGTGCCTCCTCTGGCATCAGACCAAGTAGCATATAAAGTATCGTTCACTATATCTATACACATAAAGTCGTTGCCATTTTGTGCCAATATTTTGTTATAAGCAGCCAAAGTTGAATTTAATTTTATATTGCTTTGAAAGTTTAAAGAGTCTTTGTTTCTATATGCAAAATATATATCAGCTGCTGCAGCATATCCATCGCCTGTGCCATTTCTTCTATCTCTCCAAGACACAATTAAACTGCCATTGCTATCAAATGCGGCCCAACATAAATCTTGCATTTTCTTGTTACCAAAGGCATCATCGTTTATTCGCAATGGTTTAGACCACGTTTTCCCACCATCTTTTGTTTCTACCATCATCACATCATAATCGGTACTCGGAGCATATATATATACAAAAACCAAATGGTTGCTGTCTGCTGGGTTGGCTATCAATTTATAACCTAATTTGGCACTGTCGTTTTTATAAGTGACCGTGTTTTTAATCACCTCTTGGTAAGTTATATTTTGGCCATGGTTGGTCGAACTCGCCAATAAAAACCTAGCAAACGGACTCTGACTCACCAAATAACTCGGATAAACCATATGTATAGTAGATTGACCTGCATAGCAAATAGTAGCCATAGGTGCATCAATCAACCCGCCAACAAAGTTATTGGTACTGTCAATATATCGCCATGGTTTCCATGTCTTACCTCTGTTGTTTGAATACACAAAATAAGGTCTGTTGGGTGCAGCTACCCATGGAGCTGGTTTGGTGGTGATATATATATTATTTCCATCGTCACTTGAAGTAAACCATGGTCTGTCTAGAGGTATTTTTCCGCCATCAGCATAGGCATCAATTGCTTTAACAGAAGCCGACCAATTCTTACCGCCATTGGTCGATTCAGTTACATATACACCACCTGAATCAGGAGATTCTCTGTAATCTATATAACATAAAAACAAATTGCCGTTTTTGTCAAACTTCATCGATACATCAGCAGATTTGTAATTGGCTGACATATGCGGAATGGAGTAGGCGGCCGACCAATTTTTACCACCATCAACACTGCTTTTAACTTTGATAGAAAGCAATAATCCATTTCCTGGTTCATAACCCATCCAAGCCACTACTATATTTTGATGGTTGATGGGGTTAATGGCTATAAAAGGTTCGCCATCAAATACTTTTCCATTTGATATATTGATGTCTTGTGCATTGGATATTTGCACTACAAAACACAAAATTAAAGATATTATACATGCATATTTTTTTTTCATAAACTGATATAGATACTTATTTAACAATATCGAAATTTAATTTTTCGATACAAATTTTGGTATTTTTGAGTGTAGTTATCATTTATTTTAATTTTATAGTGGTTATTCTTTGACCATTTTTTACCTTATTAAACGATTCAATTAGTATTGTTTGATTCTTTTTAATCAAACTAATTGCTTGATTTTATTACTTCTCGTTTAGTGTAACTTTTTCAACAACTTTAAAAGTCTCCAACCAAACTTTTGCAGAACGTTGTCGATTTTCTTTTTCTTTAACAATATGCAAATGCGGTGGCTCATTAGCGCATCGTAGACGAAAATTTAAAAAGTCAGAAATTTATAAATAGTAATTTTAGGCATAAGCAAATATAGATTCTAATTTTCAACTTGTCAAGTTCTATTTTAAGGTTGCTTAAAACGTCAGTCTGTCTGAAAACTCAGAAACAATGCTCTGAGATTTGAATATAATTATTTTTCAAAGATAGGAGTCCGAATAACTTATTTAAAATTGGTTGCATTTTTTAGTTTTTAGACAGTTTGACGTTTTGCAGATTGGCGATGGGCGGGCTTTTTAGCACAAAAGTTAGTTCGGAGAACTGAACTTTCGGCTACCACAAAACTGTCAAGCGAAGACGAAACCCCGCCTATTGCCAATGTGCTGTTATGCGGTCGTGCTTCTTGTCTCATTTGGGCTTTGATTTTCTTGTCATAGCAATTATGATTAAAATAAGTCCGAGTAAACCAAAAAAGTTATAGCCAATTATTTTACCGGAGTTAATTGATAGTGATGTTACAAAGTCGTCACCTTTGTAGAAAGCTGGAAATTGAAAATCATTACCCTTGTATGCTGCATATTGCATAAGTAATAGCAGAACACCAATTATTAAGAGGACTATTGCTGATGTTTTCATTTGTCGTTATTTTTAAGAAATTCTGAAACAATAACGTTAGACTTGTTTTGAATTTTTTCTATGTCGGAAAAGGTTTTATAGTCTTGAGTTAACTTAATGAAAATTACAATATCGTTTAAATAGATGTAATTTGTAATAGATATTTTCTTTATTACCTCAATTTCAGTTTTAGCATTAATTATAACAAGTGTTGATAGTAATTTATTTTCATCCTTAAGATGCGTAAATGTCATTGGCTTGGTGTCCGAAAATTCGTACTTACAGAACAAAAGACTATCTGAAATTATACTATTTAATAGTTTTTCATAGTTTGATTTTTCATACATTTCTTTCCAAAATAGTTTATATTCCACAAAATTATCTGGCGTAACTTCTTGTTCCTTGAGTGCATTCATTGTATAGAAATGAATTGTCGGTTGTTCATTTAATTTTTTGGGAACAAGCAGCTCAAAGTCATAAATACTAATATCATCTGTGAAACAATAAGTTTTTGTAAACTCATTAATTTTCATGTCTTTGAAAACTGAATTGGAAAAGTAATCATAGTCAACTGGTTTAGAAATTGTATATTTTTTCTGCTTGAACTGAACTTCTTTTTGAGAGTTAAAAATTGTCTTTTGTGATGTTAAATTTAATGTTGAAATTATTTTCAATAAATCATTATTGTCGTTATTGAAATCCTTCGGGTCAGTGATTAGAAAAAAGAAAATAACATGCTCTTTTTTGTCTTGTTTTACAAGGAACTTATAAATTACAGCCTTAAACTCCTTGCGTTTATCATTTTCACCAATAGTAGTCTCAAAATTTATTTTTACTGTTTTAAGTCCATTAATCGTTTCTTTTGCAAAACTGAAATTTCGTAAGGTTGCTTCTTTTTCCAATTCTTTCTTCTCTGCCTCTGGATTTAGGCTCCATATGGTTTCAAGACTTCCTGTATAGATGTCTTGCCCAACCCTTAAAATACCGCCTATTATTCCATTATTTACCTTAACATATTTTCCATACATGAGTAATGATGGGTTTTTATTATATTCTTTCCATCCGTTTGGAATAGAAAATGAAAACGAAGGATTTTTGAACTCAAAATAATCTTGACTATACGAATGTTGACTTGTCAATAGAAATATGAAACTGGTTAAAGCACATATAAAATATTTTTTAATTTTTAGATTGAAGTCATTCATGGCTTTTTTCATTTTTGGGTTTATTGTCATTGCCTGATTTGAAAATTACAAAATATGCAATTCCTATTGGAACAATAAAGGTCAGCCAGCGGCTAAGTCGCAAACCTGTTTTGCTTTCATAAATCATTAATACCATGTTTAAAAATAGAACAACAACAATAGTTGCGATAAATATGATTACTTTTTTTGTCTGCGTCATGGTGTCAAATATAGAAATAGTTCATTTAAAATTTGTTGGTTGGTCGTCCCTATGTCTGTCGTCTTGTGTGTCGTCATAGCATGCCGCATAACGTTTTGCAGCTATGCGCTCGTTTTAATGGCGCATAGGTGCTGTTGAACTGAAACTCCCGCCTCACGGCAGGGAGAATCGCATATATCATACTTACGAAAATATATACATTCGTGTTTAAGTTCATTAAACAAATATAAAACTAAATCAATTACATCATGAAAAAAAAATCCATGAGGGCTCTCAAGCAGAGATAGCCCAACTTATCAAAATCATGCAGGTGGGCGATTATGCTCCAAGCAGTATCCGCAACTATGTGCGTGAAATTCGATTTATTGCAGAGTACTACCCTGAAAAGTCTGCAAGCGAGGTAACAACTTCCGAGATAGAAGATTATATACTTTATCTCAAGAACACCCTTGGCAGTGGCAGAGATAAATGCCGAATGACTGCTCATGCTTTGAGCTTCTTCTTCAAACATGTGGCCAAGAAACCATATATACTTCCCAGTAAACTCTATCCCAAAAAGGCATTCAAACTTCCCAATATCATGACAGAGGAAGAAGTAAAACATTTGATTGCCTCGTGCGAGAACCTAAAGCAACGTGCCTTTATCGAGTTCTTTTATTCTACCGGTGTGCGATTAGAGGAATGTACCAAGATTCTCATCAAAGATATCAACTCAAAGGAAATGTATATACAATTACGCGGAGGCAAAGGACGCAAAGACAGGCGACTGCTACTATCCTCTACTTGTCTGCAAACACTCAGAGAATATTGGGTGATATACAAACCTAAAGTATACTTATTCGAAGGCAAAACTCCCGAAAAATATATACACCCACGAGCAGCTCAATGGCACTTAAACCGAGCCTTTGTGACAGCAGGGCTCAAAGACAAAGGCTATAGTGCACATACCCTCCGCCACAGCTTTGCCACCCACATGCTTGATGCAGGAACCGACCTTCATACTATCAAAGAACTGCTTGGTCATTCAAAAATTGAAACGACTATGATATACCTTCATCTGCAAAGCAAAAAACGCATGGGCATTGTTTCTCCGCTCGACAAATTATACAATCAAAACGAACTCGAAAGAGTGCCATTGGATGTGAAGAATATATAAGTGATGGAGACTGCATTTAGTATTCAGAAGCTTTTAAAATGGCTTCCGAATTGGCACGAGCATGCCCCCAAACCTACCCACCATGTGTTACATCAACTCACCGAGTGTCGCACGCAAGCCTTGGGTTATCACTTATATACATGCAATGCGGAGAGTTGCAAGAACCAACAGATGCAATACCATAGCTGTCGCAACCGTCATTGCCCGAGTTGTGGTGCACTGCGCAAAGAAGATTGGATAGAAGCTCGCATGCGCGAACTTCTACCATGCAAATATTATCATATCGTTTTTACGGTTCCTCATGAACTCAATAGTTTGTTTATGGGCAACCAAAAAAAATTATATAGTTTACTGTTCGAAACAAGTGCCTATACACTTAAGCGATTCTCGGCAGACCAAAAGTATATGGGAGCCGAAACAGGCATCATTTCCATTCTTCATACTTGGGGGCAACAGCTTTCTTACCATCCACATGTGCATTGCATTGTTACCGGTGGCGGACTCAACCCTCAAAGCAAATGGATAGAGGGCAAGAAAGTAAAGTATAGAGCGCTTTATCCGGTGCAAGCCATGCAACAAGTTTATCGGGCAAGAATGATAGAACAACTTAAAGTATATATACGCACGAATAAACTCAAGCTAACCGATACCGATGCATGTATATCCATGCTTAATAAACTCTATAGCAAAGACTGGATTGTATATGCCAAACAGCCTTTTGGCGGACCTGAACAAGTAATAGAATACTTGGGCAGATACACCCACAAAGTAGCGATTACCAACCACCGCATCAAAAATATAGATGATGACAACCGCGTCACTTTTGAATATAAAAACTATAACAAAGGCGGACAAAAGGCAATGATGACACTTGATGGATATGAGTTTATACGCAGGTTTACGCAACATATATTGCCCAAGGGTTTTTGCAAAATTCGTTCTTACGGTATATATAAAAACTATAAACGCACCACCCGTATCAATGATATACTCTCCACGCTCAAACTACCGCTTCATCCACCCAAAGTAGACACGCCTTGGTATATCAAGTTTGCCTCACGCTATGGCAAAGATCCGCTACAATGCCCTTGCTGCAAACAAGGACGGCTGGAGCTTGTGTCTATTACTTATAAACAAAAACATATAATTAAACGTGAATGAAATATATATTATAAACCTCGATACTACCTCTTCATTCTACCACAATCATATGACTGCAAACAAACAAAAATTGCAGTATGGGGAAGGAACAGTCCCAAACAAAAATATATACAAAATTGCAGCTCACGCACACTCAAAATATATACAATGACCTTGAAAAAATATATACAGCGCTTAAAAATGTATACTACCAAGATTCAACTCTTAGGAAACATATACAAATGGACTTGTTGGAAAAGCTACTTTTTTCCCTAAGAACTGACGCGTTTCAGTCAACACCGAGTAGAACAGAAAAAGCCCTTGAGATTAGTGGTCTCAAGGGCTTTTTTGCGGGGCTTTTTCGTCTACTCGGCTAAATGTTAT
>CANHGM010000002.1 GCA_947460345.1 Bacteroidota bacterium | reverse complement strand
TGGTTAAAAAATGGAGTTCCTTTCGGTGCTGCTCAAACAAGTGCTAATCTCAAATTCCCAGGATATATCATTTCACTTGCCAACGACTCTGCAATTATTTCTTTAGTCGCAATCAGTACCAACGGTTGCAAAAATGACACGCTTAAAGTTGTATTTAAAACGATACCTAATCCAAAACCTAAATTCTTTTCTATTGATACCATTTGCGCACCAGCGGCTATTAATTTTTCTGATTCTTCTTCCCCATATGGAGGGTTAGGGTACTTATGGGATTTTGGAAACGGACAAACTTCCAATCTGCAAAATCCTATAGGTGTTGTTTTTACCAATACTGGAACTGTTGATTCTATATATAAAGTGAAATTTGTAATCACTGCTGGAAGTGGCTGTAAAGACTCAATCTCGAAAAATATTGTATTGCACCCATTGGCGCATCCAGCATTTAGCGTAAATAATAATTATTGTGCACCTGATACTGTAAAACCAATCAATACAACTCCAGCTACGCCAAATATTGCTAATTGGAATTGGAGTATTGTATATAGTTCATCAATTATTAGAACTGATACTATAAAAAATCCTTCTTTTAGTTTTCCCGATAATCAAACAGGAATTGATAGCAATTTCTCCATTCAATTAATTAGTACTACCTCATATGGTTGTTTGGATACGGCAAATGCTAACTATACAATTCGAAGCCGTCCAAAGGTTATCTTTACTTCTGACACAGTATGCCAAGGTTATGCAACACAATTTATAGATTCATCCATAATTCCTATAAATTCTACAACGACATTATACTATTGGACTTTTGGAGATGGGGATACCTCAAATACAAAAAGCACATCACATTATTACCCTCAAGGAATTATATACAATTCATTTCATAAAATCACAACATCATTCGGATGTATTGATACATTAACTAAAAAAGTCTTTGTTAATCCGAGACCAAAACCATTATTCATCATTCCGAAAACTGCATGTGCTCCATTTAATTTATCTCCAACAAACAATACTTCAGCAACTCCAATTATAAGCAACTGGGATTGGAGGATACAAAATGGAATTAATATAGTTCGAACTTCCGGAACTCAGAATCCTAACTATATTTTTTCAGATAACCAAAGTGGAAGTGATTCAACATTTATTTTTTATTTAATTGCAACTACTAACAAAGGTTGTATAGATTCAACATCTGATACCTTAATTGTAAGAACTAGACCAAAAGCAGGTTTTACTACTGATACTGCTGCTTGCGGAGCGTATTCATATAATCTCACCAATAAGGCATTATATAATTCTACTTTCCTATGGAATGTAACCCCATCATCAGGTGTTACTATAAGTTCTAACAATATTGCTTCTCCCAATTTAAGCTTTAGCATCAACAACGATAGTACATTAAAGAAATATACTATAGAACAAAAAGTAATCACTTCATATGGTTGTAGAGATTCATTGATTGACTCTTTTAGAGTTTTTCCAACACCCATAGCCGATTTCTCTATTTCAGTAAGCGATACTTGTGAACCGGTAAAGGTTTTATTCACAAATAAGACCAAACCATATAATAATATAAATTACCTATGGAATTATGGGAATGGAATAAGTTCCAATGCAATAGATTCTTCTCTATGGTATACAAATACAAGCACCGATGATTCTATATATCATTTCTTGCTAACAGCCACCCATAGCATCTATCATTGCGTAGATACCCAATCTGCCCAATTAATAGTAAGACCCAATGCGAAGGCTACATTCATGGCTACAAAAAAATCAGCCTGCGCACCATTTGTTATTGATACAAGTATCATAAAACCTATTGACTTTCCGAAAGCAAACAGCATTTATAAATGGTTGGTAGATGGCGCACAAATCGGTAGTATCCAAACCGGAGCCAATCTTATGTTTCCGGGATACACAATTAACCAAGCAAATGATTCTGTTGAAGTCTCATTAATTGCTTACTCAAAAAATGCTTGTCTGAATGACACGCTGCGAATGATTATAAAAACTATTCCAAATCCAAAACCAGGATTTATTCCTAGTGATACGATTGGTTGTCATCCATTAATTATAAATTTTGCTGATAGTTCAAAACCATCAACAGGATTGACATATTTTTGGAATTTTGGAAATGGACAAACATCCACTCTGCAAAATCCTAGTGGTATTCAATTTAATAATACAGGTAATTTTGATTCTATATATATTGTAAAACAAATATCCATTGCCGGAACCGGTTGTAAAGATAGCATCACACAAAAAATAAGAGTTAAACCATTACCGAATCCTTCCTTTAACCAATCGTCAGATACCTTATGTGTACCCTTTAAATTAACTGTTTCTAATACATCTAATCAAAATCCATCAATTATATCATATAAGTGGTTTGTAAATCAATCTGGCACTTCTGTTTCAAATGATACCAGTTCGAGCAATACTCAAATAAGTTTCCCTGACAACCAATCAGGTACTTATAATAATTATAGGATTACTTATATCGCCACTTCAGATTTTGGATGTATAGATAGCATCACAAAACCAATTGTCATTCCAACAAGACCAATTGCCTCTTTCAATCCTACTCCTGATAGTAGCTGTGGTCCAAAAATTTTCAATGTAATTAACAATAGTTTATATGGAGTATCTTTTTTGTGGAATACAGCAAATACCAATGTGAGTATTAACAATAAAACTATAATGTCTCCAACATTTAGTATTCCTGAAAACTTAGGAGCAGCTGATAGTATATATCAATTCAGTTTGGTGGTAACAACAAAGCATGGATGTCGAGATACAACATATAAACAAGTAATGGTGCATCCAAGACCGAAGGCCAAATTTATTTTAGATAGCAGTTATAGTTGTGGACCTGTTTTAGTTCAATTTACTAATCAATCCGTTGGGAATACTACCCTATCTTATCGTTGGCATTTTGGAGATGGTGATAGTTCGATTTTCAACTCACCAAATCACTTATATATTCCTTCTGCCATTTCCGATACAAGTTATATAGTTCGATTGATTGCAAAAACTTTATATGGCTGCAAAGACACTGTTTATGATAGTCTGAGAGTAAAGCCAAGTCCGACATCCAAATTAAAAGTTTCAGATACACTTATATGTACTTATCCTTTATCTCCAGCTAACATTATATTTTCAAATTTCTCATATGGAAATGTTGATACATTCTTCTGGGATATGGGAGATGGGTCTACATACAAAACAACAAACAAGGTTAATTTCAATCATCAATATGCAACTGAAGGACATTATAAAGTCACATTGAAAGCATTTAATGAATGCAATATATCAACAGATTCAATTATAATAACGGTTTTAGAACCGCCCCATGTTTCATTTAAAATAAAGGATTCTGTAACATGTGATTCATTTGTTATTTTAACAAATACTACAGCAAATAAAATTCAAACAGGATATTTCACCTATTTATGGGATTTTGGAGATGGAAACACTTCAACTTTGGCTAACCCATTAACCAAAAATTATTTTAAGAATAACTTAGGAAAAGATTCGGTATTCCAAATTAAACTAACAGTTTATAGTATGTGCGATACTTCTGTATTTGAAGACTCAGTGCGTATTCGAACTACCCCAATTGCACATTTTACTACTAACAAGCAATGGGGCTGCTCTCCACTTAAAATTTGGGGATATAACCAAAGTATGGGAGTTGACAGTATTGCATCAAAGTTATATAATTATTTCGTTTGGGTTTGGGATGATTCAACAGCAAATGATACTGTATACTCTCAAAATAAGTTATTACATATTTTCTATACTGGAGTTACTGACACTTTTCATGTAAAAATATATGCTGTAAATGAATGTCAGATTGACTCAGAAATGCATGATATAATTGTTTATCCTAACTCTGTAAAACCTTATGTTGCTATAAATCCCGCCAACGGCATGGGTTGTAATCCATTAACAGTAACATTTACTAATAACACTACAGGAGCTAACACATTTACTTGGAATTTTGACAGTATCAATACAACAAACACAAGACATGCACAATGGACTTTTACCAAAGCAGACTCGTTTAGTGTTGCACTCACTTCGAGTAATGGATGTAGCGATACCACCATATATATTCCTATTATAGTAACCGACCCACCTATTACCTCTTTTGTTGATTCGGGAAATTATTGTGAACCATCTACGATATACTTTACCAATAAAACTACATCAGCTAATTCGTATATATGGTATTTTGGCGATGGCGATTCTAGCATTGCTGTGAATCCGCAACATATATATGCAAACTCTGGTGTATATCAAGTAAAACTGATAGCTAGAAATGTAAATATATACGGTCTTTCATGTTATGATACAGCAAGTAAAAATATCACCATTTATAAAAAACCTAAAGCCATTATATCAGCAGATACAACAAGCGGATGTGAGCCATTCTATCCTAAGTTTAGTGCAAGTTTATCAACTAATAGTAACAATTATTTATGGAACTTTGGGAACGGCAATACTTCAAACAACTTAAATCCTTCACCTTTATTAACAACAGCAGGAAGAGATACTTTTTACACAGTAAGACTAGTTACAAACAACAATAACAGCTGTAACGATACCGCTTATAAAACTGTATTTGTATATGCTAAACCAACGGCAAATTTCTCATTAAGTGATACGTTTGCTTGTTTCCCTGCTCAGATTACCTATACCAATAGTTCAAGTTTTAATGCAAACAAAGCATTATGGAAATTTATAAACAATGATACCTCTGTTACTTTTAATTCTAGTCAATATATATATAACAAGCCAGGAAATTATACTACTAAATTGATAGTAACTACCCTATTTGGTTGTAAAGATTCTGTACAAAAAAATGTGACCATAGGTGGGAATGATACAATAAAAATAAATACGAACGACACTGTTTTATGCTTAGGCAAATCAGGGAATTACAAATGCACGGTAGCCAACCCACAAAAAGTTATATGGGATTTTGGCAATGGCGATACTACCTCTGGTATCAACGTTAACCATACTTGGAATGTAGCAGGGAATTACACTATAACTATGACATTGGTGGGCAAAGATGGTTGTGTTGACACGGCCACCAAAAATATAAAGATAAACCCACTCCCAACAACTAATTTCTCTGTAAACGACACCGATCAATGTGTAAATAAACAATCATTTATATATACCAATAACTCAAGTGCAACAGCAGGAATATTGGGATATATATGGAGATTGGGAGATGGAAATACCTCTTCATTAACCAACGTAAATAAAACATATACTACAAGTGGATTATATACAATTACACTTATTGCCACTACAAACGAAGGCTGTATTGATTCTATCAAAAAACAAGTGGTAGTTAGACCAAAACCAAACCCTACATTTACTATAAATGATAGCGACCAATGCATTAATGGAAATCAATTTTTATATACCAATAGTAGCTCTATATCTTCAGGAACGCTAAGTTATTATTGGACTATGGGTGATGGTGATACTTCAACCATTACATCACCTAACCATACTTATTTAGATAGTGGTAAATATATAGTTGGGTTATATGTTACTAGCAATTATGGATGTCAAGATTCAGTATATAAAAATGTATGGGTAAGGGTAAAACCTACCGTTGATTTTGTGGTTAGCGATACTGAATTATGTGTAAATGGAAATGTTTTTCAATTTGCTAATAATTCATCGGTTGCAGTTGGAAGTATCAATTATACATGGAACTTTGGTGATGCAAATACATCATCGCTTGTAAGTCCATCACACAGTTACTTAAATTACGGAAACTACCAAGTTAAGCTTAAAGGGGTAACCAATTTTGGTTGTATAGATTCTTTTACCCAAGCAATTGTGGTTTGGCCAAAACCAAATGTTAGTTTTAATATAAATGACACCAACCAATGTGTAAATGCTCAAAACTTTATAATTAGTAACAATTCTAATATACCATATGGAAGTTTAAGTTATGAAATTGATTTTGGAGATGGGAATAGACAAACATTATCTAGTAATACAATAGCACATACATATTCAACTGCAGGAATATATACCATAACCTTACTTGCAATAAGTGATCGTTTTTGTGTAGACTCTTTATCGAAAAAAATAGTTGTTGCTCCTAAACCAACACCAGCTTTCAGTATAAATGATACTGGCCAATGTGTAAATAAAAACAGTTATACATTTTATAACCAATCAACTATTAGTACAGGAAATAATACCTACAAATGGTTCTATGGCGATGCATCTATATATATTCCTTCAGGTATAAACACCGATGGACTAAAAACATATACAACTTATGGAACTTATTTTGTAAAACTTAAAGTCACATCTGACTTAGGTTGCGTTGATTCTACCACTCAATCAATAACTGTTTTCCCTAAACCTATCGTAGCATTTTCTATGAATGATAGTGACCAATGTTTGACTAATAATATATTTAATTTCACAAACAATTCTACTGTAACGTATGGTAGCTTAAACTATATATGGGACATGGATGACAGCACGTTTTACAATGCTAACAATCCAACGCATACTTATAACCATAGCGATACATTTAATGTAAAATTATTAGCTATATCAGACTTGGGATGTGTTGATAGCTTATATAAACCATCATATGTAAGACCTATGCCATATACTGACTTTAGTATAAATGATAGCGACCAATGCGTAAACAACAATATATATAACTTTACTAATAATAGCACTATAGGTTACGGAACATTTAGCTCTTCATGGGTTTTTGGCAATTCACTCAACTCAAATTTATTGAACCCTAGTACACAATATACTATTGCAAATAATTACCAAGTAAAATTGACAACTACAAGCACTTATGGTTGTCAAACTCAAGCATCACGTTGGGTTTATGTGAGACCTAAACCAACTGCATTGTTCACCTTAAACGACACAGATAATTGTGTATTGTTGGATGCTCAATTCACCAATCAAAGTTCGACAGATGTGTTACTATGGATTTGGAATTTTGACGATATAACTAGCGGGAACAATGCAAGTAATTTAGCGTCACCATCGCATATATATTACCAACCTGGTATATATCATCCAAACTTAATTGTAAAAAACAATTTTAATTGTTATGATACTACTTCACAAACAGTGAGTATATATCCTGACCCAGTTTCAGCATTTACTATTAACCCTAAAGAAGCTTGTGATACACCATTAATAGTTACATTTAATAATATAAGTATTGGTGCTGTAAATTATTTATGGAATTTCGGCAACACTAAAGTAAGTTCACTTGCCAATCCTTCAACTATATATACTGCCACAGGCATTTATAATGTATCCTTAATTTCATATACGAGCAATGGTTGTCTAGATACATTTATTACACCTTATATAGTTGCTGCAGAACCTAGAGCAAATTATTCAGCGTCTATTGATAGTGGCTGTATGCCGTTAGAAGTAAAATTCACAAACAACAGTTTAAATAACACTAAAAACATATGGGATTTTGGCGATGGGAACGCTAGTGTGGATGAATCTCCTATATATATATATAACCAAGCAGGTAAACATCAAGTGACATTAGCCATTGAAAATGGCAACTGTAGAGATACCATTCAAACAATAAATATTGATGTTTGGCAAAAACCTATAGCTGAATTTAATTGGAATTTTGTAGGCACAGTAAATGCTGGTATGGTGCAATTTGCTAATGTAAGTAGTTATAGTGATAGATACCTTTGGAATTTTGATGATGGAAAATTAAGCACAGATACCAACCCTATGCATAGATATGATCTTCATGGTGATTATTTTGTAAAACTTTTTGCATTTAGCGATAAAAATTGTACAGATACTATAGAACATCCTTTACACATAGATTTGATGAAAGGTCTGTTTGTCCCTAATGCTTTTACCCCTGAAGATAATACGGGAGATTCTAGGTTGTTTTTACCAAAAGGTATTGGGTTGATGACCTATCATATAAGAATATTTACCACATGGGGTGAACTCATATGGGAAAGCACTGAACTTGAAAACACCAGACCCAAATATGGATGGGATGGAACTTGGAAAGGGCATCCATGCAAACAAGATGTATATGTTTGGAAAATTGATGCTACTTTTATAGACGGGAGTATTTGGCCTGGCAAAAAAATGCCCAATGGAACTTTTACAACTATTGGAACTGCAACTTTAATTAGATAAAAATTTTACCATTCGCTAATGCCTTGTTTTAATGAGGTTTTATTTGTAATTCAATCATTTTAAAAGTTTTATTGATTATTTTTATCAACCTTCAACTTATTATTGTGTCTTGTTATTGATCAATCAACTAAATACGAAAATGAAAAAATGTTTACTATTACTACTGTTAGGAATGTTAGCTTTTGCCAGCTACAATCCTGCTGAAGCCCAATGCAATTGGAAAAGCCGAGGCATTGGAACAAACTTTTGGGACTCTTGTAAAGTAGGAGCAAATTCTTTAAACGCATATATAGCTTTTAAAACAAGTACTAGCTGTTTTAAATATAAATGGACAGTAAATGGAGTTATTACTAGCAATACTTCAAACATCTTCAAATACAATATAACCAAAAATGATACATATATTGTGTGTGTAAAAGTGATTGACACTTGTAACAATTGTGATACTATTTTCTGTAGTCAAAGAATTATTACTTGCATTTCAAGTGGCAATAGTGGATGTATTTGGAAATCAAGATACCCAACTCCTAAATTTTGGGATTCTTGTACAACAACATCCAAAACCATCAATGGTTATATTCCATTCAATTATGGAACTAGCTGTTTCAAATACCAATGGACTGTAAATGGAAACAATGTTGGCAGCAACAAAAACAATATATATTACCCTGTAACACAAAATGGAAGTTACAATTTATGTGTGAAAGTAACAGACACTTGCAACAATTGTGATACAGTTTTTTGTAGTTCTAGATCTGTTACATGTTTTTCAAACGGGAATACTTGTAATTGGAAAAGTAGAAAAACAAGTGCAAGCTTTTGGGATTCATGTACAAATACCTCAAAATCGATCAATGGCATTATAACAATTGACGCTTCATTTGCAAGCTGTTGTATATATCAATGGGCTGTGAATGGTGTTAAAGTAGGAAATAATTCTCAATATATAAATTATCCTGTAACACAAAATGGAAATTACAACTTATGTGTAAAAGTTATTGATACTTGTAATAATTGCGATACAGTATTTTGTAGTTCTAGATCTGTTACATGTTTCTCTAATAACACCCCTTGTAATTGGAAATCAAGATACCCAACTCCTAAATTTTGGGATTCTTGTACAACAACATCCAAAACCATCAATGGTTATATTCCATTCAATTATGGAACTAGTTGTTTCAGATATGAATGGACTGTAAATGGGAACAATGTTGGCAGCAACAAAAACAATATATATTACCCTGTAACACAAAATGGAAGTTACAATTTATGTGTGAAAGTAACAGACACTTGCAACAATTGTGATACAGTTTTTTGTAGTACAAGAACTGTTAGTTGTTTCTCTAATAGCACTCCATGTAATTGGCAAAGTAAAAGACCTGGGAGTACTTTCTGGGATTCATGTAAAGTGGGAGTAAATTCACTAAATGCATATATAGTTTTTAATTCTAATACCAGTTGTTTGATATATAAATGGACAGTAAACGGTGTACCTACCAATATCAACTCTAATTTATTCAAATATAATATTACTAAAAACGACACTTACAGCGTGTGTGTGAAAGTAACAGATACATGTAATAATTGTGATACTATATTCTGTAGTCAAAGAGTTATAACATGCATCTCAAACAACAATACTTGTAACTGGAGTAGCAGATATCCTAATACTAAATTCTGGGACTCATGCACCAATACTTCAAAAACATTAAACGGTTATGTATCTTTCAACTCACCTAATGCTAAATGTTACAAATATCAATTTACAATTAATGGTATTAAAGTTGGAAATGGAACTCAATATATATATTATCCTATCACACAAAATGGCAGCTATAATATTTGTGTGAAAGTAACAGATACTTGTAATAACTGTGATACTGTTTTTTGTAGTACTAAAACTATTACTTGTTTTTCAGGTGGTAGCAACGGATGCAATTGGAGTAATAGACAAATGAATAATATGGTTTGGGATTCATGTAATGCCACTAAGAAAACAGTGAATGCATATATATCATTTAATTCAGGTTCAAGTTGCTTAAGATATGAATGGAAAGTAAACAACAACTTTGCAGGTAAAGGAATGGCTATATACTACCCTATTACTCAAAATGGAACATATGATATATGTGTTAAAGTAACTGATACTTGTAAGTTGTGTGATACAATATATTGCTTTACAAAAACTATTAACTGCTTTAATGGTATTAATAACAGCATAAACGAAAGCAATATAGACATATATCCAAACCCAGCAAACGAATCAGTAACCATTGATTGGGCTATAGAAAACAGCAATTATTATATAGTTAATATTTCTGGTCAACAAGTGTTAACTGGCAAATTGAATCAAGGTAAGCAGTCTATTGATTTGAGCAAATATCCTGAAGGCGTTTATTTCATTAGAATTCAAACTTCACAAGATATCATAACTAAGAAAATCATCATACAGAAAAACTAATCAATCTAACTTAAAAAGAGCTGGCAATTAATTGTCAGCTCTTTTTATTTATATATGTTTTAAAAAAGTATATGCTTCTTTTTCTAATTGTTCTCTATGCATGGGGTGTGCAATCTTTATCATTTCTGTAGCCCTAGTTCTAAGGTTTTGGCCATATAAGTTTGCTATCCCATATTCTGTGACCACGAAATGAACATGAGCCCTAGTAGTAACCACACCTGCACCTTGTTTTAAAAAACTCACAATTCTGCTAATACCATTTGATGTAGTAGAAGGTAAAGCTATAATGGGTTTGCCACCTTCTGAAAGTGATGCCCCTCTAATAAAATCCATTTGGCCACCAACCCCTGAATATATTTTTGAACCAATAGAATCTGAGCAAACTTGACCAGTGATATCCACTTCTATAGCGCTATTGATGGCGGTTACTTTGGGATTTTGTCTAATCACGTTGGCATTGTTTACATATTCCATATCCAACATTCTTATAATCGGATTATCATCTATAAAATCAAACAATTTTTTAGAACCCACAACAAAACTTGAAACAACACTACCTCTGTGTTTCTTTTTAAATTCATTTGTAACTACTCCAGACTCAATTAATGGCATTAGCATATCCGAAAACATTTCAGAATGAACACCAAGTCCTTTGTGATGGATGAGAGAGGCCAATGCAGCATCAGGTATTACACCTATGCCCATTTGTATTGTTGCTCGGTCATCAACCAACTCAGCTATATATTTACCAATGATAGTTTCTACTTCATTTGGAATAACTATAGGGTGAACTGGTAATGGCCTGTTTACTTCTACAATTTTATCAACCTGACTTATATGTATAATTCCATCACCAAAAGTTCGTGGCATTTGATGGTTTATTTCAGCAATAATTACTTTTGCTACTTTAGAAGCTGAAATGCTTACGTCAACTGAAGTTCCAAAGCTACAATATCCATGCTTATCAGGCATAGAAAGCTGAAGAAAAGCAACATCAATAGGCAAAATACCTCTTTTAAAAAGCAAAGGAACTTCACTTAAAAAAACAGGTACATAATCTGCTCTACCTTCAGCTACTGCTTGCCTTGCATTAGGGCCCGTAAACAAATTGTTCACCCTGAAATTTTCGCTATATTTAGGATCAAAATAACCTATCTCTCCTTCAACATGTATATGATTAATCTTCACTTTCTCTAGTTCATCTGCTCTGTCTACCAAGGCTTGTATGAGAGACAGCGGAGCAGCTGCGGCACTATGTATAAATATACTGTGGTGTGACTTAACTAATTTTACAGCTTCTTCTGCTGTTACCATTTTATTGTGATACATCTTTATTTATTCTTCAATTCAATCATTTTTCGCCTACTCACTTTTGTTTTCTTCTTCTTCAATCACAATGAGTCTGTTCCCAAAATCTTTAACCATATCATCTAATCCTAGTGTTGATTTCTCAACCATCTCGACTATAGTCGATAAATCTTCTTGGTTATAATAACTATGTTTAAAAACATTTACTAGGCCTAGAATACGGGCCACAGCTGCTCTCAACTCATGAGCATTAAAAAAAGCAAAATCTAAAATCCTCTTCTCTTTTGCTTGAATATTGATGGCTTTTTTATAATTGTCTTTCTCTAATAATTTGTTTTTTTCTTCAATTTCTTTAGATAACAATAAAATATCGCTATTCAGTCTGAGCAATTCTTTGCTTAAACGTTTTTTGTTTTGAAATTGAACATAAGCATATATTGCAAATATTAAAAGCAAAGCTGATGCTCCTACCACTACATATAAAAAATTAGTCTGAGCAGCTATAATTTGATCTTTAGCAATCTGTTGTTTCTTTAACAAATCGTTTTCATATTGCTTTCTTGCAATTTTCAACTTTGATTGAAGCGTATTTACTGCTTTTGAGTTTTCACTGTTGTAAAAAGTATCATGTGCCGCATGAAAAATTTCGTTATATGTATATGCATTCTTATAATCTTTTTCTTTCAAATATAACGCTGACAAAGCTTTAGCATATTCATCTTTTCTATACAATTCACCCGAAAGCAGACTATAGTTATATGCATTTAAATAATACTTTTTAGCCTCTTTATAGTTGTTTTGTAAATTATATATATTACCTAAACCAAAAGTATTTATAGCCAAACCTGTGTACTCTTTTTCATCTAAGAAATAATCTATGTTCTTTTCATAGTATTTTTTAGCCAAAGCAAGTTCTTTTCTTTTAAAATATAACTCTGCTAAACCTGTATAACATTCATGTGTATTAAAAATCAGGTTGTTTTTAATATATAATTGTTCAGCCTGTTTTAAATATAACTCTGCTCGCTCATATAAATTCAACTCTATCAAACACAAACCAGATAAATACCTATTTAAAGCTATTTTATTTTCTTCTTTAATTTGAATAAATTTATAACAATTTTCAAATTCCCTTAAAGCATCTTTAAATTCTTTTTGAGTAAAATATGTAATTCCAGACTCTACATAACATTTTACAATTCCATTAGAATCATTTATTGATTCATATATCACTCTTGATTCAACTAAATGGTTCAAACCATTTTCTACATCACCTTTTCCAAGTTTTATAATTGAATATGTATATAAAGATGCCGCTTGGCCTCTTTTATAATTATCTTTTTTACTTTGACTATAGGTTAAAGCACTAATTTGTTCTGCTTTTTTATATTGGCCATTTAGGGCTAAATCTAAAGCCTCAGCATTGGCTAAATTTATTAAACCTGTATCTACTTGAGTTGCTTTTTTAAGCTTTGAAATTATCTCTAAATAAGCATCACTAGCCATCAACTGACTATAACTTGTCAGAATAGAAAAAAAGACAAAAAAGCATTTTTTCATAATTCAACCATTATAATGCTCAATCAACTTGGCATCTTCTTGGGCAATAATATCTAGACGCAAAGTTTTTTGAATTGGCGATATTGTCTGTTATTTCAAAATGTTTAGATGTTAAGCCAGAGAAAATTATGGTTTTAGCCGTATTATCTTCGTTCATTGCCATTTCACAAATCAAAGCATTATGTTTTGCATCGCTTGAAAATATTGAATCGATGGCTTTTTTGCTGATGATACAAAACCTAAAAGCACTTGAATCTTCTTTTACTAAATCAGTATAAGCAGTAATTTGAGCTTCTTTTGTTTTGATGTCTATATTTACACCTCCATCATTATCAGCAATAATCTCAGATGGATATCTTTGAGAATCATCACATGAAGTTTGGGTTGGTGTATTTCCACCAGATGCAAGCATAACGCCTTCAACAGCTGCAACAATAGTTATTGCAACTAATAGTACTTTTAAAGTATTGTCTCCCATAAAATTATATTGTATTTAGTTTACGCAAAAATATGAAAAACAAAAGTATATGAACAATATATTTTAATTTGACTAAACAAAAAACCCCAACCAATTAAGGTCAGGGTTTTATATACTTATTAAATAGGTTTATTATTTTACTTCTTCAAAGTCAACATCCGTAACTTCTTTGTCTTTAGGAGTCTCTTGATTAGCTTGACCTTCAGCACCTGGTTGTTGCTCACCTTGTGTTGCATTATACATATCTTGTGATGCTGCTTGCCATGCGTTGTTCAAAGCTTCACTAGCTGTATCAATGGCTGCAAAATCTTTGTTTTGTTGTGCTGTTTTCAATTGGTTACAAGCATCTTCAATGGCTTGTTTTTTCTCAGCTGGAATTTTATCACCATATTCTTTCAATTGCTTTTCAGTACTGAAAACTAAAGTGTCAGCGGTGTTTAATTTATCTACTTCTTCTTTGGCTTTTCTGTCTGTTTCTGCATTAGCAGTTGCTTCGTCTTTCATGCGTTTGATATCTGCGTCACTCAATCCACTTGAAGCTTCAATTCTAATTTTTTGCTCTTTACCAGTTCCTTTGTCTTTAGCACTCACATTTAAGATACCATTTGCATCTATATCAAATGTTACTTCAATTTGAGGCACTCCACGTTGTGCTGGCGGAATACTGTCTAAATGAAATCTTCCAATGGTTCTGTTTTGATTAGCCATTGGTCTTTCACCTTGTAATATATGAATCTCTACTGACGGTTGGTTATCGCTTGCTGTAGAGAACACTTCTGATTTTTTAGTTGGAATAGTAGTGTTAGACTCTATTAATTTAGTCATCACACCTCCCATGGTTTCAATTCCTAATGAAAGTGGCGTTACATCTAACAACAATACATCTTTCACTTCACCTGTCAACACGCCTCCTTGAATAGCAGCACCAATCGCAACAACCTCATCTGGGTTTACACCTTTGTTTGGAGTTTTACCAAAGAACTTCTCAACAGCTGCTTGAATAGCCGGAATACGAGTAGAGCCACCCACCATGATTATTTCATCTATATCACCAATTGTATACCCTGCATTTTTAAGTGCTGATTTACATGGCTCGATGGTACGTTGAATTAAATCGTCAACCAATTGTTCAAACTTAGCTCTGCTTAATGAGCGTACTAAGTGCTTAGGTATGCCATCTACTGGCATGATATATGGTAAGTTTATTTCTGAAACAGAAGAACTTGATAATTCAATCTTAGCTTTTTCAGCAGCTTCTTTCAAACGTTGCAAAGCCATTGGGTCTTTGCTCAAATCTAATCCACTGTTTTCATCTTTAAACTCTTGAACCAACCAATCGATGATACGTTGGTCAAAGTCGTCACCACCAAGGTGAGTATCACCATCAGTTGATTTTACTTCAAATACGCCTTCGCCCAATTCAAGTACTGATACATCGTGGGTTCCTCCACCACAATCAAACACCACTATTTTTTGATCTATATTTTTCTTGTCTAAACCATAAGCTAATGCTGCAGCAGTTGGTTCGTTGATGATACGTTTAACTGTAAGTCCAGCAATCTCACCAGCTTCTTTGGTAGCTTGTCTTTGTGCATCGTTAAAATATGCAGGTACTGTGATTACAGCTTCTTTCACTTCATAACCTAGAAAGTCTTCAGCAGTTTTCTTCATTTTTTGAAGAATCATTGCACTGATTTCTTGAGGTGAATATAATCTCTCGTCAATTTTTACTCTTGGAGTATTATTATCTCCTTTAACAACTTCGTATGGCATACGACCTCTTTCCAATTCTACTTGGTCAAAGGTGTTCCCCATAAATCTTTTGATTGATGAAATAGTATTTTTTGGATTTGTAATAGCCTGACGTTTAGCAGGGTCTCCAATTTTACGTTCACCATCTTTTAAAAATGCAACAATAGAGGGAGTAGTTCTTTTACCTTCACTGTTTGCGATAACTACTGGCTCATTGCCTTCCATTACTGATACGCAAGAGTTAGTTGTTCCGAGGTCAATTCCTATAATTTTTGCCATGTTTTATTTTTTTCTTTACTCATGGTTATCAAGCATTTTGCCAAATATTTTCACATTCAAATTGGCATAACTTGGCTTATATCACCTAAAACAGCTTTCTAAAACTGCGACAAAATCTGACAGAATTTCACAATTCAAACGAAATTGTTTTTAAAAATTCAAAAGTTAAAGTTAACCTAGTTGTATTTATTTGTGTCTTGTGTGTATGCCAGCATATATTCATCCTACAATCAATAATCCTTGTAATGAGAATTGGCAAAAAATGAAACTTTCAGAAACAGGAAAATTTTGCAGTAGTTGTCAAACAAACATTATAGACTTTACGCAATACAGTGACGAACAACTTATTGATTTTTTTAAAAACACCCCAAAAGGTTTTTGTGGTAGGTTTAAAGCTGGGCAACTGAATATAACTTACGTAATAGAAAAACCAAACACTTGGGTATTGGCAAATTATTGGAAAGGGCTTACATCCATTGCTGCAACTTTGGCTTTAAGCATTAACATAAGCCATAGCCAAATTCGGATGATACCAAATAACGCAGATGATTATATAACCACAACCTCAGAAAAAAACTCAAAAAATGCAAACCCTGAAGCAAAAGAAGATACTGCTTTCAACATAAAAATTAATTTCTTTGGCCATCCTTTTCATGATGACCATGATGGTGATTTGTTTTTTGAAATTGACAACAAAGAAATTTTTCCTTTAAAAATTACCCGTATTTCTGACAAATATTATGAAGTATATTTTGATAAGAAATATGAAAACACAAAAATTAGAATCACTTTCGAAACGAAACTTAAAAAGACAATATATTATAAAGCTAGTAAAGAGTATATATTTAAAAATAACCAAACCTATCAAATGTGGTTAAGAAAATGGAGATACCAAGGAATAATAATGGGTTGTATAGATTTTTAAAACTGGAAATATATAAATGAAGATGGAGAAATGAATGCACCAAACGACAAAATAACGAATATGAAAGCCAATATAAACACCGTTTGAAAAGCAAATGATTTATGTTGTGTAAAATGATACAAAGGATGCAATCCGCCTCTTTTTTCCATATAAAACATTAATACTAACACAAAAGGAACAATTGCTAATGACGAGACTTTTTCAAAACCACTTCCGAATGGAATGGCAAACTTTATTTTTAAAAACAAGCCTTTATATATTTGTATGGCTTTTGTGAAATTTTCAGCTCTAAATAAAACCCATAACAGACTTACAGTGATAAACACTAATACGGTATATATTTTTTTAGAAAAGCTATATTTAATTTTCTCAATATACTCTTTTTCTATAGCTAAAAACAACCCGTGAATAAATCCCCACAACACAAATGTAAAATTTGCCCCATGCCACAACCCACTGATAGTAAAGGTGGTTAATATATTTATATTTTTTTTAAACTTAGACCCTCTATTTCCACCCATAGGTATATATACATAATCTCTAAACCAAGTAGATAAACTTATATGCCAACGGTGCCAAAAATCAGCAAATGAATGGGCTATATATGGTCTGTTAAAATTTATATTTAATTTATACCCCATAGTTCTGGCTGAACCGATAGCTATATCACTATATGCTGAAAAATCGCAATATATTTGTATACCAAAAAATATAATTGCTAATGCAATTTCGATACTGTTGTGTTTATTTGGGTTAGCATAGGTTAGATTTACAAAATCGGCTAGTCTATCAGCTATACAAAGTTTCTTAAAAAACCCCCAGAGCATTAAAAGTAAACCAGAGTATATATCATTGGCTGTAGTTTTGGGTTGGTTTTTTAGTTGATCCAGCAATCCTTGAGGTCTTTCTATAGGGCCTGCTACCAATTGCGGATAGAACATCACATACAAACTATATATCCAAAAATTTCTTTCAGGTTTGTATCCTCCATAATATACTTCGCTTACATAACTTAAACTTTGAAAAGTATGAAATGACAGGCCAATAGGTAGCAAAATATACATTAATGTCCAAGGTTTTTGAATATGAAAAACATCGGCCAATGCTATTATATTTAAAGTAAAAAAGTTAAAATACTTAAAAACAAACAAGATAGCACAAGTAATAACAATGCTAAATATATACCACCTTTTTTTTAATGTCCCAGTATGTTGCTGTATTTTTATGGCTGCATAATAATCTACTGCAATAGTTAAAACTAAAATAAGTATATATACAGGCTTAAAAGCCATGTAAAAAAAACAACTGACAATCAACAGAAAATAAGGCTTTAGACTTTTGCCAAATTGATGATACAAAAGTGTTACTAAACCAAAAAACAATAAAAAAAGTAGAGAATTAAATTCCATTTGTTTGTGCAATGATACAAATGATTAGTAATAAATGTGTAAGGATATTATTTTGTGTTTAAATTTCAAATATATTGTTCATATTTGCAGTAACATTTAGTTAAACATCAGTCAAATATGACTCTAGAAAAAGATCTCATCAAAGGTTGCTTAAACCAGGACTTTCAGTCTCAGCAGGCAATTTATGACATATATGCTTCAAAAATGTTGGGGATTTGTTATAGATACTTGGGTAATATTAATGAAGCAGAGTTTTTATTGCAGCGAGCCTTTGTTAAAATATTTACAGAATTTCATCGATATACAACTGAAATAAGTTTAGAAAAATGGCTATGTCAAACTATGGTTACTTTTGCTGTAGATTATGTAAAACAAAAAAACGATTTAACCCATATAGTTGACAAATCTCAAGCTGAAGATTTATCTTATGAACCTATAGAAGCAGATGCTAATTTAAATGCAAAAGATATAATTGAAACACTTAAATCTTTACCCATAGGATTTAGAACAGTTCTTAATTTATATAGTATAGATGGCTATTCTCATAAAGAAATATCATTAATGCTACAAATCTCAGAGAGTGTAAGCAGATCGCAATATGTAAGAGGTAGAATGTTAATTGCTAGAATACTTAGTGCCAAAGGCCGAATTCAAAGTATAGGTAACGAAACAGTAAAAATATAATCAAATGTCAGAAGAGTTAGAAAGAGATTTGTTTGACGAAATGCTCAAAAAAAGCAGTGATAACATTGTGGCTAGCCCAAAAAAAAATTGGTCTAAAGAGTCTGAGGAGATAAAAGAAACTGAAAAGCAATCTACTGAAACTACCCAACCTAAAAATACTGAAAAATAAGTATGTCAATAAAGAACCTAGATGAGTTTGACGGTATTTTAAAATCGGGTGCTGATAGTTTTAATATCAGTCCTAGAAAAACATCATTTGGGGTAGTTGCTAATGGCATTAAATCATATCAAAAAACAAAACGTTATCAAAATATTTTCGCGTTTTGTGCAGTGGTTTCAGTATTATATTTTTCGTGGCATTTAGCCAATAAAAACAAACCCAATCCAAAGTCTTATATGCATTCAAATTTTATCAAAAGACATTCAATAGATTTAGCTCCTTCCATCTTTTCGACGAGTAACTTTTCATCGAACACCTTTTTAACAAAACAACCTTCATATCAATTATATTCTTTTGTTTCTTTCAAACAAAACAATATAGATTTAAGTTTATACAGTAACCCGACAACCCCAACAGAAGAAATAAACCCTATTCAAATACATGTTAAAGATATTGCTCTAAAACCTATAAAGCAGTCTATTAAATCCCCTCATGTTTTAAAATTAAAAACAGCCAAGCCTTCATCAATTAATTGGAATATTTTTGCGTCAACGGGTTATTCTTTTAGAAAACTAAATTATGTATCTAATAATATAAACAACCCCAATAGCTTTACAAACACCGATGGTTTTGATTGGAAGCAGCATCAAGCAATAGCTGGTGTGTTATTTGGTATTTCTGGATCTAAATATGTGAGAAACAAATTTTATTTAAAATCAGGCGTTCAAGTATATATAGGTGGTTATGATATAAAAAATAAATTCACTACATACAACACCACTAGTGTTATGAATAAGGTAGATGCAAATCAGCAAGAAGTTAGATCAGCATACCGAATCTGTTATTTAGAAACACCTTTCTTAATCGGATCTAGCAAAAAATTCTCGTCTTATAAATTAAATTTAGATGGAGGAGCAACGCTTTCAACACGAATATATGAATCTACACCAGAATCTGCAGGCTTGCTCGGAAGAGAATATGCTGTATGGAATGGTAAAACTAAACTAATCAATGTAACGATTCAAGCTACCCCTTCTATTACATATCAGTTTCTTGGTACCCAATTTAACACAGGAATAGAGCTTAGATATCAAATTACATCTACATATATCAAAGCATATCCTGCCAAAGAACACCTATATTTTGTTGGATTAAAAACTGGAATCACTTTATAAATGCAATTTTAGCATTTGTATTTTTTATAACTTTTTCATATATATCATTTGCTGCTGATTTTCTAACAGTAAATGTTATTTTAACTTCAGATGTCTTTTCTATTCCAACCATTACAGCCTCGTGTTGTTTTAATATTTTAAAAACCTCATTCTCTTGTTCGTAAGTACAATTCACTTCATATGTTTCTTCAACTGTCTTGTCAACTATTTCAGCCATTTCAAGAGTTTGTTTGGCACTATTACCATATGCATTAATTAACCCTGGTACTCCTAAAAGCGTGCCTCCAAAATATCTCACAACAACCACTAACACATCAGTAACACCTAATGATTGAATAGCTCTATGAATTGGCTTGCCGGCTGTATTTGCTGGTTCACCATCATCATTGGCTCTAAATATATCTTTATTTAAACCAAGTATATATGCATAACAATGATGTGAAGCATCGGGATACTTTTTTTTTAGTGACTGTATTATTTCTTTGGCTTCTTGTTCATTTTTAATTGGATATGCAAAGCCAAAAAACTTGCTGGCTTTTTCTCTAAGCTGACTCTCTGTAGCAATCTTTATTGTTTTATATGTATCACCAAAAAACATATCAATTAACTTATGGCTAAAATAAAAATACTTAAAACTGCTAAAGCTATTCCAACAAAGTTTTTTTTACTTAAATGCTCCTTAAAAAAAACCATAGCTACAACCGAGGCAACTATAACCACACCAATATTTATAATTGGAAAAATAACTGAATCAGTTAAGATTTTATCACTTAAAGTTTTTAGCAATGTGTATGTTGATATATAGTTAAGCAAGCCCAAACATATTCCGCCAATGATTGATTTTAATTGAATAGGATTGCGTTCTTTCGTTTGATTAAGAAGATATACCACTAAACCGGAAATCCCTGCAAAAAAGAATATCATACCTAACGGAGCGTTCACGTCAGCTGTTTTAAAAAATGTAATTTCTAAATATTTCAAAGACGAATCCACAATACCACTTCCAATGAAAACCATTAATGGATATATATATGCCCAATGACCAGAGAGTTTTGTTTTTTCTTCACGCTTAGTAGTGAGGTAAACAGCAAACAAAGCCCCTCCTATGGATAACCATTTATAAATATTCATAGCTTCTTGATAATATATATAAAGGAAAAACAATGTTATAACTAACGACATTTTACTAGCTACTATACTTACCGATACAGCTACTTTTTGAGCTGTCATAGCCATAGCATAAAAAACAACTATAAAAAAAACACCTAAAAAAACTGAGAAAACAAACCAATCATTTTGCCAAAAATTTGTAAGTATAACTGGACCTTCTTTACAAGCCATATTACAACAAAAAGAAGCAGTTAAATAATTGGCTAAAATAGCTTGAAGGTTATTGATTTTTTTGAGTTCGAATACTTTAAACAATAAAGTCATTCCTGCCGAAGCCAATATGCAAACAATTAAGTATAACATTAATTAGTACTGGTATATATGAGATTAAATGATTCATAAAAAAACCCGCCATTTTTGACGGGTTTTTTATATAATTTAAAATTGAAATTATTTTTCTTTGTCAAAGTCTACCACAATTGGAGTAGCAATACAAATTGAAGAATATGTACCGATAACGATACCAATCAACAATGAGAAAGAGAATCCACGAATGGTTTCACCACCAAATATAAAGATTGATAAGATAACCATAAATATGGTTAATGAAGTAATTAAGGTACGACTTAATGTATTGTTTAATGCGGTATTGATAACTGTAATTCTTTCAGCTCCTTCAAGGTCTTTCTTTTTGTGGTGAGTTAAGAATTCACGAATTCTATCAAATACCACCACAGTATCAGTCATAGAGTATCCCATAACTGTAAGTATCGCTGCAATAAAGTCTTCATCTATTTCTAATGAGAATGGCACAATTCCTTTTAAAATTGTAAAGAAAGAAAGAATAATCAACACGTCATGCAACAATGCAGCTGTTGCTCCCAAACCATATTGCCATTTATTAAATCTGATTAAGATGAACAAGAACATAAGCAAACAAGCAAATAATATAGAGAATACAGCATTTTGTTTGATATCATCAGCTATAGTTGGACCAACTTTTTGTTGACGCACCAACTTATATCCTTGGGGAGCTAATTTATTTAAACCTTGTTCTAATTGATATTCAGCAACTGAATCTGCTTTCAAATCTTGACTTTTGATTAAATAAGTAGTCGTGATTTTCTTTTGATTGTCAGTACCAAAAGTTTTTACTTCAGGTGCTTCGTTATTAAAGAAAGGTTTCAAACCATCACGAATTTCATTATTCCCTATTGATTGGCTAAACTCAATAGTATAGCTTCTTCCACCTTCAAAACTTACTCCATAATTAAAACCTTTGATAGCATATGATGCAATACCACAAGCTATAATAACGCTAGAGAAAATATAGTATTTTTTTCTGTTCCCAACCCAGTCAAAATTGATTTTTTTGAACATATTTTCAGTAGAAGGAGTCCAAAATCTGATGTCTTTATTTTGATCAATCCAACGTTCGAATATTAAACGAGTGATAAAGATAGCAGAGAAAAGAGAAGTAAGAATACCAATGATAAGTGTAGTAGCAAATCCTTGTACGGGACCAGTTCCAAAAATATATAAAATTATTCCTAATAATAAAGTCGTAAAGTTAGAATCTAAAATAGAACTCATTGCCCCTTTATAACCATCTCTGATAGCCAAAGTTTTAGACTTACCTGAGTGTAGTTCTTCTCTTATTCTTTCAAATATTAAAATGTTAGCATCTACTGATAAACCAATGGTAAGAACGATACCTGCAATACCAGCCATAGTCAATACCGCGTTTAATGACGCTAGTACTCCCATGATGAAGAATACGTTACAGAATAATGCAATATTGGCAACCAAACCTGCATTGCTGTAATAGAATACCATAAATACTAAGATTAAAGCTAATGCTATAACAAAAGATAAAAGTCCAGATGTGATATTATCAGCACCTAAAGTTGGACCAACTACTGCTTCTTCAACAATACGAGCTGGAGCTGGAAGTTTACCTGCTTTTAAAATATTTGCTAAGTCAGCTGCTTCGTTTTGGTCAAAGCTACCTGATATAGAAGAACGACCTCCTGTGATTTCATTATTAATAACTGGTGCAGTATATACCACATTATCTAGCACAATAGCTATACACTTTCCAATATTAGCTGCAGTAATTCTAGCCCATTCTTTAGCACCTTCAGGGTTCATTGTCATTCCCACTTCAATTGCACCAGTTTGGTTTAAGTCTTTATAGGCATCAATTACTTTTTCGCCTGTTAATAAAGCTTTTCCATCTCTACCTGTTTTGATAGCATAGATTTGAATTACTGAAGGAGAATTTTTAAGTGTTTTAGCATCGTACATAAATGCCATATCAGCAGGAACAACACCTGCAGCTTTTACAGCATTAAAGTATGAATTTAATCTTGATGAATCTTTGATTGTAGTATAACCAATAATTGGTCCTTTGCCTAACTCGCCTTTATCACTTGCATTTGGTTGTAAGTAACGGAAAAGTGGTAAAGAATCATAGAATTGCTTAGCTTTTACAGCATTGCTTGAAGTGTCTTTAGATAAAGTAGTGTCAGTTGAACTGGCGTTGTTGTTTCTTAAAAACACGTTCATTTTATCAAAGTAGTCTTTAAACTCTTTGTTTTCGTAGCATTGGAAGAATTCTAGTTTTGCAGTACCTTGTAATAATTTACGAACACGAGCTGGATCATCAACACCAGGCAATTCTACTAATATACGACCACTGCTACCTAATTTCTGAATTTTAGGTTGAGAAGTTCCAAATTTGTCTATACGAGAACGTAATATTTGAAATGAACGATCAATAGCTTGTTGGGCTTCTTTACGAACAAATACAATAACTTCTTCGTTAGTTGAAGTTGGTTTAACGTCTTTGTTATCGCTATTAGCAAAAATAGCAGCCAATTTATCATTAGGTGAACCTTGTTTAAAAGCTCTTTCAAACAAAGTAACATAATCTTCTTGACTGTTTTCAGCGGCTAAAGTAGCAGCTTTCAAGGCGTTTAAGAAAGATGGTGTTTGGTTGTTTTTAGATAAGTTTTGAATTAACTCAGGAATAGAAACTTCTAGAGTTACGTTCATTCCTCCTTTTAAGTCAAGACCTAAGTTGATCTCACGGTCTTTACACTCTTTATAAGTAAACCCTAATATAGGATATGCTTCTTCGTTTTTAACAGAGTCAATAAACTCTTTTTCAAGTTTTTTCTTTTCTTCAACTGTTTTACCTTTTGAAGCAAAATCAATTGCATCTTGTTCTGTTAAATAAGTAATAAGAGTAAAAGAGAGCTGTATTAAACAAACAACAGCGAGTAAAATGGCAAAAAGCCTAATGGCACCTTTATTTTTCATATCTGATTAATGTCGAGTTCTTTTTGTAATATGTTGATTTTTAGATTTAAATAATAATTAAACTAACTCTTTTTTTTAAGAGGGGGCAAATATAAGCCTATCAATCGAGGTATGCAAACCTTAAAAAATGGAAATAAAAAACCCCTTTGTAATTGGCTATTAAACAAAGGGGTTTGTTATTATAAATTTATGATTATGCTAAAAAATCGTCTACGTTTTTTAAAGGCATATTAAATGCATCAGATACCCCTTTGTATACAATTTGACCATCAATTATATTCAATCCTAATTTCAAGTCGGGCATTTGACTACAAGCTACTTTCCAACCTTTGTTAGCGAGTTGAATAGCATATGGCAATGTAGCATTGGTTAATGCAAGTGTAGACGTATAAGGAACAGCACCTGGCATATTGGCTACACAGTAATGAACTACATCATCTATAACATAAATGGGGTCGGCATGTGTAGTTGGTTTAGAAGTTTCGAAACAACCACCTTGGTCAATTGCAACGTCAACTATTACAGAACCTTTCTTCATGGATGGCAACATAGCTTTTGTTATTAAATGTGGAGCTTTAGCACCTGGAATTAAAACACCACCAATAACTAAGTCTGCTGTTTTTATGGCATTGCGAATATTGTACTCGTTGCTATATTCAGTTACTACGTTAGCAGGCATTATATCATCTAATTCACGTAAACGAGGCAATGAAATATCCATAATAGTAACTCTTGCTCCTAAACCAGCAGCCATGTATGCTGCTTGAGTACCCACAATACCACCACCTAAGACTACTACTTCAGCTGGCTTCACACCCGGAACACCTCCAAGTAAAATACCACGTCCACCCATTGGTTTTTCAAGATATTTAGCACCTTCTTGTACACTCATTCTACCAGCTACCTCACTCATAGGAATAAGAAGAGGCAATTTACGATCTCTTTCTACAGTCTCATATGCAAGACAAGTAGCTCCACTAGCTATCATAGCATGAGTAAGTGGCTCATAACTAGCAAAGTGAAAATAAGTAAACAACAGTTGACCTTTTTTAATTAATTTATATTCGCTTTCGATAGGCTCTTTAACTTTCACAATCATATCTGCGATTGTATAAGTTTCTTCAATAGTTGGTAACATTTTAGCTCCAGCTCCTATATATTCTTCGTCGCTGAAACCACTGCCTAAACCTGCAGTAGCTTGCACATACACTGTATGTCCATTTTTTACAAATTCTGAAACTCCAGCTGGAGTAACTGCAACTCTATTTTCGTTGTTTTTAATTTCTTTAGGAACGCCTATAATCATTTGATTTAATTTTGATTTTTGAGCCACAAAAGTAGGGAGAAAAGGAAATTAATTAAACAGTAATTTTATTGTTAAAATGTTTTAATTAAAAAAGTGACCAGAATCATAAATTTAAACTATATAAATTCATATCTTTGCCCTTGATTAGATATACATTGCTATAAAAAGAAGAATTTGAAATTTGAAAAAGGTTGTCACCATATGGTTAGTTCTGCTTGTTTTCACACAACAATTTAGCAAAGTATGGATATATGTTTCTTTTAAAATTAACCAAGCTGAGATAGCTAAGAATTTATGTATCAAAAGAAATATTGAAAACAATACTTGTCAAGGTTGCTGCCATCTAAAAAAACAACTTGAACAAGATGAAGAAGAAACACCTAAACAGTTACCTTCTATTTTGAAATTACCTATAGATATATTATTTTTTCAAAAAATACCACAATACCATTTCGACCTTCTTCAAATATCTTCAACAATTTCTAAAGTGTTGAACAATCAAAATATACTATTACCCACATTTGTAGAAGACATTTTCAAACCACCTCAATAATTTTGTTTTTTTATCAATAGAATTATGCTATTGAATTTTTTAATTCATCATTTTTAACATGCTTTGTGTTGAATGATGCTAACATATATGTCTAAAAAAATATATGTTAAAACCTTTCATTTATAAATATTTTCACTAAAAACAGTTGATTTTATAAATAAGTGATTGGAATATAAGTACTATTTATTGATGGTATTTATTATATAAAAATATTTTAATAATTTACAAAAAAAACAACAATGAACAATAAATTATATATCGCATTTATATATGCTATGGTTTTAATGACAAGTTTAAATTCTTGCAAAAAAGACCCAGATAATAACAATAATAACAATAACAATAGTGCGACTTTTGGTTCGGTAAAAGTTGAATTTGAGCACCTTTGGGCAATGAGTGGTGCTGAGTTTAAATTAAATGATACTTTATTACACCCTATGAAAAATGAGAAAATGTTTTTTACAACATTTAAATATTATGTGAGCAATATTAAGTTTAAAAAATCAGATGGAACTTGGTGGTCTCAACCTGAAAGCTATTTTTTAGTAGACGTATCAAACCCTACAAGTCTTATATTAACTGTTAACAATGTCCCAACTGCTACATATACCGAAATGAAATACACATTGGGTGTAGATAGTTTGAGAAATGTTTCTGGTGCACAAACAGGTGCATTATCAACTACAAACAATATGTTTTGGTCTTGGAATAGTGGCTATATCATGATAAAAGCAGAAGGCAAATCACCAAATTCAAGCACTGGAGATTTTGCTTTGCATTTGGGAGGATTTAAAGGTGCTAATAATGTGGTAACTGAAAAATCGACAAATTTTGGTGGAGCAACTTTAAATGTAAATCCAAGTGCTACACCTCAAATACATATGTCTGCTAATCCTGCCAAATTATGGCATACAATTGAAGGTGTTACTACCAAAAGTAAAATTATGATGCCTGGAGCTGATGCTAAACAGGCTGCAACAGACTTTTATAACAGCTTTAATTTTGAGCATTTGCATCCATAAAATTATGTATAGATATGTATCAATGAAAGGAATAGTTCTTCTATTCCTTTCATTGGTTATATTTTCATGCAATAAAGATGAAACGACAATTCCGTCAGATAACACCTTCAAGTTTGAGACGCCTAGCTATATTCCAAAACCTATATACGAATTCACAAACAATCCACTTACACAAAATGGGTTTGAGTTAGGCAAGCTGTTGTTTTATGACCCAATTTTATCATCTGATAGCAGCATATCATGTGCAAGTTGTCATTTCCAATCTCATGCTTTTGCTGATCAAAATTTAGCATTTAGCAAAGGCGTTAACAATTTAATTGGCAAAAGAAATTCACCAGCTTTATTTAACTTATCATGGAATTCAAGTTTTATGTGGGATGGTGGTATAAATCACATAGAGACTATGCCTTTAGCACCTATTACCAACCATCTTGAAATGAATGAAAACATGATGCATGTGATAGAAAAACTAAATAGGAACAAAACATATAGAGAAAAGTTTAAAACTACTTTCAAAATTGATAGTATAAATGACCAGAAACTTTTTTATGCCTTAGCTCAGTTTATTGGCAATCTTCAATCTTTCAGTTCTAAATACGACAAAGTTAGACAAGTTAAAACTTTATATTCTAGTGAAGAGAATAATGGATATATGTTATTTAAAAAACATTGTCAACAATGCCACACTGAGCCACTATTTAGCAATTTTGAATTTGCCAATAACGGAATTGATAGTATATACGCAGACAAAGGAAGATATTTAATAACTTTAGACCCCAATGATGAAGGCAAATTTAAAATACCAAGTTTAAGAAATATTGCATTAACGTTTCCATATATGCATGATGGTAGATTTAGTACTTTAGAAAAAGTTATCGAACACTACTCAGAGAATATTCTACAAGTACCTAACTTAGATACGAGACTCAGAAAAAAAATCCAATTAAATGCCAAGGAAAAACAAGAGTTACAAGCGTTTTTAAACACCTTAACTGACTTTGAGTTTATTCAAAATAAAATTTACAACAAACCATGAAAATAAAAATTCTAATACTAATATATATAAGTTTCTTTAGTATCAATATTTCAGCTTGTGATATATGTGGTTGTGGAATAGCAGGTTCTAATATCAATGGAATTCTACCACAATTCAATAAAAATATATATGGGTTCAGGTTCTCATATAATTCGTTTAAACATCCAAATACTCCTGACAATTATATCGGCAACGAAAGAGTTCTAAAAGACCATTACTACAGCTACGACGCATGGTTTAGGTATTATCCAAACAAGCGTATACAAACCATTTTAACACTGCCATATAAAAACATCATAAGAGAACAAAGCAACACAAGCAATATAATAAATGGCTTAGGGGATGCCAATATTTTTGTAAATTATTCTGCAATTAAAATCAACGATTCGTCAAGTCAAAAATTAATGTGGTGGATTGGTACGGGTTTGAAATTGAACACGGGTAAATACCAACAACGAAATATTGATAAAACCATGTATCCCGTAGGTCTGCAAACTGGAAATGGAGCCTATGCTGTGTATTTGAATAATCAACTAACTTATAAAAAGGACAAATTCATTCTAAACTCTGTTACACAATATATGATGAATTTTAAAAACGAACTCGACTTTCAAATGGGCAATGTTTTGAGCTCTCAAATACAATTATATTATCAAACAAGAAAAGGATGTAGTAATTATGTGTTACCCCATATCAGTTTAGAATATATCTCTGTACAAAAAGATAAATCATACAGCATAACTAACTTGCAATCTGGCTCTAAGACAGCCTCTTTCAATATTGGTATTGATTGGTTTATCAATTCGTTTTTTGTTTCAGCTACTTTAAAACAACCATATACATTTAATACATATACTTCTCAAACTATTCAACAAATAAATGGACTTGTGAATATAGGATATATTGTTAAATAAGTCAGTACTTATAAGTAGATATTCTCAAATTTGAGATGATTTAAACTGCTTAAGAATAAATAAATATCTGATATTCTTTATCATACTGTATCTTTCTCATTTAATAAACTGCAATTTTAGCACAATGCCAATTGAAGGTTTATATTTGCATAGTTTTTTTCTTAATATTTAACAACTTTAACAATTAATGTGGCGACTACGCATATAATATATGAAAAATAAATTTACGCTTTTATTTTTAACCATTCTAATCGGGTTAAATCTTGAGGCTCAGTCGTTATTGGCACATTTTCCTTTAGCAGCAAATGGAAATGATACCACTGGAAATGGTAATTTTGTTACAATAAACAAAGGAGTTTTTGGTAATGATGGTGTTTACTTTGATGGGACCTATCAAGTGAGTTATGGGGTAACCAATGAAATCGAGGGACTAAAAAGCATGCCTTTCTCTATTTCCATCGATTTTAAAATTGATGGAACGTTTTCAAATGGAACTTATCCGGTATTCGTAGATGGTGGAAATAGATTGGCGGCATTTACTATTGTATCAAATGGCTCAACCATGAAGGCGGGTGTTTTCGCAAATGATAATGCTGTAAATGCAACCTCAACCACCACAATTAATCCGAATACTTGGTATCATGCAAAATTGAATTATGATAGAACAAAATTATCTTTATATATCGACAATGTATTTGCGGTTGATTTGCCGGTGCTCATCGTTAACAGAAATGGCGGAGCAACAGCCAATGCGATATATTCTCAAAATACTGCTTCTACCAAAACATTTAAAGGATGGTGGAAAAATCTGAAAGTATATAATGGTGTTGTTACAGATACTACCTACACTCTTAATGCCACCTTGCAGCAAATTTCAACCCCTGATTTGGTGCCGGTTGGCAACACTGATATAAACGGTAAAATCCAGAACAATGGAACTACAAATATTGTTTCTTTTGATGTAACCTATATTCAAAATTCAACAGCATCTGCTATATACTCTGTCACCGGAGTAAATATAGCCCCAGGGGCATTTTATAGTTTCACACATAATGTACCTAAAAATCTCACAGCAGGTTTGAATTATATAAAAGTTGCCATTAGCAATATAAATGGAGGAATGGATAATAATTACTCTGATGACACCTTAGCCAAAACCATTGTAGCAAGGCATGCAATTGATGCATCAGTTTTAACGATAAACACTTTGAAGTATGTAGCCAAAGGAAATACTGATATTACAGGTTCAATAAAGAATAATAGCTTGTATCCTATGACTTCGTATGATGTAACCTACAATGTTGATGGAGGTCTTACTTCGCCAATATATTCAGTAACGGGTATTAATATTCCTTACGGCTCAACCATAGATTTTGTTCACAATATTCCAGCCAATTTGGCCGTAGGTTCACATACCATTTCAGTTAATATTACTAATGTAAATGGAGGAACCGATGGTTTCTTAAATGACAATAAAGTTTCTAAAAATGTGATTGCACTTTCTAGTTTGCCTACCAAAAGAGTTTTCGCAGAAGAAGGAACTGGAACTTGGTGCTCATGGTGCCCAAGAGGAACGGTTTATATGGACAGTATGAAATCAAAATACCCTACAACGTTTATAGGAGTTGCGGTGCATGGAGGAAGCGTACCGGAGCCAATGAAAGATACCATGTATGCAAATGGAATGATTAATCATAAATTCGGGAGTTTTCCTGGAATTGCTGTAGATCGTCAAGCTTCTGCAAGAGGGGTTGATCCAGATGTTGTTGAATCTTACTTCAAAAAGAGAATTGACGAACCAACACCGGTAGATGTGAGTATAACTAATATATATTTTGATCCAGCTACACGACGTCTAGATTATAGTGTAAATGCAATGCCTGCTGTTAGTATAAATGTTAATTGGAATTTCAACAGCGTTATATATGAAAATGATGTTACTTGGAATAAACCAATTGATTCTACATTATATCAGCAACATAATTATTATTCAGGTGGGAAATACGGACCAATGGGCGGTTTTGAAAACAAGTCTAATCCGATTCCGGCTATAGATATGCACTATGATTTTGTAGCTAGAAAAATTATGGACGGATTCTTAGGTGCTTCTGGTATTATCCCTACTTCTGTAACTGACGGAACATCATACTCAAAAAAATATACCTATATAGTACCTGATTCTTTTGATGCAGATGAAATACATATTGTAGGTCTAGTATCTGATGCTTCAACAAAAGAAGTATTAAATGCCATAGAAACTGAACATGCTATATCATGGTATAAAGTTGGAATTAATGATGTATCTATAAATCATTTAAAAGTATACCCAAACCCAACTTCAGGTATAGTAAATATATCATTGTTATATTTTGATAAAGTTGAAATATATACTGTTATGGGACAATTAATTCATACTGAATACTCAAAGCAATTAGACCTTTCTTCATATACTAATGGTACCTATTTTTTAAAAATATATGACCAAAAACAACATGTAGAAACAAAAAGACTAGTTCTTCATAAGTAAAGATTCATATACAATTTCCCATAGTAAAAAAACAAACTTAAACTTTTGTTTATCTTTTTTGTTTTGAATTTATGGATGATAGAATTGCTATACATTGGTTTAGACGAGACTTAAGACTTGAAGATAACGCAGCTCTTTATCATGCTCTAAAAAGTAAGTTACCAGTTTTACCTATATTTATTTTTGATAAACATATATTAGATAATATTGAAAATAAGAATGATGCAAGAGTAGATTTTATTTGGCAAACAGTTCACGAACTTAAAAAAGAACTTGAGAAGTTGGGAAGCTCGTTATATATTTTTTATGGCTCACCTGACTCAGCCTTTGACCACCTTTCTCACTTGTATAATATTAAAGCAGTATATACAAATCACGACTATGAGCCCTATGCCATACAAAGAGATACGCATATCCAGAACAAACTAAATAAAATACAAATTCCATTTTACAGCTATAAAGACCAAGTAATTTTTGAAAAAGATGAAATAATAAAAGATGATGGAAAACCTTATACAATTTATACTCCTTATAGTAAAAAATGGAAAGCCACACTTAACAATTTCTTTTTAAAATCATATCCAACTAATTTATATAAATCTAACTTTCACAAAACATTACCTTTACCCAATATAGAACTCAAAACAATTGGATTTGAACCTAGCCTAATTAAATTCCCATCGGTAGTAGTTGCCAAAAGTATCATTAAAAACTATACTGAAACTAGAGACTACCCAGCAATTTTAGGAACTTCAAGGCTTGGTATTCATTTCAGATTTGGAACAATTTCTATCAGGCAAAAGGCACAGGCTGCTCTTCAAGTAAATCAAACATATTTAAATGAATTGATTTGGCGTGAATTCTATATGCAAATTCTTTGGCATTTTCCTCAAGTAGTTACTCAAAGTTTCAAGCCCAATTATGACAATATAGAATGGATAAATAATGAACATGACTTCACTAAATGGTGTGAAGGGCAAACTGGAATTCCGATTATAGATGCGGGTATGCGAGAACTTAACCAAACTGGTTATATGCACAACAGAGTAAGAATGATAGTTGCTTCTTTTTTAACTAAAAACCTTTTAATAGATTGGCGATGGGGTGAAGCCTATTTTGCTCAAAAACTATTAGACTTTGAGTTAGCCAGTAACAATGGTGGTTGGCAATGGGCTGCAGGATGTGGAACAGATGCAGCACCATATTTCAGGGTTTTTAATCCAATACTTCAAGCTGAGAAATTTGACCCACAACAGGTTTATATAAAAAAATGGGTCCCTGAATTTGGCACTAAAAATTACACAAGTCCAATTGTTGATTTAAAGTCAAGTAGAGATAGATGTTTGGTTGTATATAAAAAAGCCCTAAACCCTTAGTATATATACGCTTACTTCAGTATTCCTAAAACTTTTTAACAATATTTTAGTACTTGTCTTCTATTTTTTCTTTCATTCTTATCAATAATTCATAAACCTTATATTTGCTGCTTTACAAAATTACACTTTACTTTTATGCATCAATTATCAGAACAAGAAATTGTTAGAAGACAGAAACTAGAAGAATTTCACAAATTAGGCATCAACCCATACCCTGCTGAGTTATGGGAAGTGAATGTGAGTGCTGCCGATATAAACACCAATTACGAAAACAATAAAATTGACTATAAAAATGTAAGTATTGCTGGTAGAATCATGACTATAAGGATCATGGGTTCAGCCGCATTTGCAGTGTTACAAGATGCTTCAGAAAAGATTCAGATATATATAAAACGTGATGAGATTTGCCCTGGTGAAGACAAAACTTTATATAATACAGTTTTTAAAAAATTACTAGACATCGGCGATATAGTTGGTGTAAAAGGCTACGTATTCACTACTCAAACCGGTGAAACTTCAATTCATGTTACTGAATTTAAAGTGCTTTCTAAAGCTTTAAAACCGCTTCCAATTGTAAAAGAAAAAGAAGGTGAAACATTTGACGCTGTTACTGATTCTGAATTTAGATACCGTCAACGTTATGCCGATTTGATTGTGAATCCTCATATAAGAGAAGTATTTAGAAAACGTACAACTTTAGTGAATAGCATGCGTAATTACTTAAATGACAAAGGCTATTTAGAAGTTGAAACTCCTATCCTTCAACCGTTGTATGGTGGAGCTGCTGCTCGTCCGTTTAAAACGCATCACAATACCCTAGATATGACTTTATATCTACGTATAGCAAACGAACTTTATCTTAAAAGATTGATTGTTGGTGGATTTGATGGGGTATATGAATTCTCTAAAGATTTTAGAAACGAAGGTATGAGTCGTTTTCACAATCCTGAATTTACTCAAATAGAATTATATGTAGCCTACAAAGATTATGAATGGATGATGGATCTAGTAGAAACCATGGTAGAGAAAGTGGCTATAGATATACATGGAACCACTGAAGTGCAAGTAGGTGAAAACATCATCAACTTTCAACGCCCATGGAAAAGATATACCATGTATGAAGCCATTGAACATTTTACTGGAATAGATATCAGTGAAATGAATGAAGAACAAATGCGTGAAGCTTGTAAAACTCTGAAAGTAGGTGTTGACCCAACCATGGGAAGAGGTAAGATTATAGATGAAATTTTTGGTGAGCATTGTGAACCAAAACTTATACAACCAACTTTTATCACTGATTATCCTGTAGAGATGAGTCCGTTGGCTAAAAAGCACAGAAGCAAACCAGGTTTAGTTGAACGTTTTGAGGCTATTTGTAATGGAAAAGAAATTTGCAATGCGTTTAGCGAATTAAACGACCCAATCGATCAACGTGAACGTTTTGCTGAGCAACTAGAACTTGGAAAACGTGGTGATGATGAAGCAATGGTTCTTGATGAAGATTTCTTAAGAGCTTTAGAATATGGCATGCCACCAACAGCTGGCTTAGGAATTGGTATTGATAGACTTTGCATGATCATGACCAATCAACCTTCTATACAAGATGTGTTGTTCTTCCCTCAAATGAAAGCAGAACAATAACATTATATGTCTGGCGTATGTATCATTTTTTACTAAAATATATATACCAGTTTAAAGTTATTATTTTTGCCTTTATACTTGTCCAAATTTTTATTTATTGTGGATTCAAACCCAAACCATCTGTAGATTTTGAAAAAGTATATTGGCCAAATGCTCTTAATATTCAGTCTAAAAACACCACTTTTTTTGCCTTACATAATCCGATAGCGTTTATACCTGACGGGCTAATAAACAGATTTGGCACCATGCCTCCACTGTATATATATGTATTGGCTTTTATTGTTTTTTTGGGTGGTAATCAAGCTTGGGTTTTTATGATTAACACAATATTGCTTATTGCAGTATTGTATTTCTCAAAAAAAATATTTGAACTCATTTCTACTAAAAAACAAATCCACTATATTTCTTTATGGATCTTGATTTTTTATCCTCTGTTTGTTTTAATGCCTGCTACCTATGGGGCCGAGAGTTTGTTTAGTTTGTTTTTTATAGCGGGGATGTATTTCTATTTAATAAGTTTCAAATCATTCTCATATCTATACTATTTAATAAGTATCATTTTAATTCTGCTAAGTACTGAGACTCGCATGCTTAGTTTATATATCACCCCATTTCTCATTCTTCCATTTGCATATAACAAAACTCCTTGGAAACAATTAATATATATTATTGCAATCAGTTTCTCAGGGTTTGCATTTATATATTTATTAAGCAATTCATCTGTAAATGAATATTATTTACAAAGAACTACAATTGATGGGCTCAAAAGACATGCAGACAATGAATCAGCACAATATCTAATTGCACATACCGCACAAGTAAAAAGCGATTTTACATTTGTATATATAAAAGAAATGTATAACAATTTGATACATTTGCCTTTTTCTACTATTAAATTATATAGTCAAAAATTCATAGAAAGTTGGTATAAAACAGACAGTGGAGTGTATGATATATATATACTTATTTTTAATGTATTATTCCTATTGACCTTTATTTTTCAACTAATATATCAAACTTTTAAAAGAAGTATAAATGCAAACCTATTGATAATTTGTTGTGTTATATTATACTTTAACCTTATTGCTACTGTTTCATTTTCTATATGCAGATATATAGCACCAGTGAGCCCTTTTATCGTGATGGCATTTGTATATACACTTCATTCAATTTTAACAAAAAATAAAATACTAACGTAAAGACAAAGCCTCTTCAATCACTTTTGTTGCTCTTTCCCAAGTATATATTTTGGCTCTTTCAAAGCCTTTGGTAATTAAATTAGCTCTTAATGTGTCATCATTAATCAATTTGAGCATAGCCTCTCCAATTTGTGTTGGTGATATTGGATCAGCTACAAGTGCAGCATCTCCTGCCACTTCAGGCATCGAGCTGGTATTAGAAGTGATAACAGGCACTCCACATTGCATAGCTTCTAAAATAGGTATACCAAATCCTTCGAATAATGACACATAACACATGACAAATGCAGCAGCTGTAACCTCACATAATTCTTGTTCACTTAACCTTCCTGTAAACACCACATCTGATTTAGATTGCATTTCGTTATATATATCTTTCATAGGCCCTGTTTTCCAGGCTGCTCTACCAACAACTACTAGTTTGTGAGGGATTTTATATTGTCTCTTTATATAATCGAAAGCAAGCAACAAATTGCTCAAATTTTTTCGTGGATGCAGTGCTCCCACAAATAAAAAATATGGTTGCCCAGCAGTGTATTTATCTCTTACTTTTTTAACACTTATTTGATCTATTAATTTAAAAGATTGAGAAGCAGCGTTACATGAAACTAAAATTTTTGATCCCTCAATCTTATATAATTTTTGAATATCAGATTTGCTAAATTCTGAAACTGTAATAATTTTTCTAGCCAACTGAGCATATCTTGGAAAAAATGTTTTATAATAAAACAATTCACTTTTACTTATCCCATCAGGAAAATGTTCGAATGCCAGATCGTGAATAATGGGGATTTGTGGAATTGAAGTGCGTAAGCTTAAATATCCATCAGGCGATAAAAAAATATCAGCGTTATATTTTTCTAGTATTTTTGGAATACTAAAATTAAACCACCAATAGTATAATAAAGGATGCCTAGCTTGTGGAAAAACACTAACTGGAATAACATTATCAGCATAAATAAATTGCTGATGCCAAGGTCTGTCGAAAATAAATACAAATTGATGTTGCGGGTTCTGCTTTACCAATAATTGCAACGTCTCATGCATATAACGCCCAATGCCTTCGAGCTTATTGTGCAATAGAAGTCTGCAATTGACAGCTATAACCATTATTGTTGGCTTTTAATTTTCTGTTCTATTAAAGATGTAGAATATCCGGGCAAAAATTCTATGGTTTTAACTTCACCGCCTTTTGCCATAACTATATCGTATCCTACAATGTTTTCAGGTATATAATCAGCCCCTTTGACTAATATATCAGGCTGAATTAATTGTATGACGTTATAAGGAGTTGGCTCATCAAACAACAAAACCGCATCAACAAACTGAAAGGATGCCATAATTTGTAAACGTGATTGTTCATCTTGAAGTGGTCTATTGGGTCCTTTAATATCACTTACCGATTTGTCTGTGTTTAAAGCCACTATTAACTTATCACCCATGTCTCTGGCTTTAGCTAGATAGTCCACATGCCCCCTGTGTATCAAATCAAAGCAACCATTCGTAAATACAATTTTTTTATGTTCTTGATTCCATATTGAAATCAAAGGAAGTATAGTTTGTTTATTTCTTATTTTTAAAAGAATGTCTTGAGCAATCATACAGTTTTTTTTGTACTTCTGTTAATCATAATAAAACTAAATATGCCAACAACAACAAACATCAACATTTGTGATGCGTGAACAATTGTTGCAAATATTTTACCTTCAGTTTCAGGTACGCCAAATATAGTTAATCCTTGTGAAATAAAATAATGAAACGCCCCTGCCCCACCACCAGGAACTGGCACAACAATTCCAAAAGTGCCTACTGCTTGTGTAGTTATAGCTTCGGCAAAACCTAAGTGCGAAGTTGCAGGATAACTTAAAAAAGAGGTATACATCATCAACAAATAACAACCCCAAATAGATATACTATATAAGGCAAATGACCATTTGTTTTCTACTTTTGAAATGCTTGATAGTCCACTAACAAAGCCTTTAAACATAGCAATTATTTTTTGTACTAAGTGTAATTGTGTCAAACGTTTTCTAAATACAATAAACATCATTATAGTCAACACCAACAATCCCAAACTTATATATATATAAATACTCAAACTAGATGATTGCGTATTGTTACTGCCATTGTTTTGAAGGTCTTTAAACAGCTGTGTTAATTGATCAAATTGAAGTATAAAGGCAATGAGCACTAATGCCATTAATATAATTAAATCAATAATCCTTTCGGCCACCACGGTGCCAAGCGACTTCTCAGCAGGCACATCATCTGTTTTAAGCAAAGTAGCACATCTACTTAACTCTCCAGCCCTGGGCACGCCATAGTTTACAAAGTAACCTATAGCAACACTATAAAATGCATTTGAGACAGATGGCTCATAACCCATAGGTTTTAACATTTGTAACCATCTTTTAGCTCTGAGCCAAACACTAAGTACTCCAAAAAACATAGAAAATAAAATCCAAAACCAATTCGTATTTTTAATGCCATTCAGCATTTCTTCTTTGTTTTGATTTCTAAAAACCAACCAAACCAATAAAATCCCTAATAAGAGAAATATTATATATTTAATGGTATTCTTTACAGATTTATTCAACCTATAAGTTTGTTTTGTTCATCAGGAAAAATTGCAATGGGTTTAAAAGCTTTTGCTTCTTCTATACTCATCATTGCATATGAAATTACAATAACTACATCGCCTACAGCAGCCATTCTTGCAGCTGGTCCGTTTAAACAAACTTGCCCTGATTTACGAATACCTTTAATGACATAAGTTTCTAAGCGTTCACCATTGTTTACGTTAAGTACCTGTACTTTTTCGTTTTCTATAATGCCCGCAGCATCCATTAAATCTTCGTCTATGGTAATACTACCTACGTAATGAAGTTCGGTTTGAGTAAGCTTAACGCGGTGAATTTTAGACTTTAATACTGAAATATACATATGTTATAAAAATGGCTGCGAAGTTAAGCAATAAACATGAATGAAAAAGTTGAAATGAGCAATGTGCGTTTGAAATATTTTAGATTATATTTGATGTATCTAACCTGATTAATGAGAAAACTATTTTTATACATTGCAACATGTATTGTTTTTCAAAATTCATGCAACGTATTTGATAGCGGAGGAGAAACCATAAGAGGTAGATACAATATTATTTGGATTGACCAAAATTTTAACAGAAAACTTTGTTACGCTGATAATAACTGGGAAACTGGTGGTCATATAAAAATAGAACCTTTTGTTTCTGAAATTAAATATAATTATAGATATATAATAGTTAAAAGAGTGTTTTACGAATTTGAAATGGATAAACCAAACTATGACAGCATAGCATACTATATTGTTGATATGAAAAAAGAAACAAGCTTGAACAATGAAGATGTGTCAGGTCCATTCACAAAAAGTGAATTAGAAATAGAAAAGCAAAAAATTAAATTCGATGGGATGATTTATACTAAAAAGTATGATTAATCCATCACTACGTTTCTAATCAAATCACTTATATCTTCACGCTTTCTGATTAAACGGTATTTTCCATTTTCCACTAAAACTTCGGCTGGTCTGAAACGAGCATTATAATTATTGCTCATGGTGTAACCATAGGCTCCTGCATTTTTAATAGCCAACACATCACCTTCTTTTATTTCAGTAATTTTTCTATCCCATCCAAAAGTATCGGTTTCGCATATATAACCCACAACTGTATATATACGTGGTGTACCATCAGGGTTTGAAATATTAACTATATCATGCCATGCATCATAAAACATAGGTCTAATTAGGTGGTTCTGACCTGAATCTACACCTGCGAATACAGTTGCAGTAGTTTGTTTCAATACATTAACTTTAACCAATAAAACACCGCACTCACTAACTATATATTTACCTGGTTCAAACCACAATTGCAAAGGTTTTCCATATTGTTTACAAAAAGATAGAAATCTAGAAGAAAGTGCTTTGCCTAATGCTTCAATATCTGTAGTTACATCGCCTTCTTTATAGGCTACTTTAAAACCACTTCCAAAATCAATAAATTCCAAATCAGGAAAATCAACAGCAGCATCAAACAAAAGCTCGGCTCCTCTTAAAAACACATCTGCATCTAAAATATCACTACCTGTATGCATATGCAGACCATTGACATGTATGTTAGCCGATTTAACCACCCTAAGTATATGACGAAGTTGGTAAATAGAAATTCCAAACTTAGAATCTATATGTCCTGTTTGAATATTTTTATTCCCACCAGCAACTATATGCGGGTTAAGTCTAATGCAACATGGCACAGAATTACCATATTCATTCCCAAATTGCTCAAGCATACTTATATTATCAAGATTAATAGAGATACCCATCTCAACCCCTTTTTTAATTTCATCAAATGAAACACAATTTGGGGTAAATAAGATTTCTTCAGCAGTAAACCCAGCCATTAAGCCAAGCTCAGCTTCTTCAATAGAAACCACATCAAGCCCTGCTCCTTGTTGTTTCAATAGCTTTAGAATATTGAGATTATTAAGAGCCTTACATGCATATTTGATTTGGACATCAACTTCACTAAAAGCATTTTTAAGGGTTTGGTATTGATGAATAATTTTTTCAGACTCATATACATAAACCGGAGTCCCATAGTCTTTGGCTATTTGTAATAACAATTCGTTTTCTAACATGATAATTTTATACTGTCGCAAAAGTAATTCTATTTTGTTTTTAATAAACAAAAGATTCAAAATTCTTACTAAGTGCTAATATATATTGTAATATCAACTAAATTATTAACGCTATCAGACACCGGAAGATATGATGTAACTAAAACTGGAGGTTGGGTAAGCAGGCCTATGGAAAGAAGTCTTCCATTTCGAATGAATTCAGTTGATGTCTCAAGATGCATATATACTCTAAATATCTATCTAAACGGGAAATATATAAACAGAAAAGTAGCCGTATTTAACCAAAATTAATCCTCCCCTATACTAGGTTTTGTTTTACCGTTTTTTTGAAGTCTTTTGATTAGCTCTTTCTTAAAATCTTCTTCTGCTTTATATAACAATGCAATTTTTTTCTTCGAAATAGCCTTATTAAACTCTATAACATACCTTTTAGTTAAGTCTATTTGAGCCTGTTTAAATGAAATAATTTCTGTAATAATCTTAGCTGCTTCGGCTTCACTTTTTAAAGCTAATTCTTCAGGTTCTAGTTTCAAAGCATATTTATACTTAATGCGTAAATCTTGATTTTCTTTTTTATATTGATCATATAAAGGCCAAAACAATTTGGCTTCATCAGGAGACAAAGACAGTCTCTTAGTTAAATATGCTATACGCAACGACTCAATTTTATTTTCTTGAGCATATATATTTAATGTATACAACAAACTCAATATATATATAATAATTAATTTTTTCATGTTATATTTCTTCAATTTCTTCTATGTTATCTAATAAATATTTTTCAATCTCTTGATCAGCTTTGTTTGAATCAGTTAAGTTTTTAATAGGCAAACCCTCTTTGGTGTTTTTGTTTGACTTATATTCTTGGTAATCTGCCAACTGATAAACATCTTCGCCAATATCTTCATCACTTAAAGTTTCTATAATTTCGCTATCATTAACATTCTCTAACGAAGGCAAAGAATTGCTTGAACTAATATTTGAATCATCAAGTGGTTTAATTTTATTATTCAGAACTATAAAATACACTGACAAACCAATAATTAAAACTGCAGCAATAGAAGTCCATTTTGTGATATATCTTTGATACGTTTGAAGTTTTACTAATTTACTAGTTTGTTTAGCGTATACAGTTTGTTGCAAAATGTTTTCATATGATTTTGCAAAATATTCATCAGATACTTTTAATCCTGAACCAACTTCAGGTTGAATACTATGTATATTTTCTTTGTTAACAACTTTATCTTGAATTGTTTTTGATAAAGCTTCGAAGTAACCTACGGGTGCCACAAAACCAGATTCTGAGAAAGGAACCACTGATAATTCTTGAATATACGATTGATTTAGAGATAGCTCAATACTATTATCTAGTTCATTAAAATATCCAATTGGAGAAATAAAACCAGTTTCTACACCTATTTTCAATTTCAAAGCTGAATCAATATATATATCTTCTTCGTTCATTACTCTTATATGATATCTTTAATTTATATAGGTTTAATTAAGTCCAAAATATTTTTCTATTTTTTTCACTGCATGGTGATATGAAGCTTTTAGAGCACCAACTGAAGTGTCTAAAATCTCACTCATGTCTTCATACTTAATTTGATCAAAATACTTCATATTGAAAACTATTCTTTGCTTTTCAGGTAATGTTAACAAAGCCTGCTGAAGCTTTAACTGAATTTGATTTCCATCAAAATAAGTATCACCTACTAAACTTTCACTTAAGGCAAATTCTACACTATCCCAATCGGCATATAACGATTCTTTTTTCTTCTTAATAAAAGAAAGAGATTCATTAGTTGCTATTCTATAAATCCATGTATATAATTTAGATTCTTCTCTAAATCCATCTAATGAATAGTAAACTTTCACGAAAGTGTTTTGTGTTACATCGTCTGTATCATCATGGCTAACCAGTATTTTTCTAATATGCCAATATATACGTTTCTGATATTTTTTCAATAGCAATTTGAACCCTTTTTCTTTGGTGGATTCATCTTTAAACAAAGCTAAAATTTCAATATCTTCAATTTCTTCATTCATACTTTCTAATTAAACAATAGAGACATTAAATATTAAAAGGTTTAAATGTGTCTGATATTTTTATACAAATAACAACACTTTGAATAAACATTCATATAAATTAATTTTTTTTCAATGTAATTCATCATTATAATTGCAGTATCAAAATAATACGAAGGGCTTTGTAAAAATACATTTCGCCAATTTGGTTGCCTTTCGTTTCAACTTTAATTTATCGGAAAAATATTCATGTTAGATATAGCTTATTTAAACAATCTATTTGTGTCAGATTTGAAAGACATCGCCCAAACTCTTCAAATAACTAATACTGAAGCTCTAAGCAAGCAAGATTTGATTTATAAAATAATTGAAAAACAAGCTTTAATGCCTGATTCGAAAATTGAAAAAGAAAACCCATTAAAGTTAGATGATTTAAAACCTAAAAAAGTTAGAAAACCTAAGACTTTGAATGACAAAAATGAAGTTAAATCAATTAATGATTCAATAGATAACTCAACTATTAATGAAAACCTAAAAGTTGATGCAAAACCTAAGCTAGTTAGAAAGAAAAAAGTGATTGAAAATGTACCCGTAAAACTAGATATACCTGAAATAAAAACAGAAGAATCTAATGCTACAAGAACTATAACAGAAAGCAAATTAGAAGAGAAAGCTGAAACTCAAATCAACAATCCACATTTGAAGCCAAGATTTGAAAGACCTAACCGTTGGGAGAAAAAAACCGATCAAAATCAACCATCTACTCAATCACAAAAACCAGTTTTTAACCCTAACAATAAAAACCAACAAGCTAACCCTAATACAAGCAACCAACAAGCAAGACCAGTAAACCAACCTTTAGCCCCAAACACTACTCAATCTAATAGCAACCAACCCGTTATAAACAAACCAATTCATACACCTCCTCAACCCAATCAGCAACAACAATTGCAAAATCAACAACGCCAACAACAACGCGAAATGATTCAAGCGGGGTTAATGGAACTTGAAGGCATTATTGCAGCAACAGGCGTCTTAGAAATGATGACAGATGGTTTTGGGTTTTTACGCTCACCTGATTATAATTATATGCCATCTCCTGATGATATATATGTAGCACCCAATCAAATTAAAACTTTTGGCCTTAAAACAGGTGATACTGTTTTAGGCATGGTTAGACCTCCTAAAGAAGGCGAAAAATATTTTGCATTAACAAAAATTGATGCTATAAATGGTAAAAACCCAGCAGACGTTAGAGACAGAGTCGCATTTGAACATTTAACTCCCTTGTTTCCTGACGAACAATTAATATTAAGCAACAAACCAAACAATATTTCAACTAGAATAATAGACTTATTAGCACCCATAGGTAAAGGGCAAAGAGGATTGATAGTAGCTCAACCCAAGACCGGGAAAACCATGCTTTTAAAGGATATTGCAAATGCTATAGCTGAAAATCATCCTGAATGTTATTTAATTATATTACTTGTAGACGAAAGACCTGAAGAGGTAACCGATATGGCTAGGAGTGTTAAAGCTGAAGTTGTTGCATCTACTTTTGATGAGCCTGCTGAAAAACATGTAAAATTAGCCAATATGGTACACGAAAAAGCTAAAAGACTTGTAGAATGCGGTCATGATGTAGTTATATTGCTTGATTCGATTACACGTTTAGCTAGAGCATACAACACTGTTGCACCTTCATCAGGCAAAGTACTTAGTGGAGGAGTTGAAGCCAATGCTCTTCAAAAACCTAAACGTTTTTTTGGTGCAGCTAGAAAAATTGAAAATGGTGGTTCATTAACAATTATTGCAACAGCTTTGGTTGATACTGGATCAAAAATGGATGAAGTTATCTTTGAAGAATTTAAAGGTACTGGAAATATGGAGCTTCAACTTGATAGAAAATTATCAAACAAACGTGTATTCCCAGCTATTGACATACTAGCATCTGGAACTAGAAGAGAAGATTTATTGATAGATAAGTCAACTTTACAAAAGATTTGGATATTGCGTAAATACCTATCAGACATGAACCCTGAGGAAGCTATGGAAACATTAAAGAAACATATGAATGGAACTCAAACTAACAATGAGTTTTTAATGACTATGAATAGTTAATAGAAAGTTTATTTATTAAACTTATATCCTACTCCTTTAACTGTAACTATATAATCGTCACCTAATTTTTCTCTGATTTTTCTAATATGAACATCAATTGTTCTATCTACTACTAGCACATCCTCTCCCCAAACTTTTTCTAAAATATAATCTCTATTAAATACTTTTCCGGGTTTACTTGCTAATAAAAACAACAGTTCAAATTCTTTTCGAGCAAGTTGTATTTTTTCTTCTCCTCTATATACTAAATAAGATTCTCTATCTATAATAATATTTGATACATTTAATGATTGTTGATCTTCATCACCATTTTTTCTTCTTAAAATAGCTTTAATTCTACTCATCAACAATTGAGGTTTAATAGGTTTTGCGATATAATCATCTGCTCCAGCATTAAAACCATTAATCTCGCTATACTCTTCACTTCTTGCTGTTAAAAAAACTATAAACGACTCTTTCATTTCAGGCATTGTTCGCATTTGCTTACAAGCTTCAATACCATCCATTATTGGCATCATTACATCTAATAAAACTAAATCTGGCTTAAAAGAAGAAATTTTTTCTAAAGCTTCTTTACCATTTGATGCATGATTTATTTTGAACCCCTCTTTCTTTAAATTATAGCTTATGAACTCAATGATATCTGGTTCATCATCTACAATCAATATTTTATTACCCTGAAAATCCATCATTCAATTTATATTTTATTTTGACACAATAATCTTATTATACTGTAACATAAACCTTATCTATATATTATCAAAAGGTTAAGAGTGTTTTGATACTTATTTATTTTACAGCGAAATTACAATAAAACACATCTAAATCTATTCAAACTAAATATAAAAAAAGCTAGAAGCAAAAAGAATATAAACATTGGTATACAGCTCATTTAATGAACTATATATATATATATCTATTGCAAAGTATACCTAATTGTAATTCCAAATTGAGTAATAGCCGTTGGAAATGAATTTGAGGTATAAGGCTTTGTAACCGTTCTATCATAAAATATCCTAAGCGTCATGTGGTCATTTATATTATAATTAATCTCAGGCTTTATTTTCATTATTTTTGAGCCTGCTGTGGGTATTGATCCATTAGCTATGTCAAATTTTCTAATTGTTGTCCATTGGTCACGTATAGAAAAATCGAATCTAAAAGTTATTTCATTTTCTAATACTAACCTTCTTCCACCTTGAACTACGATGAATGGTATTTTAAACCCTTTTTTTCTATAACCAACTCCAAAGACAAACTCACTGTTTTTTTGTTCTGTTAATTGTGCATTCCCAGTAAGTAAATTCATCGTTCTATCTTTCTTATATTCAAACTTAGTAGTAAAGTTCTTTTTGGTTGCAATATCAATGCCTATCAGTGGTGAAAATTGTTCTGATATAGTTATACTTTGCATTATTATCTGTGGCTCAAGTGGACTTCCTTTCACTGCTGATACACTTTGGTTATATTTCAAGCTACTGCTATATGCTCCAACAGTATATTTAGATGTGTAACCATGGCTAATACTAATATTGCTAAATATTTCTCCTATTTTTTTAATTTTTGTTAAACCATTCCAAGTAATTCTCCAATTAGGGGCTGGCATTTTGGGAAACAAATCTGATTTGTATTTATTTACATCTTTACCACTGTAAGCAGCTATAAATGAATTTACAAGAACATCTTGTTGCAATGGTCCATATCCTAGAGGATAATTGTTTGTATCGTTTCCTAATCCTCTAGACCTATCGTCTTGTCTTTGCAGTTCTTTAGCTATTACTATCCTATTTGCTTCCATAGTGTTAAAGACTTCACTGCTTGCAGTATCAGATTTTTTAAATGCTGTGGGCCATGCAAAATAAGTTGTAGAAAATGAACCTGTTTGCATAGGAGTGAAATCTCTGAAAGTATGGGTGGTGTCATCATACTTAAAGAAACTCGTAAATGAATTTGAGTAGCTTCTATCCCAATTCATTTGGATTCTAAAATCGGGAAATGGCTCTAATGTGGCATTGGCTCTAAAGTTTTTTGTACTTGCACTCATATATTGATTAAACATATTTGAACTGTTGGTAAGCCAACCATTTTCTGCAGCTCTGTTTTTAACTTTTGTATCTTGACTTCCAAATATAAAATCTAATCCTGGTGCTGATAAATCAAAGTCTTGTCCTAAGTATTTTGGTTTAGGTTTAAAGCCTGGTAAGTTGGTTGCATTGGTTTCAGAATATGTAAATGTAACATTCTTAGCCATCAATAAAAACCTGATAGAATGATTCAATATTTTCTTGCCAAATGATGGTTTAGGTTCTTCTACCTTTTCTTCTTCACCTCCGTCTATAGCTTCTTCTTTTTCATCACCTTTTTTAGGGTTCTTTTCAAATGTTTTTTTATTAGGTCTATTATTTCCATTTGGTTTTGCAGTTGCTTTTGGCTTCTTAAGCCACGTTCCTTTGTTGATTTCATCAAGTATTTTTAATTTACTGTATAGTTGAATAAAATTAAACTGTCCATTCAAACTAACATTTTGTGAGTTTGAGATTGAATTTCCCACTGTATCTCCCAATGCCGGTGGAGCCGTTTTCCAAGCGTAGTTAACACCATAGTTTACGCCTGTTGTTATCCAATTGGTTAACGGGAATTTATTAAAAGGTACAGTATAGCTTATGTTGGTTTGTTGATTATAATCTGTTATCCTTCCTCCATTTTTAATATTCTTTAATATCGAATCATGACCTTCACCTGAACGGGTATATATAACACCAATTGGCTCATCTATTCTAGCTTGAACTATTGCATTATATGTAATTTTAAGTGCTTTTGTCAAATCCCATTTGATATCATAAATACGTTTATTGGTAAAATTTTTATCATACAATGTATCTATAAATTTTTGAGCTGCTACATCATCATTTGCCCTGTTTTGTAATTCAGCATATCGCCTATCTGTTTGCGTAATGATACTATATGATTGCGGAATTGGCATAAAATTAAAATCATGAATTAACTGTAGCCATTTACTTTTACCTACCCATTTAAATGGTTCAATGCCTTTCTTTACTGGCAGCTGATACACCCAATTTACTACAAATTGATACGTTTTAATTTTATTATATGCTATATTTTGGTTTCGTTTATTGTACTCATTAAAAGCATAAGTAAAATTAAAATTAGGTAAATCCCAAGGCATTGTCTTTTTAGTACCCGTTTTATTTTTACGTACATTGGTCAAATTCCAACTTCTTCTTGATGTAAAATCATCAGCACTTTGTTTTGCTAAATTGCCATCAGCAGCAGATGATACAGCTAAAATAGAATCCATAGGTACATCTGGATTCAAAGGATAGAAATGAGGTCTTAAAATCGTTTGAGTATATCCATAAAAAAACGGTATGCTAACACCTGACTTTTGTGGGAAAAACTTGCCTAATTCAAGATTGGTGTTCACATCAAAAATCATGGTATTATTCCTGGCTCTTTCATTTAGTTTTTTATCAATACCGCCATATCCAACTGTTGTAATACTTCCAGACATATTGAAATTACCAAGATCTGCTAATTTGCTTGTCATTCTGCCAGTAGCTGCCCACCCTCCAGGATTATCAAAACCACTTACCCTCATTTCATTAAACCAAACTTCACCACATTTTGATAAACCATCATCACTACTTGCAGCATCTGTTTTTTTAGGATTTCTTATCCCCAACATCATCACTCTAAGATTGCTCATATCAGGAATTCCAATAACAGATATTCGTTTTCCATCTGGTAGTATTTTTTCATAAAAAACACTATTGCCAGCATTTACTCTTATCCTATCTAATTTCAACTGAACAAACTCTTGAATATCTATATCTAATTCGTTAGCTGCTGGCCAAATATCATTTTCGTTAGTAGAACCAGGATTAGTTAACTTTAAAGGGATTTCAATTTCATAATAATTATTAGTAAAGTCTGTTCCCATTCTTACAAAAGCTGACAAGTCACCATCATTTAATACTTCGTTCCTAAATGCTTCTGCATGAATAAACAATTTAAATTTATTATAATTTCTTATATCAAATTTGGTGTTTTTAAATGCTGCTCTAGCATCTCCATCTTTCAACCCGCATACGGCAAGAGACAATGATTGTTCATTTTGTTGAACAGGATTGGGTGTAGTTGGGTCAATTGTTCTAAATATTTTAGGAGGTAAAACATATGGAATTGGTTGTCTTCTTCCATTCTTTTCTATATTAACTGTTGAAACAATATATGATGTATTATCAACTGGGTCTATTGGATTCACATCACCTGGGGTTGCAAGTGAAAATAAATACTTTCTCCAATCAGCCCTCACAAGTTGAAGGGCTCCAAACCTCATGATAATGCTATCACTAAAGCCAGATGCAGCAAGTCTTATAAATCGAATTGATTTAAAATCTGGAATCTGACCTACTTTTTTTTCATATGACCTAATTGGAATTTTAAACTGATACCAAGTCACATCTTCTTTATTACCATTTTTAAGAGAAACTGATGATGTTACACTATCTGTTACATAATTTTCGCCAACCCTTAATCTTCCTTTATCTATATCAATTCTATATTGGTAATATTCTTCTACTTCATTTAATGTAAAGTCTCTATTGATATCTTCATCATTAGGTTGCATGGTTATGCCTACAGGATATGATTCTTGTGGCTGATGAACTGGAGCTGCATTAGGTGATGGTGAATTTCCGTCTGGGCCATTTAAAAACTTTTGTCTTTGGATTATATTTACTTTAGCTGAATCGTAATCTCTTCCCCTATAGTAATGATAATTATCAGATGAGGGATCATTATTAGCATTTTGAAAAGCTGTAGAATTGTTTCCAAATAATTTTTCTAATGTATCTAAATAGTTTTTCTTACGAAAAAGTCTTTCTTCAATATCATTAAATCCATCATAGCCCACATCTTGAGTATATCGAGCATTGGGATCGTTATTGAAATTGGTATTAATAGTTGGTAAACTAGGAACTCTACCCCAATTTGTGGTATCAACATTAACTATATTACCTTTATCAAATGGAAGCCCATTTTCAAAACTTTTTCTAGAGTCTTTTAATACATCTTCTGAAACATTACCTAAATGTAAATATAATTGTCCTTTGTTATTAATATTATTACTGTGACCTTTTATAAATGGGTCCATAAGCCAAATTTCTATATAATCTATATTGGCTTGTTCAAAATCATTGTTGTCAATTTTTCTCATGATACCCGCCCAATTGTTTTGAGGGTCTTTAAAAGTACCATCTGCATTTAAATCGTTTACCCTAAAATTGTATGGTCCTCTTTGATTGGGGAAATATGATAGGTCAAAAGTAGGAAGTGTTTGAGGGTAACCTTGTTGTATTTGTTTGTTGGGATATACTTCATTTGCTCTTACTTCTCTTACATAATGATTTGATAATTGATCAACATCATTTTTTATATGTGTTGGCGTTAAATTATCACCTCTATAAAACAACGGATCTAAAGTATACCATGATAGCTTACCAACATAGTTTCTAAATTCCAACTCATTCTTTTTGTCTCCTCCTTTGAATATATTGTTTTGAATAATATCTCCTTGAGGCGTGGAAGCTAAAAACCAGCTTTGTTGAGGAACTCTTAAATCATATGGAGTTTCGCTTGCTTCAAAGTCATCTAAATATGAAACACCAGTTGGGTCTAAAGAACGCTTAATAGCTGGAGATACTCCTGGAATTATTTTAGCAAACTCACCAGTAACCATCAAATTGCTCATTTCTTTGGTTGCTAAAAAAGGCAGTCTGTCTATCATCTTAGTCAACCATCTGCTTTCTGTTTTATATGTCCCATCAAAACCAATAACAGTATTGCTCAAAGGCTCATCACCTAAACCAACTTTAGGAATAAGCGGTCTTTCTCTTAAGTGTAATAGGGTACTTCCTATTAAAAAGTCATTATTTATTTTATAGTCTAACCTTGTTCCATATAAAGTTTTTTGTTGAATACTTAGTGCAGTATTGTTTTCAAAACTTGCTTTAATAGTACCTCCACTGTTTAATATTCCTGTATTTAATATTTTTACTCTACCAATGCTATAGTCAACTTGGTAATCTTCACCTTCTTTTAACGGGGTGCCATTATAAGTAACTCTAACAGAGCCTTTAGGAATATTAAATGCATTTAAAGAAATTTCATTGGTTGCAGTACCCTGGAAACTTCCTCTTAAGAAAAATTTATTCTTAAGGGCTTGCTGCTGAGCAGCCCATCTAGTCGAATCATATAATGCATCAAAGGCGTAATAATCAGCATTAGTTCCATTGGGTTCTTTAAATTTACTTCTTAAAAAATCACCGAAAGGTTCTAGCATTGGCAATATAATCCTGCCTTGTTGTGCATTGACTGTTATACCTTCTAACCAGTCAAATTGTCCATCGGGCTGCAATTCGTTTTGTGTATTTATTCTATCTAAGTTTAATACTTGAACTAAGTTTTTCTTTCCTACGTTTGGTTCATTTTCAGCAGGAATATATGGCAAATCAGCATTTGATGGATCATCAGCATATACAACTTGCAACTTAAAGTTGGTCGACTGCATTTGATAGCTTCCAATAGAATATATATTTTTCATCATCAGCTTCCAACTTGGCAAATCAGGTCTAATTGAAACAGTTTTTAATAATTTCAAAAACAAGACATTGGGGTTCTGAATATTTGCTGGTTGGTCTCTCGCAAATTCTCCAACTTGAAACACTTGGCCATTAATGGTATATTCAAAAGCAACTGCTAAAACCTCATCATTGTTTAAAGCTTGATTTAATGATATATAGCCTAACCTGCTATTTAAACTATACTCTGAAGCATTAAGTTGCCTTGCATAGTTTACCAGTTGATAGTCTTCTATTTGTTTTGCTCCAGTAAATTGAAAATTATTTTCTAATTCTTTTATACATGAAAAAGTTGATCTTAAATTTGAATTATTTTGAAGTTTTCCAAAAAGTGTATTGGCTTCATTGGCTGGTGAAGGAAAAGTGTTGGTAGCTGATACTACATTTTTACGATATATATAAGCGTCTTTATTTTCGCCCAAATCCATAAAACCTATAACATCTCTCGCATTTTCAAATGCTCCTGTTCTATTGGTTACCCATACCTCTATTCTTGTTATCTGAATGGGACTCTGAACCAAAGGTGGTCTAGACAACCAAGTCTCATAGTTATCTCTAAAATACTGTGTAAGAAAATAGTGCCTGTTGGGGTCATATTGATCACATTGAATATCAAATGGTGTAACTTGTGCTCCTCCTTGAAGCTCTACTTCTTGTGACTTACCTTTTTGTTGAGAAAACAAAACAGTTGTTGTCAGTTTCCCAAATTGCAATTTCACTTTTGCACCAAACAAATTCATACCGCCCTGAATCAATGTTCCATTCAATGGCATACTTACATTTCCAACTTCTACACTTTTTACTATTTGGTCAGGTTTACCCTGCCAATTCACTTTCATTAAATTCTCAAAATCAAAAATGGCGTCGGTATTATAATTGGTGTTAATTTTAAATTGATCACCAATACTTCCTGTTACATTTAGTTGAATTTTTTGATTAAAGACAAACTGTCCATTTTTTTGTTGACGAGCTGTAAATTGTGGATTTCTAACTGTATTAAAGTTCCCACCAAAAGTTAACTCAGCCGAACCAGATGGTTTTATTTCTACTTTACCTAATATTTTCTTAAATAAATCATTAGTATCAAGTTTGAATTTGTCTAAAAAACCTCCACCGCTTTTAACAAAATTTTGAGCTTGAGATCTTTTTTTAAAATACTCTTTGTTTGCCTTATCTTCTTGTTGTTTTCTGTATTCGTCAATGCTTAATTCTTCGTTGGCTTTTATTTTAGTATTACCTAATTGTGTTTTTTTTATATATCCTTTATTTGAAGCAGTATCGAATTCAAAACTAGTTTTCAAATTTGAAGGATCTTTTAAACTTATTGGATTTTTATACTTCTTAAACCATTGAGGATTCACTTTAAACTTTGAAGTATCAGATTTTGATGAGTCACCAGGAACAATTATAGTATTTGATTTAGATTTAAATACTACAGGTGAAGTCCAAGAAATAGTCTTTACACTTACAAAAATTATAAGCAATATAAAAAATCTATTTGAGTTTATAAAAGAACTTTTAATCACAGTACTTTCAATGCTTGTTTAACCATATCTTCTATACTCTGATTGTTACCATTAGATTGTGCAATTTTAGCTAATGCTTTTTCTACAGAAGCTCTATTGAATCCTAATGTTACCAAAGCATCAGATGCTTCTTGTTGGGCTCCATGTATATTTGCAAACCCTGGTAAAATTGAGGTAGATGAAGTTGCTTCCTTTTGCAACTTGCTTTGCAATTCAAGAATAATACGTTGTGCTGTTTTATCGCCTATACCTTTAACTGTTTTTAACAAGCCTACATTTCCATTGGCTATAACTGAAAAAAGCTCTTTGGGAGACAAACTAGACAACATCATCCTTGCTGATGAAGGACCTATTCCTGTGACTGAAATTAAATGTCTAAATAAACCTCTTTCTGTTTCATCAGCAAACCCAAACAAAACGTGATCATCTTCTCTTATAGACAAATGAGTAAGAACTCTTCCTGATTTTTGACCTTTTAACTTTTCATATGTACTAAGAGAAATATGGATGCCATATCCAACTCCATTGCAATCTACAACCATAAAGGTTGGTGTAATTTGTTCAAATTTTCCTTCTAAGTGTGCTATCATATATTATTGCTTAGCAAATAATTTATGCTTTTACTAATTTCTAGCAAAAATATAAAATAATGCCTGTAAAACCTAAATAACTATTAAAAGTAAATTTTATTGCTATATCGTACTTGTTTAATGGTAAATAAAATTCAGTCAATGAATATGACTGAAGGGTTGCAAATATAAAACTATTTAGGTTATCTAGTGAGTAAAAAATTAAGATGGACAGAAATTAAATCTGAAGTTACTGAAAATAAATCTTGATGGTAATTAGCTCTTAATTCAATAGGTTTATTAGCAAGTTCACCTCTAATGCCTATAAAATATTCAGGGCCGTAACCCAAACCATAATGTTGTAAATAATGCAACCCTGCTCCTGCTCCAATAAAAAAACCTAAATCGTTTTTCGAACTTGATGTAGACATATATCCCACATTATATGAAAATAAAATTGGAGCTTCTATTAAAAATTGTTCTCTGCTAACAAAATCATAATGAAATGCAACACTAGGTGCTATTGTTAATGAAATACTATTCCCATTTCCGACGTCTTTAAAGTTATTTCTATAAGAATAATTTATAGCTAAAGCTTTGCCTTTAGGTAAAACAAAGAAAGATCCTCCAATACCTTGAATAGCATTATTTTGTGCATGTATATTTAAGTAAAACACAACACTAAAACATAAACTTATCAATTTGTTTGTAAACATATCTGCAAAAATAAGAGTGTAGACTCAAAATTAATATTTTAACCAATTTAGTTCATAAAGTTTTTACCTTTGTTACCTAATGAAACAAGTATATATAATTGATGCTGTAAGAACTCCGGTAGGAAGATATGGTGGATCTTTAGCACAAGTAAGACCCGACGACTTAGCAGCAGTAGTATTAAAAGCATTGGTTGCTAGAAACCCAAACATTGATTTTTCACTTACTGAAGATGTAATTTTAGGAGCCGCAAACCAAGCAGGCGAAGACAATAGAGATGTAGCTAGGATGGCTTTGTTGTTAGCAGGATTGCCTATAAACATAGGTGGTAATACAGTAAACAGACTTTGTGCATCGGGTCTTCAAGCCATCACAGATGCTTATAGAGCTATTGCTATGGGTGAAGGCGACTTATATATAGCTGGAGGTACTGAAAGTATGACAAGGGCACCATTTGTTATGGCCAAAGCTGATGCTGCTTTTTCAAGAGCTCCTGAAATATTTGATACCACTATTGGCTGGAGATTTACAAACAAAAAACTTGCTGAATTATATCATCCATACAGCATGGGCGAAACAGCTGAAAATGTCGCAAAAAAATATGCCATTTCACGTGAGATGCAAGACAAATTTGCTTTAAGTTCTCAACTTAAATATGCAATTGCTCACAGTCAAAACAACTTTAAAAATGAAATAGTGGAAGTCTCAATACCTCAAAAGAAAGGTGACCCTATGATATTTACTAAAGATGAGCATCCAAGAGAAACAACGCTTGAAGCCCTTTCAGCATTGAAGCCTGCTTTTGCTAAAGATGGTTCTGTTACCGCAGGCAATTCATCAGGGGTTAACGATGGTGCATCAGCATTGATTTTAGCTTCTGAAGATTTTGTCAAAAAACACAACTTAAAACCACTAGCTCGAGTAGTTTCTGCTGCCTCTGCAGGGGTTGACCCAGCCATTATGGGTATAGGGCCTGTACCTGCTACCAACAAAGCATTAAAACGTGCTGGTATATCAATTAAAGATTTAGGCCTAATAGAACTAAATGAAGCTTTTGCTAGTCAAAGTTTGGCTTGTATTCAAGATTTAGAACTAAACCCTGATACAATAAATATTAATGGTGGTGCTATAGCTATTGGTCACCCGCTGGGTTGTAGTGGAGCACGTATTTCTACAACTTTAATTCATGCTATGCATAAACAAAATATCAAATATGGTTTAGCAACCATGTGTGTAGGCGTAGGTCAAGGAATGGCAATTATATACGAAAAAGTTTAAGAACTTTACTCGTCAATAGAACTTGTGTCTTCATCAATTGATACTGTTGCTTGCTCAAGTTTACCTTGTGCAAAATCAACTGCAAAATCTATAAAAACTTTAATTGCTGATGTAAATCTAAATTGATTTTCACCTTCTTTTTCAATGATATTCCTGTTAGATAAAGTTCTATAGAACATTCGTCTAGACTCAACATCTTTTAATTGTTTATTAGACTTAATCAGTTCTTGATAGGACGAGCCTTCGAAATATTTATCAATCTGGTCATACTCAAACAAAGCATAACTCAATTGGTCCATGAAGTTTTTTCCGTCTTTGTCTAGCTCATAACTTAGTAACGCAATCAGTATGCATATATCTCTAGAAAGTTGTTCTTTAGTTTCAAAACTTATAAGGTAAGCAAACTCAGATTCTAGCTGCAATCCATAGTTAAAACTCTCTTTAAAAAAACTAGTGTAAAAATCTTTATTTTGTTTTAAAATATCAAAATTAAAATCATTGCGAAGCAAGAATTTTCCTGCCATCAAATCTGAAACTATATCTTTATGCTGTTTAGGATATTCCATGTTTATATATTTTTATTTTAGGTACTTTTAGTTTTAACTGGGTTGTTTGAATGAATACATGTTTATTCATTGGATCAAACTCTTTATCAAAATCATCTTCAAACAATAGTGATGTTAAAGAAAACAACTTCTCTGTTTCAGCCATTTTATATTCTTTGTTCAACGATTCTATAGCCCATTCAAAAAAGTCGTTCACAGGCATTTTATTTAATAAATCTTCTTTATATTTTTCTTTATTAAAAATCCACATATCTGTTTCAACTAATTCTTCAGAAATTATAATGTCTTCAATATTCTGAAACTGCATCACAAAATCTTTAGCATGGTAGTACATTTCATCGCTATATGGGTTGTCTCTTAACACTTTAAGAAGTTTAGGAACCTCAACTTTATTTGGTATTTTTAAAAACTCAATCCATCCTGTAAGTATCAAGCTCTCTGTTCTGATACGTTCAATTAACGGTAAAAGCTCATTGGTCAATATTTTTGATTGATACAACAAATCATGGTTTGATTGTATAAGAAAAAAATACAACTTTTCAAATTGCTTTCTAATGGTTTCGTCATGGAAATTTAAACGCTTGATATTGATGAAATTTGAAATATCTAACAGTTTGTTTACTATACTTTGAGCATGACTAATGTCTAATATATTATTTAAAGGTTGTATATAATAATCAATCCAAAAAGATGCTTTCTCTACTTTTTGTTTATAGTCAATTTTTGTGACATTTGATTTAAGTTCTCTGGTTTCAGCCAACAATCTCAGCGTGTTTTTCTCCACTGATTCAACAAAAGAAAAAGCTTCGCTATATAGTTCATCTATTCGTTTTGCCAATATTAGTTTATCACCATTAATGCCATCTCTAATCAACCTAAACAAATTACTGATACTGCTATTGTATTTCTCAATAGTTTCAGGCAACATAGGTTTAAACTCCTTCAATACAAATTGAAATAAGTTATATATCTCACCGCTGAACTCAGCATCTTCACCTATTTTACGTAATATCTTATAACTAAAAAGTTGTTGCTCTATATGTCCAAATTCTTCCTCAAACTCTCTGAAAGTTCTAAGATGAATACTACCTTCATTGTTTTGCTTTTCAAACAAAAACACCAATGCATCAAAGTGAGTGGCTAAGAAATTGAGTATGGTTTTAGGTTCAGCTTGCATGTACTTGTTCTGTTTGTTGTTGACTTTGTATATTTATAAGCAAAGATTCTTGTTCTAAGAATCTATTAGTTGTTTTATTCAAATATAAAATATCTTTCAAATCTGAATCAACTAATTCTTCTATTAACTTATAATTTCTGTAATCTTTGGTAATTTCACTAGAGTATTTATTATGAAGCTCATTAAAATTCTTAGGTATAAAAAACGTTGCATTGTTTTTATTCTCCTTGATTCTTAAAAACTCAATTATTCCTGTTTCGTCATAATCATTAAAAACCAAAAGTTCATTAGAATCTATATTCATCAAATCATTCTTTCCAACTCTTCCGTATTTCATCATATATATAAATTCATTTCCCAAAAGTGATTCTGCTCTCATAAATACAGATAAATTTTCTACGATACAGATTTTATCTGCACTTATTGTGGCATTGTTCACTGCAAAAACGCCAAACTTTTTTTCATAACTTATAGGGCTAACCTCTTGACCATTAATTGTTAGATGTCTTCCCCTTAAGAAAAAAATAGAGTCTTGGCTTTTTGTTCTTGTTTTTGAATTTCTAAATTGAGCAGTTGATTCTATTCTGTTCTGACATGGTTTAGAAAATGTATCAGGAAACTTGTTTTTATAGAACTCTTCAAACTCTTTTTCTTTTTGTTTATTGACAAAGAATATACTCCCTCTTCCTGATTTCTCTTGGAGGATAAATTTCACATTGAGTATATTCTCAAAAAATGTAGAATTAAAGACTGTTTTAGGAATTAGTGTTTTACTAATCTTTTCTCCGTTTTTCAATCTTGTATATATGTTCTTTTCCGTTTGATTCAAAACAACTCGTTATTAATTGGCCAAACTTTCAGCATATACTGCATGATGATTTTCGTTAATGTTTATTTTACCAGCAGAAGGATATATAAAATAATACTTACCAAAACCTGGTACTGCGTCTGGTGCAGCAAAAATCGGAATAAAATGATGCTCTCTGCAAAACCTTACCAACTCAGGTCTATTTTGTTTATCAATTGTTGCTACCTCATCCACAAACAAAGTTATTTTGTTTTCTTCATCAGTTATTGCCAATCTATTAATGATATTCATCACAATCACAAGTCTTATCATTTTATCTGTTCCATCACTCTCTATTTGCTCACTCAAATCAACTGGCCTGCTTTGACCTTTTCTGGTTAAATGCAAGGTCATATCGAATAAGTCTTCAAACTTAATTTTCTTAGCGGTATCCAAATAATGATTCAGAATCTTCAAGTTTTCGCTCTGGTCAAAATCAAACATCAATTGGCCTTTTACTTCCTGAATTTGACTAATCTTCTTCAACTCTTCCATCAACTTCTTGTTATCAATCAATTCAATTCTTAACGATTCAATGTCTGATATGCGTGTCTTGCCAAGTTTATTGTTAAAGTTATTGGTCACAAATTCTTTAAACTCCTCATATCTTTTCATTAAAGTATGAGCTGGATTGGCAAATTGTGTACTTATACTTTGCAACAAACCTTCTATACTTCTCTCCTTGCTTTCTATCAATCCTATTTCTTCGTCGTAAAACTTGATGAATTCATTTTCACTAGCAAAATTGCTCAATAACTTTTCTCTTAACTTTTGGAACAAATGGTCTTTTCTAGACTTGATATTGTTCCTATCTTCAATTTGTAATTTTATACGTTTGTATATTCTGTCTAAATCTAGCTCACTTTCAGACTCAATGCATGCTAATCCAAAACTCTCTAATTCTTGCTTAGCGTTTTGCAACTCCGTCAATCTATTATCAAATCTATCTCTATTATTTCTTGCTTCTTCTAGTCTTAACTGCTGTTGCTCAATTTCTTTCTTTAAAACTATAGCTTGTTTCTCATACTCGTTTTTAGCTTGTATAAGTTCTTTTGACTCATCTTTAAGTTTATTAATACTGTCTTCGAGCTTAGGTCTTGTTTTAAGCTCAGCTAATTTAAACTTGATTTCCTCAATTTTTCTCAGAATTTCCTCAAGCTCTTCTTGTGTTTTCTGTTTGTCAATAACCACTTTTAGTAGCATTTTATTTTGCTCTAACTCTAAAGCAAAGTCTGCTAGTTCAGCTTTTAACTCTTCAACGGTTTTTAAATCTTTCAAAACCAAACCATCTGAAATATCTATCTCACCATCAAATAAGTTTAATCTTTTAGAAGTCTTTTTTATCTTATTCAGTATTCTATCAACAGGCAAACTACTAACTTGCTCTGAAAAAATTGTATTTAACAACTTTCTGTCTGACTCTTTATCTGCAATATTATGTATCAACAAATTTTTGAAGTTTTTAATCTGTTGATCTATGATTGTTTTCCTTTCTTGTGCAGTTTTGATTTTATTTTCTAATGATTGAACAGTCAAATTCTGTATATCAACCATTGTTATTCTACTTTCAATTTCTTTTCTAGTCTTGTCATAATTGGCTAGCATAGAGTCTAACATTGGAACCCCTTCATACCCATTAATGATTTTCAACTTGGTTTCTTTCTCTTGTAATTGAAATAGTTTATTCTCAATCTCTGCTTCGTTCTTACCTTGTTTGCGGGTTAGTTCTTCTTGCTTTGGCATCAGGTCTTCGTTTATATGAATACGAATTCTGTCCATTTCGCTTTTCTCTTTTATCAAACTGTTTTGCAATATGGGCAAAGCATCTTCATATTGTTTGTTAAATGCGTAATACAATTCACCAATTGCTTGGTTTCTGGCAGCATACTGACTAACTGCTTCTCTAAACTCTTCAAAATCAGTTCTTACAGCTTTTACATTTCTAATTTCATTGTTTATTTTAGATAAATCAGTGATGTCTTTCTTATGTTTTTGAGAAAAATTCAACTCTTCCGCTTCTCTATTGTCAGCTACTAAAAGAGCTTCTTTTAGATTTTTGTTTGTGATAAGCTTGGTGTTAATTAAATATCGATATATTTTAGAAAAATTGTTGCTTAACCCATCCATTCTCACTTTATCATCTAGCCATACTACACCATTATTCTTTCTGCCTCTTTGATAAACATCCATAAACACTTCACGTTTATCTTTATATTCATGAAGTGCTATTCCTTTCTTCAGCAAATTTTCTTTGACTTCTTCAAACTTTAACAATTTGCTATCTACATCAATAAAAAAATCTTTATTGTATGCTTGGTCAATTTTATAATATTCTAAATTACTTTCAGTATCACGTTTAACTAAAATAGTATAATATGTTTTCTTGAATATTTCAAACATAATATAACTTTGATTTGGAGAAGGAAAATAATGGTGTAAAGTTTCTTTGTCTCCTCTTCTCTGGCCACTAAATGTCATTTTGTTGCCATCGATTACAAACAAAAAATTGAGTGCATATATCAAAGTAGACTTGCCTACGTTGTTAGGCCCAACAAGTTGTAATGAATCGCAATCACCTATATTTATTTCTGCTTTTTGATAAACCTTTGTATTGATTAAAATAATTTTATTCAGCATGTTTTTGAATGTTATAAAAACCTTGCGATATTAATGTTTATATACTTGATGTTACTTACAGTTTTTACACAAATTGTTATATTTTCATTTAAAACAAATTTAAAAAATATTAACTTTTTCAAAGAATTTGATGTAGGTTATAGAGAAAAATGGACGTATTGGTTGCTTCAAATGGCAAACACAATACAAGCGAAGCTGCTAGTATTAAATAAGATTAAAGAATAAAAAATAAAAAAATCTAGGCTTAATATCTTGGATTTTTAAATTAATAAGATAATCGTATATTTGTACATTGTTTCATTTATGTTCTTATAAGCATTTTACACTATCATAAGGATATATGAAACAATTCTAAAAAAATACCACAATGAAAAATTTTATCAATCAAATTCTATTAGCTATTTTATTTAGCTTGGCTATTATAGTTACTAATACCTATGAATCAAGTGCACAACAACAACTTGTTCAGGGTAAGTTAGAATATATGATGAAAGAATCTCAAGAAAAAGTTTTTGAAATTGCACAAACTGAAAACAAACCTGTTTTAATATATATCCATTCTCAAACTTGCTTATCAAGTAAGAAATTCTCGAGAGAAATCATGAATCATGTTAAAGTAAAAGGTACGATAAGGAATAGATACATTTGTATGAATGGTGACGTTTCAACTAAATATGGTAAACAAATGGCTGCTAAGCATGGTGTATTAATTATGCCAGCACTCTATCTTTATAGCCCAGACAAAAGTATTATGTTTCAGTGTAAGTTAGAGGTTGATACTTTCGAAATGTTAACTCAATTCCGTTCATTTATTTCAGCTTGCAACATAGTAGACCAAGTTAAATTACAACAAAAAACATCTAGTTTAAGTGAAAAAGAGATCATTCGTCAAATTGGAAGATCATATGCAATAAAAGATTTTAAAACAAACAATGCTGGAGAAATAGCTCAAAGAGTTTCAATTCGTACATTAAACATCAACTTTTTAAAAGAATTTGAAGTAGGCTATAGAGAAGAATGGAAAGTATTATCAGCCTCATCAAATGGCAAAAACATTAAAAGCGAAACTGATGGTATCAAATAATAATAAACTTTAAAATAATAAATCCGGATCAACTATTTGGTTAGAATTTATTATTTCCCCAGAACAAAAACTGCTGGACTTTTATCTAATACTACAGACATAGTTTTCCAAGTTTTTATGGATAAAGTTTTAATCATTTGGTGCTCTCCTTCAATATCAATTGCAATACACAAAAGCCTATCTGAAGGCAGGTTCAGTAACAAGTCAGCTAGTAATTGATTGTTACGATATGGCGTCTCTATAAACAGATGTGATGTATTATTTTTAAAAATATCAAATTCTATATTTTTTAACTTAGCTGCACGTGCTTGTTTGTCCATAGGTAAATATCCATGAAAAGAAAAGTTTTGACCATTAAATCCTGAAGACATTAATGCAAGAAAAATTGATGATGAACCTGAAACAGGAATCACCTCTACTCCTTTTTGATGGCACAATTTCACAACTTGATAACCGGGATCTGCCACACAAGGAATTCCAGCATCACTCATGATAACCATATTGAAACCTTGATTTATTGGGCTTAGGTATTCTTCAATGCTCATATGAGCATTGTGTTCATTTAATAAATAAAATTCTGGATAATGATTCTTTAAATCATAACCACAAAGCTTCAAAAACCTTCTAGCATCTTTTTCTGTTTCAACAATAAAATGTCGAGTCTTACATACCAATTCCTTGGTTTGACTAGAAATCAAACTATTAATACCAATGGGTGTAGGAACTAAATACAAAATGCCTTTTATCATTTCTTATTCTTGTAAATAAACCCTTGTAATTCTTTCTGATATTCCGGTTAGTACTTCATATACAATAGTCTGACAAGATTTGGCCAAAGCATTCAATTGACAGATGTCCTCAAATACAATAACTTCTTGTCCTTCATATACTATTAGATTTCCTAAATCTATCATACACATATCCATACATACATTCCCTACAATCTCACAAGATACTCCATTAACATATAGTTTGCCCTTTCTGTTGCTAAGCATTCTATTCAAACCATCAGCATAGCCTATTGCAACTACAGCCATGTTGAAATCATGTTCAGCCTTGGTTTTTCTATTATATCCAATGGTCTCACCTTTTTTAACCAACCGTACTTGGGTTATAATAGACTTTAGTTTCGAAACTGGCTTCAATTGTTTTTGAATTTCTGTTGAAGGGTCTATTCCATGCAAGCCAATTCCAAGTCTAGCCATTCCTAAATTATAACCATTAAACCTAGAAATTCCAGCAGAATTTGCAGCATGAGATAATATATTTTTCTTTAACGAAAGGCAAACTTTTGAATGGGCTTCTTTAAACAACAAAAGCTGCTTTTGTGTATACTCATCATCAGAAGAATCATCTGCCGAGGCCATATGTGTAAATATAGATTTTATTTCTATTTGAGGATGTAAATTTAAAATTGTGATGACTTCATCAATATCATCTATTGAAATACCAAGTCTGTTCATTCCCGTTTCAAATTCTAAATGTACTCCAATTTCCTTAGTTGAGTTTTGTATAAAGCTTGCCAAACTTCTGAGCATCTCAATTGAATATATAGAAGGTTCAATATCATAGTCTAGCATGAGCTTATAAGCCTTAGCAGAAGCATTCATAACCATTATAGGAAGTGTAATTCCTGCATTCCTAAGTGTCATACCTTCATCCTCATATGCTACAGCTAGGTAATCTACTCTTTGGTATTGTAATAACTTAGCTAATTCAAAACTGCCGCTACCATAACTAAATGCTTTTACCATTACCATCAATTTAGTGTGTTTTGACAGTTGATTTTTATAAATATTTAAGTTATGAACTATTGCATCTAAATTAATTTCCAAAACAGTTTGATGAACTTGCTTTTCTAATAATAATAGTATCCTTTCAAAATGAAACATCCTTGCTCCTTTTAGTAAAATTATTTCATTACCAAATATTCTACTATTAAAATTATTCAAATATTCTTCAATTGAATTATAAAATATAGAATGAGGAATGCTTTTAAAATAGTTTTTACATTCTGATATTTCAGCACCAATAGCTATAAGTTTATTTATTTTATGTTTGTTTAAAAGCTCACTAATCTTTTGATATAAATCTTTTTTACTAATACCACTTTCTAACATATCGCTCAATATCACAGTTTTTGCTAGTAATGGATTTTGTCTATCCATAAAATTCAATCCTGTTTGAAGAGAATGAAAATCATTACTGTAACTATCATTGATTAGCAAACTATTATTAATTCCTTTCTTTTGTTCAAGTCTTCCTGAAACAGAAACAAGCTTACTAAATGCTAATAGAATATCCAAATCTAATCTCTCAATAGCTATAAGGGAGCAAACACAAGAGAGAGCATTCTCAATAGACGCATCATCAGTAAAAGGGATACAAAAATTTAACGAGGTTGACTTGTATAAAAAATGAATTTCCGTTTGGTCAATGTTTTTTACTATTTTGTATACACTTACTGTAGCATCAGAATTAAGGCTCCAACTATATGATTTAATAAAGTGATGAGCTAGAAACTCACTTACTAATTTATTTACTTGTTCGTCATCTTTGTTATACACCAAGCAATCTGCATTTTCAGCAAGCTTAAGTTTTTCTCTAATTTTTTGTTCTTTATTCTCAAAGCCTTCGTCATGTGCAGACCCTATATGAGTAAGAATTACCATATCAGGATTTATAATATGTTGTAATTTCTGCATTTCATTTGGTTTAGAAATGCCAGCTTCAATAATAGCAAGAGAATGAGATGATTCCATTTGCAAAAGCGAAAGTGGTACACCAAGTTGAGAATTGTAGCTGCCTGGGCTTCTTACTATATTAAAACTAGAATGGAGTAGTTGAAACAACCATTCTTTTACTACAGTTTTTCCATTTGAGCCAGTAATGGCAATCAAAGGCATTCTAAATAGTTTGCGGTGGTATGTTGCTAATTTCTGAATTGCATCAAGACTATTCTGAACAATAATATAAGACATATTAGTATACGCTTCAGATACATTTTCTGATAAGAAATATCTAAAACCTAATTGATATAAGTCTGTAATATATCTTTCACCATTTTGCCTTTGACTATTTAATGCAACAAAAAGAGCTGTTTCAGGGTTTATATTAGAAATAGTTCTGCTATCAGTAAAAACTTGAGCAATGCTATAGTCTTTACCAATTAGTTCGCCTCCAACAATGCTTGCTATTTGTGATAATTTATAATTCAAAAGAAATGCAAAGTAAAAGTAAAAGAAGAAGTATTAGAATTTAATATTAAATAAAAATTAAAACCTCAGATATATATCTGAGGTTTTAAAAAATCTTGATACAAATTAATTACCCATAGCTGCAGCACCTCCTACTATCTCACTTAATTCAGTAGTAATAGCAGCTTGACGAGCTTGGTTATATTGTAAACGTAATGTCTTAAGCAATTCACCAGCATTTTCTGTTGCTTTTTCCATTGCTACCATTCTAGCACCATGTTCAGAAGCAAAAGAATCAATACATGCTTTATATAGTTGTGTTTTTAAAGAACGAGGTATTAAATCGCTAAGTAAATCTGTTTTTGAAGGTTCAAATATATATTCATTTTTAGTTGTAACAACTCCAGTTTCAGTTGGTTTAGTAACAGGTAACAATTGCTCGTTTGTTAATATTTGAGTTGCAGCATTTTTAAACTGATTATACACTATAACCACTTTATCATACTTACCTTCTCTATACATTTCCATTATTTTATCTCCAGCTTCAAAAACATTTTCTGAAGTCAGATTTTGGAATAATTCTCTATAAGAAGTATCTAATTTTAAATTTTTATCTTTATTAAAAAATTCAAAACCTTTTTTACCAATTGGCAGTACAGTTATATTTCCATTTTCATAGCAAGAAGAATATTGCTCTTGGATGGTTAGTTTACCAAGTTTGCATACATTGGCATTAAACGCACCACAAAGACCTCTGTCACTTGTTACTACAATCATCAACACATTCTTTACATCTCTTTCGTTAAAGTATACAGCTAATTCAGGAGAGTCAATACTATCACTGAGATTTTGCATAATACTTTTAAGTTTATTGGCATAAGGCCTCATTTGCACTATGGCACCTTGAGCTTTTCTAAGCTTGGTAGCACTCACAAGCTTCATTGCCTTTGTAATCTGTTGGGTTGATGAAACAGATTTAATTCTTATCCTTACTTCCTTTAAATTAGCCATTGATAAACTTTACTATATTAGTCTTTATAACTAGAAATCAAATCTTTTGCTACTGATTCTAAAACTGAAGTTACGCTATCATCAATAACTCCTTTTTTAATAGCAGCTAAAGTGTCGGCATGTTTGGTTTCTAATACTTGTAAGAAAGAAGATTCAAAGTCTCTTACTTTATTAATAGATGCTTCGTTTAACAAACCTTTAGTACCTAAGTATATGATTGCTGTTTGCTTCTCTACTGTGAGTGGGCTAAATTGAGCTTGTTTAAGAATTTCTACGTTACGAGCACCTTTAGTTAACACTGATTTTGTAGCTGCGTCCAAGTCAGAACCAAATTTAGCAAATGCTTCAAGTTCACGGTATTGAGCTTGGTCAAGTTTTAAGGTACCAGCTACTTTTTTCATAGACTTGATTTGAGCATTACCACCCACACGACTTACTGAGATACCCACGTTGATAGCGGGACGAACACCAGAGTTGAATAAGTTAGACTCCAAGAATATTTGACCATCGGTAATTGAGATTACGTTGGTTGGGATATAAGCAGATACGTCGCCAGCTTGAGTTTCGATAATTGGAAGAGCTGTTAATGATCCACCACCTTTAACTTTACCTTTTAAAGAATCAGGTAAGTCGTTCATTTTAGAAGTGATTTCGTCATTTGCATTCAATTTGCAAGAACGCTCAAGCAAACGGCTATGTAAGTAGAACACGTCACCTGGATAAGCCTCACGGCCTGGAGGTCTTTTCAAAAGCAAAGACACCTCACGATAAGCTACCGCTTGTTTAGACAAATCGTCATAAACAATCAAAGCAGGTTTACCAAGGTCGCGGAAATACTCACCAATTGCAGCACCAGCCATAGGAGCGTAGAATTGCATTGGAGCTGGGTCAGCAGCGGTTGCCGCTACTACCACAGTATATTGCATTGCACCGTTTTCTTCAAGGGTTTTCACCACTTGAGCTACAGTAGATGCTTTTTGACCGATAGCCACATAAATACAATATACAGGTTTACCAGCATCGAAAAATTCTTTTTGGTTGATAATGGTATCTATACAAACGGCAGATTTACCAGTTTGACGGTCACCAATAACTAATTCTCTTTGACCACGGCCAATAGGAATCATTGCATCAATAGCTTTGATACCAGTTTGAAGTGGTTCTTTAACTGGCTCTCTAAAAAGTACGCCAGGAGCTTTTCGCTCAATTGGCATTTCAAACAATTCACCAGGAATTGGTCCTTTACCATCTATAGGAGCACCTAGGGTGTTCACTACACGTCCTAACATACCTTCACCTACGTTAATAGAGGCAATTTTTCCAGTACGTTTAACGTTATCTCCTTCTTTTACGTTGTCTGAAGAACCTAATAACACAGCACCTACGTTGTTTTCTTCAAGATTTAGTACGATACCTCTTAGTCCGTTACTAAACTCAATTAACTCACCTGATTGAACTTTGGTGAGTCCGTAAATACGTGCTATACCGTCTCCAACTTGAAGTACTGTTCCTACTTCTTCTAGTTGTGCTTCGCTTTTAAAGCCTGTAAGCTGTTCGCGAATTATTGCTGATACCTCATCCGGTCTGATACTAACCATGATTAATTAATTATTTGAAATGTATGAATTGATAAGTTCTTTTTTGATAAGTTTTAATTGATGGGCTATTGAAGCATCGTACAATTTATCTGAAAACTGTATGATGATTCCGCCTATGATATCTTCACTTACCTTGAATTGAATGTTTATTTTTTTGTTGAGTTTATTCTCAAGATCTTTTTTGATGATATTTTTGGTATCGTCATTAATTGGTTGGGCTGTGATACAAGAAGCATTTACTATATCATATATCACATTGTATTGGTCAACAAAAGCATAAGCAATGCTTAATAGCAAGCCTTCTCTTTTTTTACTAATCACAAGATTCATAAAATCGAAAACGTCTTTGCTTACTTTGCCTTCAAATACCTGTTTTATAATAGTAGATTTAATTGCACTACTAATAATTGGACTCGCTAACAAATTTTCAAGTTCACGACTGTCATCGATAGTTTTCAAAACCAAGTCCATATCTGTTTTGATTTGAGGAACTTGATTTTTGGCTAAAGCCATATCAACTAATGAACGGGCATAACGTGATGATACTTTAGTTTCTCTCATAGCTTGTTAAGCATTCATTTGTTTAAGATATTCATTGATAAGGCTATCTTGTTCAGCTGAATTTTCCAGTTTTTTACGCAATATTTTTTCAGCTATTTCAACACTTAAAGTTGCAGCAGCAGATTTCATTTCTGACATTGCAGCAAACTTTTCTTTGTCTATAGCTTCTTTTGCTAGTGCAATAGATTTTCTAGTTTCATCCTCAGCAGATTTTTTTGCTTGATTAAGAATACTTTCTTTCATTTCTTTTGCTTCTTTCAAAATCTTATCACGTTCTAAACGAGCTTCATTTAACAATCTTTCGTTGCCAGCTTGAACAGCTTGCATTTCGAGTTTTGTTTTTTCGGCTAATTCTAATGAATCAGATATTTTTTGCTCACGTTCTTTTAACGCGGCTAAAATTGGTTTCCAGGCAAACTTAGATAATATGAACAACAGCAACAAAAAAGTTACTGATGACCATATAATTAAGCCTAGTTCGGGTTTTACTAAAAACATTTCTTTTGAGTTGTTTAGAGTTAGTGTTTATTTAATTTTATTGGTACAATATATTTAGATTCCTGCGACATACAAAGCATGTCGCAGGTTTCTTTAATATTTTATAGTGCGGATATTCCGTCGACTAATTATACGAACAAAATCAAAAGACAAACCACGATACCAAAGAATACAGCTCCTTCAACAAGGGCTGCAGCAAGAATCATGTTTGTACGAATGTCGCCGCTAGCTTCTGGCTGACGTGCAATAGATTCAAGAGCTGAACCTCCGATACGTCCGATACCTACACCTGCACCTAAGGCAGCTATACCAGCACCGATACCAGCACCTAATTTAGCGAATCCAGTTTCAACTGGAGCTTGAAGAATAATGTCTAATAGAGTCATTTTGTTGAATTTTTAATTTGAATTTATTTAAAAAGATTTTTAGTGATGTGCTTCTGCGTGGTGGTGTTCTTCGATGGCTTGACCAAAAAACAATGATGATAAGAATACAAATACATAGGCTTGTAAGAAAGCTACCAATAATTCTAGAAAGCTCATAAACAAGGTGAATATCACAGAGAAAACTGATACGCCTAAACCTAAGCCTGAACTCATTTCGCCAAAGATAAATATTAAGCTAAAGAATCCTAAGATGATGATGTGACCTGCAGTGATATTGGCAAACAAACGTATCATTAACACGATGGGTTTGTTTAATACACCTATAATTTCGATTGGAATAACAATGATGTATAACAATACAGGAACGTCAGGCATTAAGATATGTTTCCAATAGTCTTTCTTAGCTGTAACGGTAGTCACTATAAATGTGATTACTGCTAGTACCAATGTGAAAGCGATATTTCCGGTAACGTTAGCTCCACCCGGAATAATAGGAATTAATCCCATTAAGTTTAAAAAGAATATACCAAAAAACATGGTCAACAATAAAGGCATGTATCTGGCGTAGTGTTTACCAATAGAAGGCTTTACTACTTCATCTTGTAAAAACACAATTAATGGTTCTACAAAAGCACCAATACCTTTAGGAGCTCCTAATCCATTTTTATATGAACGAGCTACAGATAACATCACGATAATGAGTAATATAAAACCAATCATCATGGCCATTACATTTTTAGTAATAGATAAATCATAGAATTTATGCGTTACATCTTCAGCTTCAATTACACCTTCTACTAATTTGTAGCCATTATAAGAAGCATGACCATGTTCAAATTTAGCTGATGAAAATACTTCTAAGCCTTTTTCTGAATATATAATAATAGGTAATGAAACGCTAACTGGATGTCCACCAATGTCACAAATATGCCAATCGTGAGCATCGCGGATATGTTCAAGAATCATTTTACCTGGTTTGAATTTTTCAGTAGCTGAATGATGCTCAGTAGCAGCAGCATGTTCTTCATGTTGGCTGAATGCTGAAAAAGCAAAAAACGTCGTAAAAAACGTTACAAGGAATAAAAATTTTATACTCTTAATATTAACAAACATAGTATTGACGCTACTTTTCAATGTTTTGGTTATTTTTTGAAACCGCCCGCAAGGTAATAAGCAAATGGTAAATTTCAAATGCTGTATAGAAAATGTATAAGATTAAATAGGAAATAATAAATGGCTTACTCTTTTGTTTACTGAAAATGAGGTAAATAAGTATGCCCGCAATGCTTAAAAATAGTTGTAAATAAAATCCTGTGTAGAAAGTTTTCATAAACATGCTATTGCTTTTTCCGATTCCTAAAGTACTAATGTAGTACACAAAAAAGTTGAGTGCCGCAAAGTAAATAATAGAGAAATGGGTTAAGCTTAGGTCGTATGCCGTATTTTTTTGAATGAGTAAGGTTATAAGCATTAAACCTATAGAAAGACCTGCTATTTGAACAATGAACTTTTTCATGGTTTACTTCAGTTTTATTGGTTTTAATTTAAAAAAAGAAAGAGCCCCCAAAGCGGCTCCTAATGTGTTTGCTAACACATCTACCCATTCACCATATCTATTAACAAAAACATAAGACTGCAGAAACTCTATCAATAAGCCAAATAAAGCTATATCTAAAATGAGCATCCCATAATTGCTTTTGGCAAACTCAAAGGTAAAGGCATGAAAAAGCAAATATGATTGAACTGCAAAAATGGCCATATGAATTATTTTATCAAATGATATTTGATTGAGAAATTCAAAATTTGGAATTTGGTTTCCAGGGAAACCGCACAACACTAATACAAATAAAGCCCACAGTATTGTGGGAATAAATGTTTTGAACAAAGTTGGTTACGCTACAGAAGAAGCATAGTCAGCAGCTGACATTAAGCCATCTACTTCGCCTAAGTTATTCATTTTAACTTTTACCATCCAACCTGCACCATATGGGTCGTTGTTTACAGACTCAGGAGCTGTATCTAAACCTTTGTTTATCTCTATTACTTGTCCGCTAATAGGCATAAACAAATCAGAAACTGTTTTTACAGCTTCTACTGTTCCGAACACATCATGTTGGTTGATGGTTTTACCAAAAGTTTCTATTTCAACAAATACAATATCACCCAACTCACGTTGAGCAAAATCAGTAATACCAATAGTAGCAATATCGCCTTCTATTTTAACCCATTCGTGATCTTTTGTGTAGCTTAATTGTTCAGGAAAATTCATTGTTGTGTATTTTATTTTAAGTGGTGCAATAATACTTGGAAAAGTGAAAAATAAAAAGTGAAAAATAAATAATTGATCTTGAATTTTTATTTAAAATAATTCTAATTTACAACTTTAAAATGAACATGAGTTTTAATATTTTAGATACACTATTTGATCTTATTTATGAAAATAATTCAAGCATTCAAAGTGTATATGTAAAAAAATTATTCTATTGTTTCATCTTCTGGGTCAACAATTGAGCCTAAGTCAGGCAGCATGAGCTGAGATTCATTATCAGAAACTGCATCAATACTTTTTAAAGTGCGAGTAATTGCTCTGGTTCTTGTTCCTAGTAAATCTTCTATGGCCTTGTCTGCAGATTGGATATTTTTTTGAGCTTTTTCAAGCATTCCTCCAAATTTATTGAATTCGTTTTTAACCGCTCCTAATACTTTCCAAACTTCGCTGCTTCTTTTTTGGAGTGTAAGAACCCTGAAACCCATCTGAAAACTATTGAGAATGGCAGCTAAGGTTGTAGGACCAGTAACTATAACTTTGAAATCTCTTTGCAATTGTTCCATAAGAATACTTCTTCTGATTACTTCAGCATATATACCTTCAAATGGTAAAAACATAATGGCAAAGTCTGTGGTATGAGGAGGGTCTATATATTTTTCGCTAATGTCTTTAGCCATTTTTTTAATCACATTTTCCATATTTTTAGAAGATGCTTCAATTTTATCAGGGTCTCCAATTTCATATGCTTCTACCAATTGTTCATATGCATCTTTGGGAAATTTAGCATCAATAGGTAAATATACAATAGCATCGTCTTCGTCTTTACTTGGAAGCTTAATGGCAAACTCTACCACATCTAATGAGTTTTTCTTAGTTCTAACATTGGCTTCATATTGCCCAGGAGCTAAAATTTGTTCTAAAAGCATTGCAAGTTGAACTTCACCTATACCTCCTCTCAGTTTTACATTACTTAATACCTTCTTTAATCCGCCTACATCTGAGGCCAGTGTTTGCATTTCCACTAATCCTTTTTGTACATTTTCTAGTTGTTTTCCAACTATTTCAAAAGACTGGCTAATTCTTTCATTCAGTGTTTTTTGAAGTTTTTCATCAACTATCACCCTCATTTGTTCAAGTTTCTTTTCTGTATTTTGTATAAGCTCTGTTTGTCTATTATCTAATTGAGCAAATTTCTCTCTTTGTAATTCGTTAAAGTTTTTGAAACTGATTTCTGATTGTTCTTGAAACCCTTTAAATAATTTCAATAAAGCCTCTCTTATTTCAGCATTTTCTTTTTTGGCTTGTTCATTTAGTTCTTTAAGCCTCATGTCAACAGTAACAGTAGTTTTGTCTAGTTGTTGGGTATTGCTTTCGCTAAATTCTTTTATATTTTTTGTTAGTTCTTCTCTATTTTCCTTGGTGTGTTTTTCAGTTTTTTCAATTAAAGCATCTACTTTAGATTCTAAAGTTTTGTTTATATTTTCTAAAGCTATTCTGTTTTGATCAGTTATACTTTTAAGTAATTCAGCAATTTCTAATTTAAATTCTTTTAAAGATTGATTTAATTCTACACGGTTATCTTTCATCAAACTTGATGACTCCTCTCTATTCAGCCTAAACTCTTCCTTCAAATTGGTTTGAAGCTGTTTGATGTTTTGGTCTATGACCAAAAGTTGTTCGTTTTGTTGTGGGCTTTGATGGCTATTTTTAAGTTGAAAGACCAATACCAACAAAATCAAAATCAGAATGATACAAAGGATAATTAAGGCTATAAGCATATGACCACAAATTTAACAAAATAATTCAAAAACAATTAATAATTATACCAACACTTTTGTGTGGTATTCATGTGGATTATTTCTTGAAAATAAATGTATTAAAACACATATTCAACCAATTCACGAAGTAGGAGTTCTATTTTGCTCATACCACCATTTACATTAACAATATTTGTAAAGCCTTCTTTTTGAAGTAATGATGCAGCTATCATAGAGCGATATCCTCCTGCACAATAAAGTAAAATTACATCACTTTTATTTAAAGTATTTATAAAATTAGGGAACTGGTTTAATGGAATATTAATAGCCCCTTGAAACTTATTTTTCTCAAACTCAGATGGGGTTCGAATGTCAATTACTAAAGCTTTTTTATTTTGTATATATAACGGTATCACATTGGCTTCTATACTTTCAATTGAAGACAATTGTATTGTTGTATCTTTTAATTCAGTAATGGGTTCATTCCAATACCCTAATATATTTTCATATCCCACTCTTCCTAACCTAACAATGGCATCTTTTTCATCATTTTTGTTGCAAATAATCACTAGTTTATTATCAATAGGAATTAAAGTGCCAGCCCAGACGGCATAACTTCCACTTAAGCCAATATTTATAGCATTTTTTATATGCAATTCGGCAAATTCATCTGCTTTTCTAACATCTAATATGGTCACAGAATCTTTTGTGTATTTCAATAAATCTTCACTAGAAATTTTAATCAATTCTCTATGTAAAACTTCGCTTAAGGGTTTATAACCTGTTTTATTAATGACAGCATCTTTAAAAAAATAAGAAGGAGGTAATGGTTGATCTTTAGTTACAGCTTCTATAAAATCTTCTCTACTCTGTGGTTGCAAGGCATAGTTGTGTTTTTTTTGTGCACCTATAGTTGAAACAGTGTCTGAGCTCATACTTCTTCCACAAGCTGAACCTGCACCATGACCAGGATATAAAACTATATCATCATTTAAAGGCATTATTTTATCATGTAACGACATATATAACATCGAACCTAGAACATCAGCAGATAAGTTTCCGCTTAATAAATCTGGTCTACCCACATCACCAATAAACAATGTGTCACCACTAAATAAAGAGTGAGGTTTATTTTCATCATCTATTAATAAAAAACAAACAGACTCTAATGTATGCCCTGGGGTATGTAACACTTGAATTTGGCAATCTCCAACTTTTAGTATTTCATTATCTTGTGCTATATATGCTTTATAATTAGGGGCTGCACCAGGTCCAAATACAATAGATGCACCTGTCATTTGACTTAAATCTATATGTCCTGATACAAAATCAGCATGAAAATGTGTTTCTAATATATATTTTAATTTAACTCCTCTTTTTTTAAGAAGTTCAATATATATATCAATATCTCTTAAAGGGTCTATAATGGCTGCTTCACCATTGCTTTCTATATAATAAGCAGCTTGTGCTAAACAATTGGTGTAAAGTTGTTGTATATGCATAATATTAAGTATTAAGAGGGGCGTTAAACATATCCATACGAATATTCCAAAGCTCCTTTATTTGTTGTGATTTTTGTTTAAGTTCTTCTGTTTTGGTTCCAGCAAAAAGCTCATTGATAGTTATATGCCATAAAACAAGCCATTGGTTAAATTGTATACATGTTAGAGGAAAAATTTGGTTTAAATTTACATGAGGTGGAAACGGACGGCCTTTATAGTCTCCGGTTTGAAACAATAAATTATCCCAAAAACCATACATTTTAGGTAAGTGGGTATCCCAATTTACTTTAGCAATTTCATTAAATATATGTCCTAAGATTTCATCTTTTTGCACACGTTCATAAAACAAGTTTACTATTTTAATAATATCATCTTTATTTTGAATATCAGATTTCATTTATATATTTATTAATGACATTTAAAATATTCAAATGGCTGATGGCAAAGATTACAAAACCATAAAGATTTGCAAGGAGTTGAACCAAACTGTGACGTAAGTTTAGTTTCATTCTGATTACAATGTGGGCAAGTCACTTTCTTGTTAGAGAATAATCCAATAAAATCAGAACTATGCTCTTCTGGAGGAGCTATCCCATATTTTTTTAACTTGTTTTTAGTAACATCAGAAAGCCAATCAGTTGTCCATGGAGGACTTAATTCAATTTTTAAGTCTACAGATGTGGCGCCATTCTCTAGAAGTTTATTTTTGATTTCTTCTTTAAAAACAGACATTGCAGGGCATCCTGAATAACTTGGAGTAATTACAACAGTAATTTTCCCAAAATCATCAACAATTACCTGTCTCACAATTCCTAATTCAGTGATATTAATAACGGGAATATCAGGGTCAGGAATTTGACTTAACAAATCCCAAATTTTATGTTCGCTTATATAATTTCCATTGCCTACCATTTTGCACCAGGGTGGGCTCTTTGCAAATATTGCATCTCAGTTAATATATGGCCTAAATGTTCAGTATGAATTCCTTTATAACCACCTTTTATTGACAAACCATTAGAGGGTTTTGTAAGCTTGGCTTCTTTTAATATTTCTGAAACCGAAAAATTCCATTGGGTATATATATCTTTTAAATCGAAAGCGATGCCAGTAGATATTAATTCATTGTCTACTTCGTCCATTTCAAACATATCATCTGTATATTTCCATATATCATTTAAAGCATTCTGAACCCTAGTCTTACTTTCAGAAGTTCCATTACCAAATCTAATTAACCATTCGCTGCTGTGACGTATATGATACTTCACTTCTTTTAAAGCTTTCTCTGAAAGGCCTTTTAAAGTTTCATCATTAGAATTCAACAAAGATGTATATAATAATTTTGCAAATGAGGCATACAAAAATTGTTTAGCCATTGTATAGGCAAAATCGCCATTGGGTAATTCTACTAAAAGAGTGTTTGAGTATTCTCTTTCACTTCTTAAAAAAGCAATATCATCAGCTGATAAATGATTGTCAGTAAGTGTTGAAATATATTCATATATACTTTCAGCTTCTCCAAACAAATCAAGTGAAATATTTGTCATAGCTAAATCTTCTTCTAAAATAGGACCGCGGCTACACCATTCAGCTAGTCTCTGGCCTAAAATTAAATTATTATCAGCTAAACGTGTACAATATTTTATTAAAGCATCTTTAGTATTCATAATTATATATTAGTTGAGCCTTTAGGCATTTTATAAAAATTTGGCGTTCTATATATTTTATCTTCAGCTGGGTCAAAAAACTCTGCTTCTTCTTCAGCAGAAGTAGCAGCTATATCATCTGTTTTTACTACCCATAAGCTTCTACCTTCATTTCTTCTGGTATATATATCTCTGGCATTTTGCAATGCCATTTTTTTATCAGAAGCATGAACACTACCTGCATGTTCGTGAGGAGTTCCATTTTTGATTTGAATGAATACTTCCCATTGAGGAAATTGGTTATCTTTTTCCATTTTTTATAAAAATTAAATTGAAACCGTTTGTTTTTTTGTTAGATTTTCTTCAAAAGCAAGTGCAGCTTCTCTAACCCATGCACCTTCATTGTGGTATTTTATATGATGAGACATGCGTTGTTCATTACATGGCCCATTGCCTTTAACTATGCTCCAAAACTCATCCCAATTTATAGGGCCAAAACTCCAATTTAAAGTTTCTTTATTATATGAAAGTAAAGGATCAGGCACCGTTAATCCTATATGATGAGCTTGCTCTACAGTTCTGTTTACAAACCTTTGACGAAGTTTATCATTGCTTTCAACTTTTATTTTCCATTTCATTGACTCTTGTGAATGAGCTGATTCTGAGTCATGAGGACCAAACATCATCAAAGCTGGCCACCACCATCTGTTCATAGCGTCTTGGGCCATTTCGCGTTGTGCTTGAGTTCCAGTCATCATTTTGCCCATAATTTCATAACCTTGTCTTTGATGAAACCCTTCTTCTTTGCATATACGAAGCATAGCACGAGAATAGGGTCCATAAGAACATTTAGCTAACATCGTTTGGTTTACAATGGCAGCTCCATCTACTAACCATCCAATGGCACCAATATCAGCCCAATTAAGCGTAGGGTAATTAAACACACTTGAGTATTTGGCATTACCTTGTTGCAATTGCTCAATCATCTCTGTTCTATCAATTCCTAATGTCTCTGTAGCTGAATATAAATATAATCCATGACCACCTTCATCTTGAATTTTTGCTAATAATATTTTTTTGGCTCTTAACGATGGGGCTCTTAATACCCAATTGCCCTCAGGCTGCATCCCGATTACTTCAGAATGGGCATGCTGAGACATTTGACGTATCAATGTTTTCCGATACCCATCGGGCATCCAATCACGAGGTTCGATTTTTTCATCTGCATCAATTCTTGCTTGAAATTGATTTAATTTTTGTTCTTCGTTCATCATGTATATATTTACTAATTGATACCTAATTTCTTAAGATGTATAATGTGTGATATAAAGGCCGAATAGAATGTTGGGTTCTCTATATATGTAACATCAAACTGACTACAAGTTTCTCTTACAAATTTGTTTATTGCTGGATAATGAACATGGCTTATTTTAGGAAACAAGTGATGTTCTACTTGAAAATTTAAGCCCCCTACTAACCATGAAACCAATTTGCTTTTTGTAGCAAAATCAGCAGTGGTTTCTACTTGGTGTATAGCCCATTCTTTATATACTTTACCATCAGACTTGCTGGCAAAATGAGTACCTTCTACTACATGGGCTAATTGGAATACAATATCAATGATATAGCTCAGTAAAAAGTTCATGCTAAAGAAACATATAAGTCCATATGCAACTCCCAATGATTGTATAGGCAATACGATAAATAAGTATACTGTAAGTAGCTTAGTTATCCAAAATGCTATATGCTCACTTAGTTTCATTTTAGGAAATCTGTAGTCGCCTATAATGGTTCCAGAAAAATATTTTTTAAAATCCTCATAGTATATCCAATTGATTGTTGAAAAGGGATATAAAAACACCCAGTATATATATTGAAATTTATGCATAGGTTTTCGTTCTTGATTTTCACAAAACCTAAATAAAGGATGTTTTTCAATATCATCATCCATGCCCACTATATTGGTATAAGTGTGATGCAATACATTGTGTTTTGTTCTCCAAAAATGGGCTTCAGCACCTATCAAATTAGCAGTATAAGCCATGAACAAATTCAAGGTTTTGTTCTTTGAATAACCGCCATGAGAACCATCATGCATCACATTAAAACCAATTAATGCTGAAGTTAGGGCTAGCATCAAGGCAAACAATACATTAACTGCTAAGTGTATATGCAACGAAACCATAAGTATATATAAAGTGATATGAATAGGAATGATGATTAGCGATTTGCTATACAGTTTCCAGTTGCCTGTTTTGTCTATTTTATTTTCTTTGAAATAGTTATTTACTTTCTCACTCAAAACATCCATAAAGGGTGTTTTGCTATTATCAAATGTTACTTTCTGACTCATTTAAATTTATTATATATATTACAATGTTCCTCTTCTGGCTTGCTCTGCTTCAATACTTTCAAACAATGCTTGAAAATTTCCTTTACCAAAAGACTTAGCTCCTTTTCTTTGTATGATTTCAAAAAACAAAGTAGGACGGTCTTCAACTGGTTTAGTGAAAATTTGCAACAAATAACCTTCTTCATCTCTATCTACCATGATGCCCCATTTTTTTAGTTCTTCTAAATCTTCTTCTATAATACCTACTCTGTCTTTCACGGTATCATAATAACTGCCTGGAACATATAAGAACTCGACACCACGTTTACGCATTTCTGATATAGTAAATACGATATCATCAGTTGCCACAGCAATATGTTGGCATCCTGGGCCGTTATAAAAATCTAGATATTCTTCAACTTGCGATTTCTTTTTACCTAAAGCTGGTTCATTAATAGGGAATTTGATATACCCATTTCCGTTAGACATTACTTTGCTCATCAGAGCTGTATATTCAGTAGAAATATCTTTATCATCAAAGGTAACCAAATTTGCAAAACCCATCACATTGCCATAAAAGTCGGCCCATTGGTTCATAGCACCAAGTTCTACATTTCCTACCATATGGTCTATATATTTTAGGCCTGTAGGTATTGGATTATACTCTGTTTTATATTCTTCAAAACCTGGTAAAAACACCCCGTTGTAATCTTTCCTTTCTATGAATATATGAACAGTATCGCCATAAGTATGAATTCCTGCTCTTTTAATAGTGCCATCTTTATCAGTGATGGTTTCAGGTTGTATATATGGTTTAGCACCTCTTGATACTGTTTGATGAAAAGCATCATAGGCATCATTCACCCAAAGTGCTATCACCTTCACCCCATCACCATGTTTATTTAAGTGTTTTGCAATATCACTATCAGTTTCAAACGGTGTGGTTAAGACTAACCTTATTTTGCCTTGTTGCAACACATAGGAAGTCTTATCTCTAACGCCAGTTTCAAGCCCTGCATATGCCAAATCTTGAAAACCTAAAGCTGTTTTATAATAATGAGCTGCTTGTTTTGCGTTACCTACATAAAGCTCTACATAGTCAGTTCCATTAATAGGTAAGAAGTCTTGTGCTTTTTCAAAAACTTTTTCTGTTTCTGAATATTGGTAATTTTTTACGGATGTTAAATCTGCTGTTTCCATTATATATTTTTTTTATTATATAGTAGTTAATTCTTTTTGAGGGGTATGATTAAGCCAAGACAAATAATAGTCAGGCACTTCTAATTTTAAAGCTTCAGTAGTAATTTTTACTGGCTTAAAAGGGTCTATCATCACAGCTAATTCTTCTGTAGCCTTTTTACCAATACTCCTTTCTATAGCACCCGGATGAGGACCATGAGGAAGCCCAGCGGGATGCAAAGTAATTTGACCTTTTTGTATGTTGTTTCTACTCATAAAATCTCCATCAACATAGTATAACAACTCATCGCTATCTATATTGCTGTGGTGATAAGGAGCAGGTATTGCTAATGGATGATAATCATACAAACGAGGCACAAATGAGCATACCACAAAGTTATTAGCTTGAAATTGTTGATGTATAGGAGGTGGCATATGAATACGCCCAGTAATAGGTTCGAAATTAAAAATGGAAATTGCATAAGGATAGCTGCAACCATCATAACCAACCACATCAAATGGATGCGTTTCGTAGGTATATGGATATATTAATCCACGCTTTTTAATGTTGATTACAAATTCACCCAATTCATCATGGGTTTCCATATCAATAGGAAGTTTTAAATCTCTTTCACAAAATGGAGAATTTTCTAAAAACTGACCATATTGATTTCTGTAACGTGCGGGTGTTTCAATTGGACTAGACGACTCTATGAACAATATTTTATTATCAGTTGTTTCAAAATCTATTTGGTAAACGGTGCCTCTTGGTATAATTATATAATCACCATATTCAAAAGCAACATTGCCATACATCGTTTTAAGGGTGCCTTTGCCTCTGTGTATAAATAGCATTTCGTCTGCATCTCCATTTTTAAAGAAATAGTCTGTCATACTTTGCTTAGGAGAGGCTAAACCTATTTGTAAATCATCGTTCATAAAAAGTACTTTTCTACTTTTTATATAGTCATCTTCGGGTGCTACTTCAAAGCCTAAATAACTTCTTGCTTGAAGATTATCTTCAATAGCTATTTCTGGCTTGATGCTATATGGCTTCCCAAATTCTTTAACCATGGTAGGTGGATTTATGTGGTAAACCAATGACGAAACCCCTGAGAAACCTTCTGTCCCGAATAGCTCTTCGTGATATAAGTTCCCATTAGGTTGACGAAAAACGATATGACGCTTATGTGGAATAATTCCTACTTGACGATACATTGGCATGATACTACTAAATTAAGTTAATTTTCAGGGTGTAAAATTATCTTAACTGTATATCCTCAATTTATGATTGTTGTCAGACAAAAACATGACTTTTGTCATGAAGCTTGATTTTAACTTAATATTTAAATCTAAATATTAAAAGGTGTTCTCACCCAAAAACCAAACTAAAAAACTCATCCATTCTTGAGACAGCGTGAACTCTAATTGGCAACTTTTTTAAGTTCAAACCAGATAAACTTGATTTGGATATATATATATCTTCATAGCCCAATTTTGAGGCCTCATTTATTCTTTGTTCAGCCCTGCTTATCGATCTAATTTCTCCTGACAAGCCTACCTCTCCCACAAAAACTGCTTTATCTGACAAGGGTATATCATGATAACTACTAAGTATAGCTGAAACAATCCCCAAGTCTATCCCTGGGTCATCTATTCTAAGTCCTCCTGCTATATTTACAAACACGTCTTGTACTGCCAACCTAAACCCGCATTTTTTTTCTAATACGGCCAACAACATATTTAAACGCTTACCATCATAACCATTGGCAGTGCGTTGTGGGGTGCCATAAACTGCACTACTTACCAAGGCTTGGGTTTCTATTAACAATGGCCTTAAACCTTCTAAAGCAGAAGAAATTGAAATTCCACTTACTTGTTCATCTCTTTGCGAAATAAGTATTTCAGATGGATTTGAAACTTGTCTGAGTCCGGTACCTTGCATTTCATATATACCAATTTCGGAAGTTGAGCCAAACCTGTTTTTAATGGTACGTAGAATTCTATATGTATTGTGTCTGTCGCCTTCAAATTGCAACACCGTATCAACCATATGTTCTAATATTTTTGGCCCAGCAATACTTCCATCTTTAGTTATATGGCCTATTAAAAAAACAGGAATGTTTTCATCTTTAGCAAATCGCATCAAATCTGATGTACATTCTCTAATTTGTGAAACACTGCCCGGTGCCGATTCTATATATTCATTTCTGAGGGTTTGTATAGAATCTATGACTACCAAAGAAGGTCGGAGTTCTTTAGCTAAATGGACTATAGCTTGGGTTTTAACTTCAGTGCATATATAACATTCAGGGTTCTCTCCACTTATTCTTTCAGCCCTTAATTTTATTTGTGATTCACTTTCTTCGCCTGATATATATAAGACTTTTACACCTGTCATTTGAATGGCTGCTTGTAACATTAAAGTAGATTTGCCTATACCAGGTTCGCCTCCAATCAACACCAATGAACCAGGCACTATGCCGCCTCCCAATACCCTATTCAATTCATGGTCTTTAGTAACATATCTTTGGGTTTCACTGCTCACTACTTCTTTTAGCGGAATTGCTTTTGTGGAGCTTGGTAAAAGCGGTTTTGATTTGCTTTCTTTAGTAACATACTCTTCAACAAAAGTATTCCATTGCCCACATGAAGGGCATTTGCCTAACCATTTTGCAGCACTATGACCACAATTTTGACAGAGATAAACAGTATTGATTTTTGCCATATTATTGCATAAGATAATTAAAGCTTAATTTTAGATACAATATTAACACGTCTTTTATGATAGTGAGTCACCTATATATGATAAGTTTTAAACCAGTTAGATACATCTTTTTAACAATTACATTTTACCTCCTGCAACATCAATTGTTTGCTCAAGATATAGTGTCTAGCAACAATTTAGCAGAACAATATATGCATGATGCAAAATATGCTGATGCAATAAAATTATATAAAAGAATTGCTTATTTTGATTCTACTGCTAGTTACACTAAAAGCATTTTTAAAAAAATGGGGGATTGCTACTTTGAATTAAACAAATTTGAAGAAGCTGCTGAATGTTATGATGTGAGTTTTTTCTCTCAAAACGATTCTATTCTTAAAAACGAATGTATCATATTAAAAAGTAAATGTTTACTTTCCTTATCAAGATATATGGACGGTTTGGCTGAACTTGAAAACATGTCCTATCATTTAAACGATTCACAGCTAAATCAGAAAATATTTTACAAGGCTGTATTTTTTTATTTTAAAGGAATGTTAGATAGTGCCGAAAATAATTTTTCGTTATTAACTCCAGATTCAAATAACAAAAAAACACTTCACTTAATGCTTTTAAAGGTGAAAGAAATAGAAAAAATAAGTCCGAAAAAAGCTAAAATTATGAGTAAAATAATTCCGGGAAGTGGCCAATTATATGCTCATGACTATAAAAATGCCATAAACTCCTTTGTTCTTACTTTAGGATTAGGTACCTTATACGCCGTTACAGCATATAACTACACCGTCTTAGACGCATTTTTAAGTGTGTACCCATGGTTTCACAGATACTACATTGGCGGGGCTAACAAAGCTTTTATTATTACTCAAAAGAGGAAAGACAATTTAAAAAAGCAAAGTCTATTTCAAATTGTTCAACTTATAAAACTATAGATTTTTATAAATAAAAAACCCGACCTCTTGAAAGAAGCCGGGTAATATATTTTTAGTATTAATTATGCTAATACAGTGATTTTGTTGTTTATTAATTCTACAACACCACCTTTAATTTCAAAAGATTGGTCACCTTCTTTAGATCTTACTCTTATAGAACCAGCATTAAGTTTTGACACTATAGGAGCGTGATTATTTAATATTTCGAACGAGCCTTTTGCACCTGGCAATTTAACGCCGGTAACTTCGCCAGAATATAAAACTTTATCAGGTGTGAGGATATCTAATTGCATGTGATTATTTAGATTCAGCTATTAATTTTTTACCTTTTTCAACAGCTTGTTCAATGGTTCCTACTAAGTTAAATGCCGCTTCAGGATATTCATCTACTTCACCATCCATAATCATGTTGAAACCTTTGATGGTATCTTCGATAGATACAAGCACGCCATCTAAACCTGTAAATTGTGATGCCACAAAGAATGGTTGAGATAAGAAACGTTGCACACGACGGGCACGATGTACCACCATTTTATCTTCTTCACTCAATTCGTCCATACCTAGAATGGCGATGATATCTTGAAGTTCTTTGTAACGTTGAAGAATCATTTTTACACGTTGAGCACAATCGTAATGTGCATTGCCTACCACTGCTGGTGATAATATACGAGAAGTAGAATCTAATGGATCTACCGCTGGGTAAATTCCTAGCTCAGATATTTTACGATTTAATACTGTTGTAGCATCTAAGTGGGCAAATGTTGTAGCCGGAGCCGGGTCAGTTAAGTCATCGGCAGGTACATATACAGCTTGCACTGAAGTGATAGAACCACGTTTAGTTGAAGTAATACGCTCTTGCATCGCACCCATCTCAGTAGCAAGTGTAGGTTGGTAACCCACCGCTGATGGCATACGACCTAATAGTGCCGATACCTCAGAACCTGCTTGTGTAAAACGGAAGATATTATCTACGAAGAAAAGGATATCACGTCCACCACTTTTTTCATCACCATCACGGAAATATTCTGCCACTGAAAGACCTGTTAAAGCCACACGAGCACGTGCTCCTGGAGGCTCATTCATTTGACCAAACACAAGTGTTGCTTGAGATTGTGCCAACTCATTCATATCTACTTTGCTCAAATCCCATCCACCTTCTTCCATGCTGTGAACAAATTCTTTTCCGTATTTTATCACACCAGATTCTATCATCTCACGTAGTAAGTCATTTCCTTCACGGGTTCTTTCACCCACTCCAGCAAATACTGACATACCTTCATATGCTTTAGCTATATTATTGATTAGTTCCATAATCAATACGGTTTTACCCACACCCGCACCACCAAACAAACCAATTTTACCTCCTTTTACGTAAGGCTCTAATAAGTCGATAACTTTGATTCCAGTGAATAATGGCTCTGATTTAGTTGTTAAATCTTCGTAACGAGGAGCATCTCTGTGAATAGAACGTGTTGTAACATCTGTTGGTGCAGGGATACCGTCTATACAATCACCCACCACATTCAACAATCTTCCACGAATAGAGTTTCCAGTTGGAACACTAATAGGGATTCCAGTATCTTTAACATCCATTCCACGCATCAAACCCTCGGTTCCTTCCATAGCAATAGTTCTTACTAAGTTTTCACCTAAATGTTGTTGTGTTTCTAAAACGATTAAAGTTCCATCTTGTTTGGTTACGTGTAATGCGTCAAGAATCTTTGGGAGATGAGCGTTAACATCTGAAAAGCTAACGTCTACTACAGGACCAATTACCTGTGCTATTTTTCCTATATTACTCATTTAATTGTGATTAAATTCTATTTTTTCGGGTGCAAAAGTAGGCATCAAATTCAATATTTTTAGTTCAAAATGAAATATTGTTGTAAGTATATCAATGCGTTGATTATGAAATTTTTAAATATAGATTCAAAGTTCAAGATTGTTTTTGCAACACAATTGAATCTAAATATTTTGTCAAATAATTCTAAAGCTTTTTACTCTTTTTTAAGCTTCATTTTTCAACCATGTAATAAATTCAATTCAATGTTATAATAGGTAATAACTTTTTTTTGTTTTATTTTTTAGACACTTTTAAATCTTTATCACAATATTGAGGAGAAAAATAAGTTAGAATAATATAGTTACTTAATAATTTCGCAACATCATTATGGAAGAAAATATAAACCAACCTCAAAGTACTAAACCTAAGAAAAGAGATAATTCTAAGGTTATATATATCATTATCATCCTCTTTCTAATTGGGACTAATGCCTATTTGTTTTTTGAGTTTAAGAAAACTGAAACATCTTTGCATGCAAGCGAAGACAAGCTAGAGGATACCGAAGGTGCAAGAAATGAACTTGACAGCATTTTAAGTGTCACCAAACTTCAACTGGAAGATTATAGAGGCGAGAATGATTCTCTAAACGATATCATCGATGAAAGAAATGAGGAATTGTCAAGACGTGCTTCTGAAATCAATGAACTTCTTAAAAGCAGAAAAATTAGCAAAAAAGACCTAGAACGTGCCTTAGAGCAACTCGATAAATTTAAATATTATGCTCAAAAATATCAAAAAGAGATTGAAAAACTTAACGAAGAAATAGTGGTTCTGAAAGATGAAAACACAAAAATAAAATCTGAAAACAAAGAACTTGAAAAGAAAAGCGAAAAGTATGAGCTCAAAAATATCGAGTATCAAAACAAAATTAATTTAGCCAAAAAACTAAGTGCTATTAATGTATCAGGTCAGGGTGTAAAAATTAAAAGCAATGGAAATGAAAGCCCTGTGACCAAAGCCAGCAAAACCGAACAGCTTAAAATTACTTTTGCTTTCTCTGACAACCCTATAGCTGATAAAGGTTCAAAAGATGTATATGTGAGAATTATAGACCCCAACGGCAGCACCTTGTTTGTAGAAGAAACTGGCTCGGGCAAATTTGTTCAAGATGGTCAGCAAAGCATGTTCACCGTAAAGAAAAGTGTTACGTTTGATAACTCTGGTGACCCTGTAACTATCTATTGGAAAAAAGGAAACGACTATACCAAAGGGCATTATAATATTGAAGTGTTCTGCGAAGGTTTCCAAATAGGTCAAGGTGGTTTTGATTTGAAATAATAAAACTAGAACTAATAATAAAAACGCTCCTGAGTTTAATACTTAGGAGCGTTTTTTATGTTATCAATTATATATATACTTTCACGTTATGTATATGAGTATCCTTTTCACTGCGTCATCCTGAACTTGTTTCAGGATCTGTATTAGGAACTATATTTATATAGATGCTGAAATAAATTCAGCATGACTATCAGGTATAAAATTTATAATTACTTTTTCTCTTTAAATTCAAACTCTAACAGCTGCTCCAATGTTTTGCCATTAAGCTTTTTAGCTAATATCTTTTTGTCTTTGTCTAATAAGAAAATAACGGGTGTACTGCTAATATCATAGTTCTTTCTAAACTCAGAAAGGTTATATATATCAATCACATTTATCCAATTTAGTTTTTTCTCATTGATATAATTGGTCCATTTGTCAAACTCTTGTTCTACACAGGCAGCATATACTTCAACACCTTTGCTTTTATAATTTTTATAAATCTCTTCTATTAGCGGCATTTCAGCTTTACAATGGCTACAATCCGGGTCCCAAAACATTAAAATAGTATATGGCGTTTTTACATCATATAAACTCACTGTTTTATATTTAGCTATGGCATTTAAAATTTTATTGCTTCTAGAATATACATCAGAGTCAGACTTCACAATCTGAATGAGTTGTTTTTCTAAAATTGAATCATGCATTTCTAAATTGGGTGCTTTTTTATTACACAAGGTTGGTAATAAAGCTTCTGCTCTGGCTCTAGACGTTTGAATGCCTGTACTATCCATCCAAAAGGCTTGGTCATAAGTATAGTATTTCAAAATTAAATGAACTGGCACAGCATCCATACATACATAATTATTATTTGCATAAGTATTGGTTAGCCACTGAACGGTTTGTTTAAAAATTTCTTTATTAGACCTTGATAAATTAATCACATAATCTGCCCATTTTATTACGGTATCAGGCTGAGGGATTACATACCTTTCGAAATAGTTTTTTAGTTTGTTCATATATATGGGTGTATATGCCAAACATTCACAACTAAAATCTACTTTTTTCCAATAATCTATTAAATATTGGTGATACACTCTAGAGGTATCAATTAATTGTCCCTTGTCGTTTTTAGCAGCTGCAGGCACCTCAATTTCTTCCATCGCATTTAATATTTTTGCAAGCATGCTATTGGGTTGTTCGGTAGTGATTTTCTTATAATAACTTTTCTCTTGAGTGGCTATAATCTTAAAAGTATCTTTCAAAGCTTCAACTAGTTTAGTATCACCAGCTTTTTCTGCTGCCTTATATCTCTCTCTAATTAAATAGGTTTGATACCCCAAGTCTCCTGCTTTAATTTGATAGGTCATAAATATTTCATTTTCAGGTGAACCAGTTACTTTGATATTTTTAGCAAAATCTACGGTATCAGTAACCAATGAAAATTTTTGTTCTTTCACTAGAAACTCAAATAGTTTTGTTCTGCCTAATGCAGCCATGTATATACCGCATTGCAAGGGTTTACTTCCTTTAAACACTACCCAACCCTCTTTATTCAGCATTCCACTATCTGCTAAATATGTTTTGTCGCCTGCATAATGTGCCAAAAACACTTGACCTGAAGTATAACCTTTGATTCTAATTTTAATTTCATAGCCGTTTTTATCAGCTTCAGTTTTTTCTTGAGAAAAACTATAAAAGGAAATACTAAAGAAAAAAAGGATAAGTAAAATTGATTTTTTCATATATAAAAAATTTTCTCGAATGAGTCAGCAAATATCTTACCGAACAATCAAAAAATATTATTGTTTTCTATCAAGCATAGTTAAAGACATCATATCTTTCATCGTCTTTTGCATTCCTTCAACTGAACCGTCTAAATAAATAACGTTGCCTTTGCCCATTTCAGCAACGTTTTTAATGGTTTCTGTCCACATAGCAAACAATATAATTGAAGTGTCAAGATTTTGCTCAGCCATTTCTCTAGCTGCATTGCTCATTCCTTTAGCTACCTCTTCTCTAAACGAGGCCACTGCTTGCCCCCTGAGTATAGCCGCTTGCCTTTCAGCTTCTGCTGATATTTTTATAGCATTCCCATCAGCCTCAGCTGCTTTGGTTTTAGTTATCAATAATGCTTGACCTTCATTTTCTGCGGCAGCTTTTAAATTATTTGACGCCACTACTTTTGCCATAGATTTCATAATTTCTTCGTCAAAAGCTATATCATTCATTTGTAAATCTATTAAATGATAACCCCACTCTTCTAATGTTTTATCGAGGTTTTCTTTAATAGCATCTGTAATCTCTCTTCTTAATAATAAAATCTCTGATTGTTTTTTAGTAGCCACGAATGCCCTGATACTTCCTTCTACGGTTCTTATCAAAGCTTGCATAAAGTTTTGATTATCGATAAACTTAAAGGCTACATTTTTAATGGTTTCTTCTTCTTGGTTTATCACAGCATATAACAACATGGCTGTAAAATTCACATTGGCTTGGTCTACGGTCACCGCTTGAAATCCTAACTCTACCGAACGGTTTTGTATACTTATTTTTCTAAATACTTTTTCTATCACAGGTATTTTGAAATTTAAACCTGGATATAATATTCTACGGTATTTTCCAAACACTGTTACTACAACAATATTGCCTTGTTGCACAGTAACAAAAGAAGAAATTAGAAACAAAACGATTAAAACAATGATAATAATTGCAAAAGGTGACATATATTTATTTAGTTAATTTTAAATACAAATATATGTTATTTATTAATTTAAAAATCAGTGGAGTAAAAAAAGTAGCCTAATTAATAAGCAAACCTATACTTGAGGCGTATATATTTGGCCGAATATATGCAACCAAAAAAAATACTGTTTTCTGTTTTAGCTTTTTTCATCTTTTCAAATTTCATTTATAGCCAAGGAAAAATACCCATGAAGAAAAAGTCTTTTTTGGGTGCATTGGCTTTTTTACCTAATAGTAAATTGCCAAATGGATTTAACCAGGTTAACTTAACTTCTCCCAACGAAAAAAGACCCTTTAGTAGATCCCGACAAATGGCACGAAGAAGGGTTCTCTAATATGATTATTGTAGGTTTTAATTGGTTTTAATTTCAAGTTTTATATACTGTTGTTTGTGTATATATCATTTTACAATATAGAAGGCAATTCATTAGGCTTTGCATACCGCAACCTCCCCAGTTTGTTTACTGTATAATAACTGTCAAGCCCAGCACTTGTGACAGTGCCAGCTTTTTCTAAATCTACAAACCCATCTTCTTGCACACAATGCTCAGGCATATATATATGTTGTATTTCACCAATAATCAAAGATGTTTGGTTCAAAGCAATATCAATTTTTTCTTTAAATATTAACCCTATTTGTATATGCGATTCTTTGACATAAGGGGCCGCAAAGTTTTCTTTATATTCCGCTTCAAGCTCTACTGCATCAAACTCTGACACATCTCTTGGGTACCTAGCCGATGTTTGATGGGCCTGCATATATATATCACTGGTGATATGGTTTATGGTATAAACATTTGTATCTAATATATTCTCCAAGGTATGCCTTTCAACTGAGTCTGGTCTGACTACAAAACCCACCAATGGCGGATGTGCTCCTATGTGCACTATAGAGTTAAAGATTGCTACATTGGCTTGGTCGTTAGCTGACGTGGCTATAAGGGCTACACTCTTAAATCCTCCAATAGAATTAATCAAATTAGCCCTATATCTTTGGTCAAGTTTGAGGATCTCAGCCGTGTTTAAATGTATATACATTTTTTAATGAGTTTAAATTATCTTTGTTATAGGTAAACAATTGGAGAGCTAAGTTGTTTACATAGTATCACATTGAAAGAAGAAATAAATATTGTCGAGGTTCGAAATTTAGTAAAGTACTACGACCAGTTTTGTGCCTTAGAAGATGTGAGTTTTGATGTGTATCAAGGCGATATATTTGGCTTTCTTGGACCCAATGGTGCCGGTAAAAGCACCACCATCCGAACCATCCTTTCGCTCATAAAACCCACCAGCGGATCCATCAAACTTTTTGGTAAAGACCTCAACAAACACCGAAACGAGATTCTGTCAAAAATTGGAAGCATCGTAGAGAAACCCGATTTTTATAAATACCTATCTGCCGAAAAAAACTTAGAAATTTTTGCGAGAATCTCAGGCAAAGACATCTCTAAAAAACGCATTCACGAATTGATAGAATTTGTAGGGCTTAAAGGAAGAGAAAAAGACAAGTTCAGCGGTTTTTCTCATGGCATGAAACAACGCTTGGGTATAGCCCAAACACTCATGCACGACCCTGAACTGATTATACTTGACGAACCCACCACCGGGCTCGACCCACAAGGCATCATAGACATCAGAAACCTCATTCTGCAACTCAAATCTGAATACAACAAAACCATTATTTTGTCGTCGCATATACTCTCCGAAATAGAGTTGATAGCCAACAGAATGATTATTATAAACAAAGGCAAAACTATAGTGCAAGGCAATGTTTCAGAGTTGCTCAACAGCCAAGAGTTGATTGTGTCTTTTACTGTCTCTGACACCGCTAATACCAAAGCCATTATCCAACAATCAGTGTATGCTGCTTCGTTTTTATATGAGAAAGAAACACAAATATTTTTGCAAATCACTCATCCACAAATTGCGTTAATCAATACATTGTTTTGTGATGCTCAAATCTCAGTATATGCCATCGAAACCAAACGCAAACTCGAAGACTATTTCTTAAAACTGATAACAGCATAAATATATGTTTTTAAAAAACACCTATAACGAACTATTAAAAATAGTATATAAGCCTAGAAGCTATATAGGCATTGCTGGCATCACCATCATTATAGGCATTATTTTGTTTGCCATGAAAATGGATGGCATGTTTTATATCTCCTTTATCACAGGCCAGTTCGAGCAATCGCTTACGTTTGAAGGACATATATTAAATGGCAACCTCATTGGGTTTATTGTATTACAAATGCTCATTATACATGTGCCCTTGCTTATTGCTTTTGTCACGGGTGATTTAATTTCAGGTGAGTCGGCTATGGGCACCATACGTTTGCTGTTAACCAAACCTTTGTCAAGAAACAGTATATTGTTTTCTAAATTCTTAGCCAGTTGTATATATACACTTATAGTAGTGGTATGGCTTGCTTTCTTGGCCGTGTTCTTAGGCCGACTGCTCTTTGGTGTTGGCGATTTGATTGTACTTAAATCTGACGGACTCACCATACTCCAACAAGACGATATCAGTTGGCGGTTTTATTGCGGCTTATTCATGGCTTTTTTATCATTGGTGATGGTAGCCACGCTCTCTATCACACTCTCGTGCTTTTCTGACAACTCTATTGGCCCTATTGTGTCAACCATGGGCATCATCTTAGTCTTTACCATTATTGGTACTTTAGATGTGCCTATATTCGATAGCATCAGGCCTTTCTTGTTCACTACACATATGGCTGCTTGGCGTTTCTTTTTCGACGACCCGCTTGAGTGGGAACAGATTAAACAATCTATTTTCATTTTATTGGCTCATATAGTTTTTTTATTGGGATTGGCTATGTATAAGTTTAACAAAAAAGACATTCTTTCTTAATGAAAAAGTATATATATATATTCATACTGCTAGCTATAAGCCATACCGCTATAGCACAACAGCCTAACAAAGTATTAAACCTTGTATATACCAAACTGAAGAAAGCCCAAGACTACACCGTAGATGCACAGGTAAAAGTAGACCTGCCATTTATCAAAATGTTGCCCATCAATGCCAAGATATATTTTAAGCAGAAAGATAAATTTAAAATAGAGTCTAAAAGCATCGCCATCATTCCCAAGCAAAGCTTTGTGCAACTTACCCAACTCATTGCCGACACCAATAAATATACGGCTGTATACCAAGGTGTCGAGAAATATAACAACACCGCGGTGTCACTCATCAGCATCATCCCCAGTGCCGATATAGAAGACATTATTTTAGGCAAACTTTGGGTTGACGAGAAACAGCAGGTGATTCTAAAATCACAAATCACCACCAAGTCTAATGGCACCATCATCACTGAGTATATATATGGCCAACAATTGGTCTATGGGTTGCCTGATGTCATGAACTTTGAGATAGACATTAAAAAATTTAAGATTCCCAAAAGCATAGCGGCTGATATCAATACCTCTAAAAAAGCACCCGCCAACGAAACCTCAAAAAAAGGGAAAATAAAAATAACACTGTCTAATTACCAAGTAAACAAAGGTATTAGCGATGCTTTTTTTAAGAAGTAGGTTATATTGCTTCAAATGACTTTTAATTAATATAATTAAAATTATATAGTTTTTGATTAATTATTCACAGTGTGAGTTAGAGAAGCAAATCCCCTCACAAACTCCTCCCTCCCCATTAATATATTCACCCCAACAGTATACCAATTAACCCCCTATGTAAAACTTACCCCGAGCACTATCAAAGATAAAATAAACAGGGCTTAGGTATGCAAGCACTGGTTGTTTTTATGTTTGTGCATTGCCCAACAAACTTACCATACAAAAAAAGCAAATAATTAGTCTCATGTTATATATATATATATATATATATATTAAGCTTTAATAAATTGTGATAGCTTATCAATATATACTTGCGGACATTTAACTGGCTTGCGTGTAAGAGCATCTACACATACCAATACTACCGAAGCAGTACCTATTAATTTGTCTTCTTTATATATCTCAAAATCAAAAAAAATTCTTATTTCTGGTAGCTTTGTAATCATGGTTTTAATAGTGATTACATCATCATAATATGCAGGACTTAAAAACTTAAATTTCATCTCTAATACCGGCATCATAATACCACTAGCTTCAAGCTCTTTATATGTGAGCCCAAATTGCCTAAAAGAGTCTGTCCTAGCTTCTTCTATATAGGCAGGGTAGTTACCGTGGTAAACCACCCCCATTTGGTCTGTTTCAGCATATCTAACCCTGATATTGGTGTAATGCGTAAACATTAAAACAAGCCACTTATCTTGCCATTGTCATCTATATCAATATGATTGGCTGAAGGAACTTGAGGCAACCCTGGCATACGCAACATATCGCCACATATAGGTATTAAAAACCCTGCACCTGCTGCAAATTCAAACTCTCTAACGGTAACCGTAAACCCTGTAGGACGGCCTAGCAGTTTAGGATTATCACTAAATGAATATTGTGTTTTAGCCATACAGATAGGTAACTTATCTAAACCAAGTTTATATATTTTTTTCAAATCTGTTTGTGCTTTGCTTTCAAATTTAACTCCATCAGCTCCATATATATTTTTAGCAATAGCCGTAATTTTATTTTCTACTGTATCGTCCCAATTGTACAATGGTTTATAAGCTTCTTTGTTGCTTTCAATAGCAGTAGTAACTTCATTGGCTAGGTCTTTCATTCCCTCTCCACCTTTTTCCCATCCTTCTGCTATAGCAACACCTGCTCCCAATGAACGACAATAAGTAACAATGGCATCTAATTCTGCTTGAGTATCACTCACAAATTTATTGATACTTACCACTGCTGGCAATCCAAATGAACGAATGTTTTGTATATGTTTTTCTAAGTTAGCAAAACCTTTAGCTAAGGCGTCTAAATTTTCTTGTTTTAAAGTATCTAATGCTGCTCCACCATGGTATTTAAGTGCTCTAACTGTAGCTACTATTACCACTGCTTTAGGCGATATACCAGCATAACCACATTTGATGTTTAAGAACTTCTCTGCACCTAAGTCTGCACCAAAACCAGCTTCTGTTACCACATAGTTACTTAATGTCATTCCCATTTTAGTAGCTACGATGGTATTGGTTCCTTGTGCAATATTTGCAAACGGCCCACCATGAATAATAGCTGGGTTACCTTCTAACGTTTGAACCAAATTAGGCTTGATGGCATCTTTAAGCAATGCAGCCATAGCTCCTTGTGCTTTTAAATCTCTAGCATATACAGGTGTTCCATCATATTTATTCCCTATATATATATTGCTTAGTTTGCCTTTTAAATCGCTAAAACTTTTAGACAAACATAATATAGCCATAATTTCAGATGCAGCAGTGATATTAAATCCAGTTTCGCGAAGCATTCCTCCTTGCTTGCCACCCATACCTGATACAATGTTTCTTAAAGAACGGTCGTTCATATCCATCACACGCTTCCACACAACAGTTCGTGGGTCTATATTTAAGTTATTATCTGTTTTGTTTTGAATATTATTATCTATCAAAGCAGCTAACAAATTATTGGCTTTTTCTATAGCCGAAAAATCACCAGTAAAATGCAAGTTAATATCTTCCATAGGAATCACTTGGCTATATCCACCTCCTGCTGCTCCACCTTTCATGCCAAATACAGGCCCTAATGATGGCTCACGCAATACTGCCATGGCTTGTTTGCCTATTTTATTTAACCCCTCTGTAAGTCCAATGGTTGTAGTAGTTTTTCCTTCGCCTGCTGGTGTAGGATTTATGGCTGTTACCAATATCAAATTTGATTGCTTTACTTTCTCGTCATTGATTAAATGCAATGGAAGCTTGGCTTTGTATTTACCATAATGCTCAAGCTCTTCTATGTCTATTTGAAGCTTTTGAGCTACAGTGTTAATATGATTTAAATGTGCTGCTTGAGCAATGTCAATGTCTGAAGGTACGTTAGCCATTTTAATTAAATTTAATGTTTATTTTTTTTAGTGAGTTGCAAATGTATAAGTAAATCACTAGTAAAAAAACTGACTTTAAATGGAATCAAAAAAACTAAGAATTTTCTCTAAAAAATATTGGTCATCTGCATCAAAATGAGCCAGTTTTTCGCTATCAATATCAAGCACTGCAACCATTTTTCCTTGTATAACTAAAGGTAAAACAATTTCTGATTTAGAGGCACTGCTACACGCAATATGGCCTGGGAATAAATCAACATTAGGAACTATTATAGTTTGTTGTTGAAGCCAAGCTGCCCCACAAACCCCTTTTCCTTTAGCTATTCTGGTGCAAGCTAATGGACCTTGAAATGGCCCAAGAACCAACTCTTGTTCGTTTTCTACTAAATAAAACCCAACCCACCACCAGTTAAATACTTCTTTTAACACAGCACACGTATTGGCCATATTAGCAATCAAATTGGTTTCAGCTGAAACCAATGAAGCTATCTGAGGCAAAACCTCTTGGTATATATCTTTTTTCTCGGAACTAGTAATAACTATTTGCTCCAATATATATTATTTAAACAATGTATTTTTTACAGAGTCAACAACTGAAACAGGGTATTTACTTCTTAAATCAGCTATCCATTGTTTCTCTAAATAGTTTTGATAATCAGCCGTGATTAGACCTCTTGCCTCAGTTATTTTTTTAGGTTGTGCAAGCATTACTTCTTTTACTTGTAAAACAAAGTTTTTACCATTTTTATTGGCATATATATTCACACCTAATTTCCATCCTAAAGAGTCAACAATGGTATTTTCTCCTTTTTCAAATTTCCCTTGTTTTACAGTAGTATTCAAAGGATTGGTTTTATTAGCTACTTTTAAAATACTATCAGCAGCAATACCTTTATTCAACAGTTTTTTAATGGTTTTAGCAGTCTTAGCATCAGCACATTCAAAAGCTATTGCATCTACTCTGTCTTTCCACATATAATTGTTTTTGTTTACTTCATAATAGTCTTTCAATCCAACTGTATCTGTTTGAGCTTTGCTCCATACTTTTTTGTCCATTAAATCAAATAGTAAAATACCTTCTTTATACTCTTGGTATAAGTTTTTGAAATCTTCATATTTACTCTCTAAACGTGCTTCTTCATATTCTAAACATTTTTGATTCACAAAATCTTTAAACATTCCGTTAAGCATAACCAATGCTGCTCCACGTTGGCGTGGTGTCTGATAATCTAAAACATATCTTTTAAAATCGCTTTCGGTATATGAAGTTTGACCTAAAGTAAACATGTTTTGTTTAAAATTTAATTTATCATTTTCAGCCCATTTACCTGCAGCTAAATCTTTATTTAAATTAGCTGAGTCAAGTATGTAAAAATTATCAATTGCTTTAGGTCTTTCTTTGTATTTATATTCTTTTTTAATTCTGTCTATCACAGCCAACTTGTTTACTTCACTTCTTTGGTCGCGCGAAATTTTTTGTTTTAATTGATCTTTTTGTAGATCAAAAGTTTGAGTTTCTTTTCTTTCAATTAATTTGATGATATGCCAACCATATGGTGTTTCAACTGGCTGAGAAATTCCACCTATTGTATTTATAGTAAAGGCTGCATCTTTAAATTCTTGAGGCCATGGCCCGCCTACACTGGTAATATAATTTAATACACCTCCTGTTTTCGCTGTTCCATCGTCTTCACTATATTGGCGAGCTAACTCTTCAAAATTGCCATTATTCATCAAACGTTGGTATATACTATCAATTCTAGTTTTAGCATTCGAAATGGTATTTTTATCTTTAGAAGTCTTAATCATGATATGTGCTACTTTAATATCATTACGTGTATTTCTTCTATCTACCACTTTTAATATATGATAACCAAACTTAGTTCTGAATATAGGACTCACATCTCCTTTAGGTGTAATGTATGCATAGTTTTCGAATGAATATATAAGATTAAAAACTGTAAAATATCCTAAATTTCCATTGTTAAATTTAGCTGATGGGTCTTCGCTTCCGTGTCTTGCAGCCGAATCAAATACTTCTCCTTTTATAATTGATTTACGTATTTCAGCAAGTTTATTATATGCAACAAGCGTGTCTTTGGGTAGTGCATTTTCATCACACATAATTAAAATATGTGATGCATTTACTTCTAATTTACCTCTATCATACGCCTCTCTTATCAAAGCTTCATTTACATTTTTGTCAGTTAAATATGGTTGAGCTAATTGCTTTCTATATCCTTCTAATTCTTTTTTAAATGAAGCCGAAGTGTCTAATCCCATTGATTGGGCTTCTTTAACCTTTAATTTAAAATTGATATATAAATCTAAATATTCATTTACAGATTTTTCATCTGGTTTTTTGTCTTTTTGATTGTTCTTCATAAACACTCGCTCAAATTCAGATTTAGTTACATTATCAATACCATAGTTGAATAACACGGGAGATTGAGCCAACAAAACTTTTGAAACAAAGCAAAATAAGAATAAACTATAAATATATTTTTTCATGTACACTTTTTTTAAAATGGACGCAAATATAGTATGATTAATCTTAAAAATACAATCAACTTTATGCATCATTCATAAAAAAAGGCTGATCAAATTGACCAGCCTTCTTTATTATAAATTGATAATTATTGTTTAATCATTTTGATATGTTGATTCAACAATCCATTATCAATTTGTATCATATAAATACCAGCAGTTAAATGATATTGCTCTATCGAAAACTCTGTTTTACCATTGTTTTCTATTTCGGTAACTTTTTGTCCTAAACTATTTATAATTCTAATTTTAGACTTACTAAAGTCAGGCATTAAATGGATAGTGAACAAACCAGTATTTGGATTTGGATATATATAATTTGTTTCCTTTTCTGAAGAGCTATTGGTTATTCCAAGGCCATAATATTCGCAAGGCAAACTAAACCCTCTGCCCGGAGTACCTGCATAGCATCCTACTATCCACGATTTTGCATCCCATGGATTTGAAGCTGTATCTAACATTTCTAATGTTCTACCTGGCATAGTTGTATATAAAGGCCATGGCGATACACTGTCATAATCTATATAAAATTTAACATTTTCATTAGCATCAAACAAAGCAACTCTTCCTTTTAAAGCAGGGATGTTTTTATTGTCCCCAACTGCTGCTGAAACATTTGACCAATAGGTTTTAAAATTAGCAATATTTTCAGCCACAATTCCATAACCATTTGATGCAATTGTCAAAGGTGCATTAATTAAATAATCACCAGAAGAGGTTTTAAGTTTATATCCTTGATAATTTACTGAACTATTGGTTTTGTTTTTTAACTCGAACCATCTACCTGTTTGCACTGTAGATGCTGGTAATAGATTTAACTCGTTTATGGTTACATCAAAAACACATGGTAAATGAGCTGTGCCTGGCGTTCCTCCTATACATCCAGCATACCATGAACTTGACAACTGCGTGTTTGTATTTTCATTAACTTCTAATGTTCTACCTGTTAAGTATGCGTCTTTCATATTTAATTCGTTTGAACTAAATAAACTAGCATAAACTTTTATACCTTTTCTATTATATATATAAACACTGTCTTGTTTATCATCGAATCCAAATGGAAGCGGACTCTCAAAATTACTAATTCCTGTATTTAATATAAATCGTAAAGAATCATTTACAATTAGCACTCTATCGCCTTTAAACAAAACAGTATTGCTTTTAATTTTATATGATAATCCAGTAGCTTTTTGTGTCTTAATTTCAAAATCTATTGGGTTAAAAGGTAGCGAACTTAAATTAGCTAATTCTATCCAATCTCCCGTTTGATACCAACCCTCTGAAGATGGGTTCAACTCTGTAACTGATAACACACCATCACAATCTTTTAATTCTGTTTCAGGTGAACCAGAAGGACAACCTAAAATCCAATTATTCGAATCAAAATAACCAAACACAGAATCTTTACTTTCTAAGGTATATGATGTTTGATTTACATTGGGCCAATTACTTATACTATCCCAACCGTTACTATATAAAAGTTTTGATTGGTTGTTTATGATAGAAAAAATATCTTGTGGTTGTAGGTTAAATATTATCTTCTCACCCATCAAAGGTAAAGCTCCAAAAATCTTTACATATTTTGTTTGATCACTATATAATATATATCGTTGTTTAGGATATAATTGGGTACCATTTTTAACGAAATGAACTCTTAAATTATCTCTAGAAGTCAATCGCCATGATGAAATATCAATGGTATCATTTGATTTATTATATATTTCTAACCAATCTCCAGCATCTGCTTTTGGATGGCTAGCATAATTAACTTCACTTATAACAATAGTTTCAGTACAAGGAGTAAAAGCATAACCTGGAGAACCACCAATACAGCCTATAAACCAAGAGTTGGCATCATTTGGATTGTTATTAATAGATTTCCTTTCATTGGTATGTCCAAGACCATCTGCACCTGGCAACCAAGGCGATTTTGAACTGTAGGTAGCTTCAGTTAATAAAACGTTTGCATCATATATTTTTATGCTCTCTCCAGTATCGTTTAGTATGAACAAATCGTTTATTCTTGGTATGTTTGAATATTGGAAATCAAATTTAAAGCTATCATTACATAAAACGATATATGATTTTGGATTCAAAATATATGGTCTTGGAATAGTTGATATTAATGTGCTATCTTTATTTACTATTTTTAAACCTTGAAGATTGACATAGCTACTACTTGTATTATATAATTCTAACCAATCTCCACTATTCTTTAAGGCATTGCTTTGATAATTTATTTCAGATATTTTTAACTGAGTATTACATGGTTGATACTCGCTACCTGGTGAACCACCAAAACATCCATCAAACCAACTCGTAGGTGATGAATATAAGTAAGCCGAATCAATAAGTTCAAGCGTGTTACCTTGGCCATTTGCTTTTTGTGGCCAGCCTATATTATTGCTGTAATCAGTTGTAAATACTATTTTACCTGCTTTGTCAAAAATTCTAATTTTTTCATTAAAATTCATGCTAAATATAAAATTACCCAAAAACTTAACTCCACTATAATAGGATTTAAACTTAGTAGAGTCAGCTGTTACTACTATTCTTTCGTTTGGCATTAATTTAACCCCAGTCGGAACATTAAATGCATTAAAAAACTGTGAGCTTCTAATTGTGTAGCCTCCTATATCAAGAGTATCTGTAATAGAAGTATTGTGCAATTCAAACCATTTACCCGTATTAAAGAATATAGCAGGATTGTAATTAATTTCACTTACCACAGGATTGTTGTTGCATTTAGAAAACGTACTCCCTGGAGAACCTCCAATGCATCCATCAAACCAAGAAGTTGAAATTATCGAATTGCTTTTAAATGAATTTCTTTCTAAGGTTTTACCTTGACCAAAGGCACCTTGTGCCCAACCTGATTTGCTCGAATAAAATGCTTTTGTAACTATAATATTATATGGATCTATCATATATATAAAACTTGTATCTTGAGATAAATCAAAACTGAAATTTCCAAATCTGTTAGCTATATTTGGATTAAAAGATTTAAACTTATTCGAGTCATTTACCAAAACTACTCTTTCATTTGGATATATTAGTTTGGTTTTAGGTAAGACCCAATAATCGCTAATGGTATTTCCTTGAAATCTAAAATAACTTAAATCAGCTGGTATTTTTCCAATGTTTACTACCTCTACCCAGTCACCTGTATTTAATGATGGCTCACTAGAATAATTTATTTCTGAAAATGTTAATACTACATTACAAGGGCCATCTGCTTTTCCTGGTGAGCCAGAAGGGCAAGCATTCGTCCATGAAGTTGGATTAATAAAATCAGATTTGTTTTTGATTAATGATAATGTATAGCCATTCCCATTAGGTAGCTTAGACCAAGTACTATCTGTATTGTATTCCATTCCAAATTTTAAATGAAAGGAAGTATCTCTTAAAACAATTTGTTCACTTGCACTTCCTAAGCCAAATTTCATTACTCCTAAAGCATTACGAACGGTATCATGTATAGCAAATAGTTTACTCAAGTTTGCTGATACCACAATTCTTTCTTTGGTTTTTAAAATGGTATTTTGAGGAAAGAAAAAAGTATCTTTTAAATTAGCATCAGAGAACATCCAATTTGAAATATTTACATCCTTGCTACCATTGTTCCAAAACTCTACCCAATCATCAGCATCTGTTCTTGTTTCGCTATTGTAATTAATTTCTGAAATCCAAATACTATCATTACAATTTTTAAGAGCCTCACCAGGCGAACCTCCCCAACAACCACTTTTTCTCCATTTGCTTCCATCATTTAACCAAGCATCTGAATCTGTCAATTCCATTGTAAATCCTCTACCTGCAATAGCAGAAGGCCAAGGTGCAATATCATCATATTTCATTGCATTCACTAAATCGCCTTGTGGATTGTAAATTTTTATTGCATCACTTTTACTGCCTAATCCAAAACTAAAATTGCCTACATAGTTTTTCACCCAAGGATACATTTTTTTGAATTTTACAGTATCTGAAACAAAAACTAAATAGCCAAACGGAGGAAGACTAATACCTGTAGGAATTGTGTATATAAAATTAGTTGTGTCATCTGTTAATTTCCAATTTGAAAGATTGAAAGTAGATGAATTAGTATTGTGAATCTCAAACCAATCGCCTGCATCATTAAATGAAGCTGATTTAAAATTAACTTCCGAAATAATAATTCCACCTTCACATGCAGCTGATGTAATACTTGGTGAACCTAGCATACAAATAGCCCTCCAACTAGAACCAGAAGACATATCTAAAACAGAATCTTTTAAATCTAAAGTAAATCCTTTGCCATCAGCTTTAAATGTGAAAGGGAATGTATCAGCATAAGCTACAGAAAACTTAATACTATCTTTTGAATTATAAAATTCAAGAACATCTTCATTATTTTTAAGATTAAAGCCGGGGAGGTAAAGAGAAGCCACACCAGGATGAACTGTATTAAATTTAGCAGTATCACCACATATAATTCTTCTTTCACCAGGAGCTAGTTTAAAATTAGCTGGGAACACCCATTGGTTCCAAACATCTTTATCGTTTAATTTCCATCCTCCTAATTTTACTGTATCAGTCCTGTGGTTGTATAACTCTATCCAATCTCCCGCATCTGAAAAAGTTGGAGAATTATAATTTATTTCAGACACACTAAAAGGCTCGTTGCAAGGAGTATAAGTTTTACCTGGAGAACCACCCATACATCCATTAAACCAGTTTAACGGGTTTGATGGATTTGCAGTATCAGATATTAATTCCATAGACCTTCCATGTCCATCTGCTGTCATTGGCCAAGGATTATTATTAATCCATTCCATACTCAGCATCAATTTTTCTGAAGGGTCTTTCAACTCTAATATTTCAGTGTTATTATCTAAATCAAAAGGAAGTAAAATTGTTTTAATGCTTCTACTATTCAATTTATAAAAACTACTTGTATCACTACACAATACTACATAACCACCAGCTTTTATTACATAATTATCTTTGAATATATATTTTTTCCAAATAGTTTTTGCGGTTAAACAATAACCAGTCATATATACATCTGAATTGCCATAGTTTTTTAACTCAATCCAATTACCACTATTCAAAGTTTTATTACTATTGTAATTTATTTCAGTAAAAGCAAGTTTTGGTTGTTCTATAGGACTGACCGGTGTAAAATAACCAATTACGGTTTGCATTGCTGTAAAGTCTTTTGAAGTGGTTAGGTTTGTATCGTTATTGTTTACATTCCACTGTACAAACTTGTATCCTGGATTAGGAATAGCTGTTAGTGTTACAGGAACACCTTTAAAGTATGTTCCTTTCCAACCACTACCAATAGTTGGATATATGGTATTTATTTTTATTCTACCACCTGCTGATGGCGATACTGTAATTGTTATATTCACTGTATCACTAATCATAGAATTGTAATAAGATTTAATGTGACCTCGAGCATATTTTGGTCTGTCTTTAGCCCATATGTACATATTTTGGTACATAGATTTCCAATCAGAATAATTTGTTGCTGCACCACTTACTGATCCCCCGGGATTAGGCCAACGTGTAAATGCTCTTGGCATCTCTTTATCCAAAGTATCATAGTTGCTTTTCATATAATAAAACACATTAGGGTAGTTAGGCACATTTTCATACCTAAATATTGTGTTCATTAAGTCAGCATATCTATTGATAAATTTCTTTCTAAAATTGATGTTATTCATTAAATCGCCTATAACTAAACCACCACCCATAACATTCGATAACAAATCTGTAGTTACAGCAATTCCACCTCCACCTCCCCAAGGTAAACCCCACCCAAAATCTAAATCCCATAGTATATATCTCCATTTGCCATCAGTTCTTTGAGGTCTCCACCATTTGATATTATTGCCCGGCCAATCAGTGTTTGCTATATACATTTCAGTAGAAAAATAATCTATCCAATTGTCTAAGTCAATATATTTAGCAACTTTATTAAAATTAGAATCTTGAACTAAATTTAAAGTATTAGCTAGGTTTGACATGGCCAACCAAGCAGAATCTTTTCCATAGTTTACAGTTCCTCCATAGCTCAACATATCAATACTATCAGCATTTACATTATGATTCTCTGCACAAAAATCATTGTCATATTTTTCTCTTATTTCAAATATGCCTGTATATTTTCCATTTATATATCCAAGAACTTGCTTAACATCGCCATAATCGGCATTGGTTTTTCTTGCCAAATTAGATGTAATTGCATCTCTCACATGACCACGCATCCAATCTACACCAGCATTTCTTAAGTTAAAATTTCTGAATTTATATATATCTTTTTGATAAAGTTTATAATTTATAGTGCTACTATCTAACCACTGTCTAGTCTCAACTCTCAAACTCTTTTGAGGGAATGAAGAAGAATAGTTACCATGTATAGTAAAGTTAGCTCCAAACTGGGTAAGTAAATTTCCTTTTTTGTCTAAATATTGAACATAGCCTTCTTTTTCATTCACTTTATCTACATTATTATATAAAAAGGTAAAGCTATCAGGATTCATACTAATAGAAACAATTGGCATTGATATGTTTGCAGGTTGTTTAATTAAATATGTTCCCACCCAAAGAGTGCTAGGATGTTTGCCTGTTTTATATGTTCTAATTTTAAGCACACAGCTGCTGTCAAAAAAGACTGAACTACCGCTACTTTTTGATGTACCTACTGTAATACTAGGAGTTTTACCATCTGTAGTATATTTAAAAGTTCCGGAATCGGGACAAGTAACTGTAAGAGTAACTCTGCCATTATATATACCCGGTTTTATTGACACAATAGGTGGGGGTGCAAATTGAGTAATGCATGAACCATTTCCATTGGTTGCTCCTGGTGATGGAACGCCAAGAATACACCAACTGTTGGCACCGTCTGGCACCCTAGCCCAACTCGTTTTTGATGTAATACCTGATGCCACATGAAAATCAATTAACTTACCAGATGTATCACTAAAAAACACATCTGAATTGGAAGAACTTAAACTAAAATTAGTATGAATCTTTGATGCAATTGTTTTGTTTTTACCTGATGCAAAAACTAACAAAAAACCTTGAGCTGAAATTGTTGTTCCCGTTGGAAATCTCCACATTTTTAAATTCTTCCTATCATCTGATAAATAGTATTTAGACAGATCTATTGAAGCGTTGGTTTTGTTTTTTAATTCAATCCAATCTTCAAGCTCTCCATTGGCATATATGATCCCCCAATTAGAACTTTGAATTTCATTAATTACAACTTGTTGTGAATGAATTTTTTGAAAACTAAACAATACAAAAGATACAAAGAAATAAAAATTTTTCATGACTATTTTTTTAATACTACAATGATAATACATTATCACAATAAGTTGCAATCCTAATTAATTAATTGTTAAACTTTAAACATCTATATACGTAACTGAAAGAAATAAATAACTGACATTTAATTCTATTTAAATTTTTACAATTACTTTAAACTTACCTTTGTATTCAAATTCCAACAAAGTAAATGAGTTTCAAAGAATTAAATTTAACTAAACCTATTTTAAATGCATTAATCGATTTAGGTATTGAAAATCCAACAACTATTCAAGAAAAAGTTTTTTCTGAAGTAATGGCTGGAAAAGATGTTTGTGGAATTGCTCAAACTGGTACTGGTAAAACTTATGCATACTTACTTCCATGTTTGAGACAAATTGTTTTTTCAAAAGAAAAAAACCCCCAGTTAATTATTTTAGTACCCACAAGAGAATTAGTCATACAGGTTTTAGAAGAGGTAAAAAAAATTAGTAAATATATGTCTCTTTCGTCTGTTGGAGTTTTTGGCGGAGTAAATTTAAAACCTCAAGCAGCAGAAGTAGCTCAAGGTGCAGACATCATTGTTGGAACACCCGGACGTATTGTAGATTTACTTGCTTCTGGTTTTTTAAAGACAAAAAACATTAAAAAACTTGTCATAGATGAGTTTGACGAAATGTTAAATTTAGGTTTTAGAGCTCAAATAAAAGTGATTTTTGATAGATTGCCTGAACGCAGACAAAACCTATTATTTTCATCTACGCTTAATCAGGAGGTTGAGAATTTAATGAATACATATTTTAGCAATATGATTAAGATTGAAGCTACTCCAGTGGGCACTCCATTAGAAAATATTTCACAATCTGTCTTTTTCATTACCAATTTTCATACTAAAATTAATTTACTAAAAAAACTTTTGACAGAAAATGTTGAAATGAACAAAGTTCTTGTTTTTGTTTCAACCAAACATTTGGCTGACTTGGTATACGAACATTTATCAAAGCAGTTTGGAAGTGCTATTCAAGTAATACACTCTAATAAATCTCAGAATCACAGGTTTGGTGCAGTAAATCAGTTTGAAAAAGGACTTTGTAGAGTTCTTATTGCCACTGATGTAATAGCTAGAGGTATAGATGTGGCTGATGTTTCACATGTGATAAATTTTGACTTGCCAAGCGAAAAAGAAACATATATACATAGAATTGGTAGAACTGGTAGAAAAGAACGAAAAGGTATTTCTATCTCCTTTGTTGTTGAAAAAGAAAACGAGCATTTAGAGAATATAGAATCAATGATGAATTACAGCATTCCGGTTCAAGCACTTCCTGAAGATTTAGAAATTTCAGACTTAATTATTTCAGAAGAAGAACCAAAAGTTTTTATGAAAACAATTAAGTTCAAGAAAACAAATCGTACCAATGTTGGCCCTGCATTTCATCAAAAATCTGCAAAAAACAGTAAAGTAAATGTTAGAAGAAGCAGAGAAGATGAAATGAAAAAAAAATACGGTAAAGCTTATAGAAAAAAACACTAGAAAAATATTTTCTTTAAATCATTTTTACATAATTGTCAATTTAATAATCTGACAAGTAGCTTATTTAAAATTACATTTTATAAATCTTTTGTTTCAACTAATTCGAAGTTTACTTTTGCCTATCAAATGAAAAAAACTATACTTATACTATTTTCAACTGCTGCCATATTTAGTAGTTGCACCAAAAACAAAAATGTAATAAAAGGAATCATCACTTACAAAGATGGAACTGGTTTGGTTAATAAAGCATACAATGCTACCGTAAACATAATGAGTACAGAAGATAAAGCTGGATTATCATTTACCTACCAAGCAAAAACTGGTTTAGATGGTACATATTCAGTAAATCAAGTTGATGATGGTGAATGGTATGTTTATGCTACCTATACAGAAGATACTCTAACCTATAAAGGTAAAACAGACTTATTTAAAGTAAAAGGCGATGATGAAGTAGTGAGAGATTTGACTTTGAATCGTTAATCATTATATATACTAACAGTGTTCAAAAAAAAGAGGATAGATATAAACTTTTAATATGCAATTTTGCACCAATGACAACTACAGCTCAACTTGAAACCACAGCAACTCAAATAAGAAGAGATATTTTAAGAATGGTGCATGCATGTAAATCTGGACATCCAGGTGGATCACTTGGTTGTGCTGATTTTATTACAGCTTTGTATTTTGAAGTGATGAATCATCAAGCAACTCCATTTGAAATGGATGCTTTAAATCAAGACCTATTCTTTTTATCTAATGGCCATATTTCTCCTGTATTATATTCTGCTTTGGCCCGAAGTGGTTATTTTGAAATTAGTGAGCTAGCTACTTTTAGAAAGTTAAATTCTAGACTTCAAGGACATCCAGCAACACACGAGCATTTGCCAGGAATTAGAATTGCATCAGGTTCTTTAGGACAAGGTTTATCAGTTGCAATTGGAGCAGCTCAAGCAAAAAAATTAAACAATGACCCAAATATTGTTTGGTGTTTATGTGGAGATGGTGAAATTCAAGAAGGCCAGATATGGGAAGCTCTGATGTTTGCTTCTCATAATAAATCTGATAATCTTATTTTAACTATTGATGTTAATGGCAGACAAATAGATGGTGATACCAAAGATATTATGGGCTTTGATGACCTAACTTCGAAGATAGAATCTTTTGGTTGGGAGGTATTGCATATGGAAGGGAATAAAATGGAACAGGTTGTTAGTGGTCTAAACTTAGCTAAATCAAAACTTAACCAAGGAAAACCTATTTGTATTTTGATGAAAACAGAAATGGGACAAGGCGTAGATTTTATGATGGGAAGCCACAAATGGCATGGTGTTGCACCTAATGATGAGCAACTTGCTTCTGCCTTAGCTCAATTACCTTCTTCACTAAAAGATTACTAAACAACATGGCTTACAATGCCCATCCGTCTGCAGTTATAGATGAACATTGTGATGTTGGTGATGGCACTTATATCTGGCACTTTTGCCATATAATGTCTAATTGTAAAATTGGACAAAACTGCAATATTGGACAAAACGTAGTAATATCTCCAAATGTAATTGTTGGTAACAGAGTTAAAATTCAAAACAATGTTTCTTTATACACAGGTTTAGAATGCGAAGATGATGTTTTTATTGGGCCTTCAGCAGTTTTCACCAATGTGATAAACCCAAGAAGTTCAATTAACCGTAAAAACGAATTTTTAAAAACATATATACAAAAAGGTGCTACTATTGGTGCAAATGCTACAATTGTATGTGGAGTAAATATAGGTAAATATGCTTTTGTTGGAGCTGGTGCGGTTGTCACTAAAAATATTCCAAACTACGCTCTGGTTATAGGCAACCCAGCAAGGCAAACAGGATGGATGAGCGAATATGGAATAAAGCTAAAATTTAACAACTTAGGTGAAGCAACTTGTTCTGAAACTAGCGATATATATTTATTGATAAACAACGAAGTTTCAAAAAAATATTAATAAGTAAATGACTGTCCTGATTCTGGCATAATAACTTTTTTACATCCACTTTCTTTAAGATTATTTGCTAAACCATTCATATTCTTTTCATCTCCATGTACCAAATAGATATCACTATTTTTATGAGGACTTAACATTGCAAAAAGTTGGTTTTTATCAGCATGCGAACTAAATACATCTGTTTGTGCAATTTGAGCATATATTAAATGTTCTTTCCCTTTTATTGTAATTGAACTCATACCTTGTAGTAGTTTATGCCCCAATGTCCCTTCAGCACAGTAGCCCGCTATAAGTATTGTTGCATATGGACTAGAAATATGATTACTAACATGTTGCTGAATTCTTCCTCCCTCAACCATACCCGCTGCTGAAACAATGATACATCTATCAGTGAGACCACCACTCAAAGCAAGATCATCTCTTCCTTCTATCAACTTTAAATTATCAAACTTAAATAAAAACCTATGCTTTTGATAAAAGGCTTTAGCATCTTCATTTAAAGTATCAATATAATTTTCATATATATAAGTACTTTTAATTGCTAGCGGACTATCAACATATATGGGCATTTCAGGCAGCTTACCTTGCCTATATAATTTATGTAATGTAAACAAAATAGATTGGGTTCTTCCAACTGAAAAGGCTGGAATAATAAGCTTACCCATTTTATCTATACAACAAGACTGTACATAAGACATTAGTTCATCTTCACTAGATTGTTTAATGATATGCATTCTATCTCCATAAGTACTTTCACTAATAATAATATCAACTTCAGGAAGCGTTTCAGCATCACTTAACAACTCACTCCCATTTCTTCCAATATCACCAGTAAACAGAATTGTTTTATTTTTATTCTTTTCGTTTATGGTTAGTTTAACAGCTGCTGCACCTAGCAAATGACCAACATCAAAAAACTCCATACTTATTTCATTATTTATTTTAAACAATTGATGACAATGAAGCGTAAATAATTGTTCTAATGTATGCTGAACATCTTTTTCACCATATAAAGGTTTTGGTTTTTTTAATTTGCCCTTTTTATTTTTTCTATATTCATAATCTTGAATCTTTGCAGAATCAAGCAACAAATTACCAACAAGCTCTGCTGTTGGAGGTGTGCATATTATCTGGCCTGAAAATCCTTGTCTAATTAAATTCGGCAAATTGCCTGAATGATCGATATGAGCATGACTTAATATAACTAAATCAATATCATTTACTGAAAATGGGAACTTATCATTTGGATTATAATGAAAATGTTTTAATTGCTCATAGTCCAACCCACAGTCTAATAAAACCTTATATCCACTGTCTAATTCAATCAAATGCATACTTCCAGTAACTTGTTTAGCAGCCCCCCAAAACGAAATTTTCATATATCCTCTTTATTATTTTTTTATAAACTTCCCTCTATAAACACAACAATCATTATTTAAAGTCCAAATATAACACCCAACGCTTAAATCAGAAACATCGATTCTCATTTCACTCGTTTTGAATGTTTTTATAACCTTTCCAAAAACATCTGAAATCTCAATTAAACTCATTTTATTTTCTAATCCATTTATATATAAAAAATCGAACGTTGGATTGGGATATACATCTAAATTTTTTACTTGTTCATCAACTATATTATTAAAGTTAGAAAAAGAAAAATCATCAAAATAAACAATTAAATTACTATCATTTATTGTTGAATTAACAGGGCTATATATTTTTATATCAGCTTTATATGATAAATTATTATCTAAATATTGAATTGGCAAAAAAAAAGAACTCCAACTAGTATTAGACGCTAAAAAAGTATCGTTTTGAGACAGCTTATATATTGTAGAATTTATATCTTTTGCATATAATATTAAATGAATATATATAAGAGCGGACGTGCTTTTTGAAAACGAAAAATAACCCAATAAAGACTTTGGCCTTCCTTTAAATAAAAAAGTACTTCTAATAGTATCGCCTTTACAAATAGAATCTTTAATAATTCCTTTTATTGCCAAAGAGTAATTTCCAGATCTTTTATTGGTTGATTGTTTTATCGGACTTCCATAACCCTTACTTATATATATTGATGAACTATCTAGTCTCCAATAATTTGGTCTAAGTTCAGTTGTGGTATCAATAAACACCCAATCTTCAAAACCTGCATTGGGTATAACATTTTGAGCATTAATTTTTATTGATATTAAAATCAATATACATATATACTTATTCTTCAATTTTTAATATTATTTTTCCGAATTGATTACCATTATTCATTAAATCCATTGCTTTTTGAGCATCATTTAAATTATATACATGTTTTATAAAAGGTTTTACTTTTTTATCATTAATAAATTGCATCATATTTTTAAAATCTATATCAGAACCCATGGTCGACCCAATTATACTTATTTGTTTCCAAAATATTTTAGCTGGTATTAGTTTCTCAATATCACCCAATGTGCCTCCATACAAAACAATTTTAGCAGCAGGGTTACATAGATCTATAAGTTTTTCGAAATTTTTACCACATGCCGATTCTATAATGATATCAAAAAACAAATTTTGCTTTTGTAATTCTTCCCACCATTTTTCATTGTTATAATTTACCCCTCCTTTAGCTCCCAAAGCAATAGCTTGTTCAATTTTTTCATCATCGCCACTAGTTACCCATACATCATTACCATTAGCAATGGCCAATTGCATAGCCCATAAAGCAACACCACCACCTATACCTGTAACCAAAATTCTTTGCCCATTTGAACAATTACCTTGGGTAAAAAGTGCCCTGTAGGCAGTTACGCCAGCTAACGGAATTGCAGCTGCTTCTAAATCAGTTAAATGTTCTGGCTTTTCATATAAGTATTTAGTTTGAACTTTAACAAATTCGGCAAAAGTGCCATCGGTAGGCATACCTAAAATTGAAAATTCTTTAGACTGAAATGTTGCATTGGGGCCCCAATTCATTCCGGGATTAATAATAACTTTTTTGGATAAGAAGTGACTACATGATATATCATTAATTTCAACTACCTCTCCGCATCCGTCTGAACCTAGAATAACTGGAAGTTTAATGCTTGCATATTTACCTTTTTGTATCCATACATCGCGATGGTTTAATGCAGCATATAACAATTTAACTATAGCCTCACCTGAATTTAAAATATCTGGATTGATGCATGTTTGAATTTCTACATCTTTATTTATATCATTTAAAACAACTGCTTTCATTTATGCTCAAAATTCGGTTGAAATAATTTACTTACAATATTTTCTTTTTAAGCAAGATAAAATATAGAAAATCAGAAACAAAATAAAATTCTAAAATACAAATACTTACATTTTTTTTAATAAAAATTCATTAAAAATAAGTATTGGTATAAAAATTGTAAATTTGTAAAAAAAAATTCACATGAAAAATTTATTTTTAACCATAGCATTTTTAAGCAGTTTTGTTATTGCTAATGCTCAAACAACACCTAACTCAGATAAAAAAGCTGACATACAATTTGCAGGCGATAGTCATGATTTCGGAAATATTAAAGAAGGAACAATGGCTACTCACGAATTTATTTTTAAAAACACAGGAACTGAACCTTTAGTATTAAGTGATGTTCACCCATCTTGTGGATGCACATCGCCTGAATGGCCAAAGGAACCAATAGCTCCTGGTGCATCAGCTACTATTAAAGCTATATTTAATTCAAATGGAAGACCTGGTGCATTTACAAAAAGTATTACTGTAACTTCTAATGCATCTTCTGGTCAAAAAGTTATAACATTTAGAGGTGTTGTTGAGCCAGTTAGTACACCAAGTACAGATGTCCCAAGTGCAACTCCAACTCCGACAAAAGCAGAAAACACTCCTAAAGTTATAAAAGCTCCAACTGTATCTTCTAATAAAGTTAATAAAACCCCTGTAAAACCTATTCCATCAAAAAAACCTGCGTTAACTAACACAAGTAAAAAATCAATTAAGTAATTAATTTTTTTGGAACAAAATTTGTAAAACAAAAAACACTAAATAAATACATTAATGAAAAAAATTATTTTCTCAACAGCCATGCTATTTGCAACAACATTTGCTGCACAATCTCAACAACCAGCAACACCTGCTGCTAACCCAAACCAAGCTGAAATTCAATTTGAAGAAGAATCTCACGAATTTGGTAATATAAAAGAAGGTACAATGGCTACTTTCGAATTCAAATTTAAAAACACAGGAAAAGAACCTTTAGTATTATCAAATGTTCAAGCTTCATGCGGTTGTACAACTCCAAGTTGGACTCGTGAGCCTATAGCTCCAGGAAAATCAGGGGTAGTTACAGCTACTTATAACTCTAATGGAAGACCAGGATCTTTCTCTAAAAGTATTACAGTAACTTCTAATGCAAAATCTGGTCAAAAAGTTTTAACTATTCGTGGATTTGTTGAGCAAAATGCTCCACAACCTACACAACCTCAATCTCCAATAGTAAACCCTACTCCTGGTAAACCATAACCAAAAAATATAAATATAAAAAAAGCCGGCTTCATAGTCGGCTTTTTTTTATATTTAATAAATCAATATATTTTATTACTTTTGCAAATACTTAAAATAAATAAAGAAATTATGAATCGTATTCTAATTGTATTTTTTATATCTGCAATATTGAACTTAAATTTTAGTTTGGGTCCTGATATTGAATTTGACAATGTGAAATACAATTATGGTAAGGTCAAAGTAGGTTCGTTAATAAACCATACATTTAATATTACCAATAATGGAGATCAACCATTGGTACTTCTTAAAGTAGTTCCATCTTGTGGTTGTTCAGTAGCTTCATTTACTAAAGAACCTATAAAATCTGGTGGAAAAGGAGAAATTACAGTAAAATTTAATTCTAAATACAAACCAGTTGGATTAAATATTAAAACTTTTACTGTATTTAGTAACTCAAAAAACAACCCACACACTATTTATTTAAAAGGAGAACTTCTTTAATCTCTACATATGAAATATAGTATAGAGCTAACATATCCTACGAGCAATGAATGGACTACTGTTGTTTTAAATAATTTTTCTACTTTTCTTCAAGATCATGCCCATTGCGAAAGAAAAGCCTCAAGTATGGCCATGAGTTTTGTTGCAAAATTTCCTGACAGGGTTGAAATCATTCCTGAACTTATAGAAACGGCACTAGAAGAATTACAACATTTTAAAGACGTTTATCAAATAATGTCAAATCAAGGTATTCAGTTGAAACACGAAATGGAACCTGATGAATATGCTAATATTTTAATCTCACATTGTAGATCAGGAAAAGAAGATAGGATGATGGACAGGTTACTTTTAGCGAGCATTATGGAATGTAGAGGCTCTGAACGTTTCAAACTAGTGTGGCAAGCTCTTCCAGAAGGTGAATTAAAAAAGTTTTATCATATACTATGGGCTACAGAAGCTAAACATGGAAACATATATGTAAAATTTGCTCTTAAATATTTCAAAGAGGAAGATGTATATAAAAGATTAAAAGAATTAACAATTTTAGAAGGAGAAGTTTTGTCTAAACTCCCAATTAGACCAACTTTACATTAATAAAATAAAAGGTATAAATTAAAAATAATATATAAATGAAAAAGATTGCAGTTATAGGTTCAGGTACGATGGGGAATGGAATTGCTCACGTATTTGCACAACATGGACATGAAGTTTCTTTAATAGACATTAATGAAGCTGCATTATTAAAAGCTAAAGAAACTATTTCAAAAAACTTAGATAGGCAAGTTTCTAAAGGCTTGATTACAGAAGAAGTTAAATTAAATACGCTTTCTAATATAAAATCATTTCAAGATATGAAATTGGGTGTAGCAGATGTAGATTTTGTGATTGAAGCTGCAACAGAAAATATTGATGGCAAAATAAAAATTTTTAAGCAATTAGATGAGTATACTAAGCCTGGAGTTATTTTAGCTACTAATACTTCTTCCATTTCTATTACTAAACTAGCTGCGGCAACCCAAAGACCTGAACTTGTTATAGGTATGCATTTTATGAACCCTGTTCCGGTAATGAAACTAGTTGAAATTATTGAAGGATTTAAAACTTCGCGTGAAGTTACTAAAATAACGGTAGACCTATGTAAAAAACTTGATAAAATACCAGTAGCGGTATATGATTATCCAGGATTTGTAGCCAATAGAATATTGATGCCTATGATAAATGAAGCTGCATATACACTATACGAAAATGTAGCTGGAGTTGAAGCAATAGATACTATTATGAAACTTGGAATGTCTCATCCTATGGGGCCATTACAATTGGCTGATTTTATTGGAATAGATGTTTGCCTAGCTATTTTAAATGTTTTATACGAAGGATTTGGCAACCAAAAATATGCTCCTTGTCCGTTAATATCAAAAATGGTAACCTCTGGTCAATTAGGCGTAAAAAGTGGTATGGGCTTTTACGATTACTCAAAAGGAACTAAAGAATTAATTGTAGCTCCAAATTTTGTAAAACACGGGGTTTAATCATAAATGATTGGTATTGAAAAATTAAAATATAAATCATTCAAGGTTTTTAATACCGCATCTTAATTTGACCATTTTGGTACGTTTGTCTTCCATGTTCTGTTTCTATCAATAATCTTCCTGAACTGTCTATACCAATTATTTTACCATGAAATTCGTTTTGATCACTTATAAAAATAGAGTCTAGATTTCTTTTATATAGTGATTGGATATATTCATTTTTTTGTTTAACTAACCATCCGCTTCTCAGTTCATTATATCTAAAATTTAAACAGCTTATTAATTTATCATAAACCAATTCAAGATCAAATGTATACAAATTGTCTTGTATAGCAAGTGAGGTTGCTTGAGAACTGTTTTTAAATTCTTGTTGAAGAACATTCAGGCCAATGCCTATTATAGATTTAGATATTTTTTTTTCGAGAATATTATTTTCTATCAATATACCTGATACTTTTTTATCGTTAAGTATAATATCATTGCTCCACTTTATATATGCTTGGTTTGGAAAGAAAAACAAAATTGTATCTTTAACAGCTAATGAAATAGCTATATTTAAACTAAATACCTGATCTATTTCTAAAAAATCCGGCTTTAGCAAAATGCTCAACAATAAATTTTCATTATTATTACTTTCCCATAAATTTTCAAATTGTCCTTTACCACCTGTCTGAAATCCTGCCCTAAGGACTAGCCCCTCAGGTCTTTCTGAATGATTAGAAAGCATAGCCAATTCAATATTTGTAGATTGAACTTTATCAATGTAAATATATTTCTGACCAATAATATGAGTATTTATTGACAATGCTATTATTTAAGTATATAATTTAATCGTAACTTGCAGCACTATTATTCTATGGAACTTTTGTAGCAAAAATAGTTGAAACTTACTTATAAATATTTGTATACATATAAATGGCAAAAAAAAATACTGACGAAACACAACAACTAATAAATGCGATTATAGAAGGAATGGCGGAAAAGAAAGCACATGATATAACAGTATTAGATTTAAGAAATATAAAATCAGCTCCTTCAGATTATTATATAGTTTGTCATGGTGAAAGCAATAAACAAACTGAGGCTATTGCTCAAAGTGTTGAAGAAATTGTAAAAAAAACTATTGGTGAAAAACCATGGCATTTAGAAGGTATGTCTAATGCAGAATGGGTGCTATTAGACTATATAAATGTGGTTGCACATGTATTTCAAAAAGATAAAAGAACTTTTTATGCTATAGAAGATTTGTGGGCAGATGCAGATATCAAAATTATAAATTAATCAAACAATATTTCATTTATGAAAAAAACTATATCTTTATTAATAATTGTATCTTTTTTCAACATAAGCAATGCACAGAGTTGGCTAGGATTGGCTAACACTAACTATGGTGGAACCAATTCAACTTATTTTAACCCTTCAAATGCAGCTGACAATAGATATTATATATATGTAAATTTAGGTGCAGCTAACATGAATTTATCGAACAATTATGTTGAATTAAAAACACCTTATCCTTTTAATAAATTAGCTAAATCTATAGTTAACGGAAGCAATGCTGACAGTATCAATGGTGTAAAAGCATTTGATAATAGCTATTTATTAGAAAACATAAATAACAAAAGTAAATATATAAATTTAAGTACTGAGCTGAGGGGGCCTGCTATAATGATAGCTTGGAATAGAAGCAATACTATTTCATTTGGTATTAGGCAAAGATTTGCACTTCAAATAAACGACTTAGCTGAACCTTTAGCAAGATTGGCTCTAAATGGTGCACTTTATGGACTAAAAGATAGCATTCATTCTGTTCCGCAACTTAACAAAGTTAAGCAAGACAATGCGTTTGGAATACAAATAGGTGCTTATACTGAATATGGATTGACCTATGCTCGTGAAATATTTAGAACTGGTAGCCACTATTTAAAAGGTGGAATTACAATTAAGAGACTTGAAGGCCAAGCAGCTTTGTTTATTCAAAACAAAGGAACTCAATTCAATCTGGTTAACAGTGATAGTTTATGGGCTATAGAAACAGATTTAACTTATGGTGGTGTGAGGGAACAATATTATGGAATCCAACCCAATGGAATTAGAACCCCTGATTCTATCTCTAAATTTGATAACAATATAATGAAGAATTTTCTTCCATTCGGTTCTAGTTTAGGACATGGGTATGGCTTTGATTTAGGATTTACTTATGAATGGCGTCCTGACCATAAAAAATATGAATCAAGACTTGATGGAAAAAATTGGATTGATAATAAAAAAAATAAATACGATTTAAAAATTGGCGTTTCAATTACAGATGTTGGAAATATAAAATACAGCGACCCAAAACTTGTATATTATAACAAGTTAAAAGGTCGTGACCAAAGTTTAACAGATACTGTATTTTGGGGTTCAATTAGTAAGTATAATTTAACAAGCACCTCTCATGTTGATACATCAATGGGTAAAATATTTACTTTCACCAATCAAACGAATGCATTTACTTGGGTATTGCCTACAGCTTTAAATTTAAATGTTGATTATAAACTTAGAAAAAACATTTATATAGGTATGGTGTGGGTTCAAAGTTTCAGAAAAGTAAATGCTCCAGGTTTCAGAACCAATTCTTTGGTAAGTATTATTCCTAGATACGAATCAAAATGGTTTGATATCGCAGTTCCTATGACTCTTGGTCAAAACTATTCTAAATTTGGAATGGGCCTGTATGCTAGAATGGGTCCTGTATTTATTGGTAGCGACAATATTGGTGGTTTTTTTGGATTAACTACAGTTACTGGATTTGATTTTTATATTGGAGCATCTATTCCTATTTATAGATCAAAGCCTAAAGATAGAGACAAAGATGGTGTAACAGACCGTTATGATAGATGTATTAGAGTTCCAGGACCATGGGAACTAAGAGGTTGTCCTGACTCTGATAGTGATGGGGTGGAAGATACTAAAGATAGATGCCCAACCATAAAAGGTAATCCGCAATTGCAAGGTTGCCCTGATAAAGACAAAGATGGTATTCCAGATGATAAAGACTTATGCCCTGATTTTGCTGGACCAGTTGACAAAAAAGGATGTCCTGATAAAGATGGTGATGGCGTATATGATCAAAACGACCTTTGCCCTGAAACATTTGGAAAATCTGACCTTGATGGCTGTCCTGATAGAGATAATGATGGCGTAAAAGATATGGAAGATAAATGCCCTGACTTGAAAGGTGAAGTTAAAAACAATGGTTGCCCTGATAGAGACTTTGATGGGGTTTATGACAATATTGATATGTGTCCTGACAAAGCAGGTCCTGTTAAAAACAATGGTTGCCCTGATAGTGATGGCGATGGATTACATGATGCAATTGATGATTGCCCTGAACAAGCTGGATTGGTTAAATTTAAAGGATGCCCTGATAGAGACTTAGATAATGTAGCTGACAAAAATGACAAATGCCCAGATACTTATGGAGACCCATTAAACGATGGTTGCCCTCTTGTATTAATTGAAGTTGTTGATACAGTTAAAAAACCAGAACTGACTTTTGAAGAACAAAATGTACTTCAAAAAGCATTCTCAAATCTCGAATTCCCATCAGGTAAAATCACATTCTCTGAAGCTTCTAAACCTACTCTTGACGCACTTGCTATAGTATTAAAGAAAAATACAAAATATAAATTAATAATTTCTGGACATACTGACAATGTTGGAAATGCAGCTACCAATTTAAAATTAAGTAAAGAAAGAGCTGAATCAGTGAAAAGATATTTAATAGGAAAAGGCGTCTCAAGTAAAAGACTTACCTCTGAAGGTTTTGGTGACACTAGACCTGTTTCTGCTAATGACACTGAAGATGGTCGTCAGAAAAACCGTAGGGTTGAATTGAAAATAACCGAATAATTACAAATAAATCTTTAAACATAAAATACACTGCAAAATTGTAGTGTATTTTTGTTTAGATTCATTTCAAATGACAACCATAATTATTGTTACTTTTTTATTAGGTTATATAGCTATAACCTTTGAAAACAAAATACATATAGACAAAGCTGCTTCAGCATTATTAACTGGTGTCATTTGTTGGACCATATATATTCTGAATATAGAAGAGTTCAAAATTGTAAATGACATTCTATTAATAAAAATGGGCGAAATTTCTTCCATATTGTTTTTTCTGCTTGGTGCAATGACCATTGTTGAACTTATAGATTCTCACAAAGGATTTGATATAATAAAATCTAAAATTACTACCACAAGTTTTAGTAAATTACTTATACTTATAGCTACAATTTCTTTTTTCTTATCTGCTTTACTTGACAATTTAACTACTGCAATAGTGATGACATCTTTGGTTTCAAAACTTATTTCAGATAAAGAAATTAAAATGTATTTTGCTAGTGTTATCATTTTAACTGCTAATGCTGGTGGAGCATGGTCGCCTTTAGGTGATGTTACTACTACTATGTTATGGATAGGTGGTCAAATAACTCCTTTGAAAATCATTACTTCAGCATTTATCCCAAGTTTAGCTGTATGTATATTTCCTATATATATTATTTCAAGAAAATTTAAAGATAAAAAACTTATAACTAAAAACCTTGAAAGCACAAAAAACAAAGATAGTTATATAATACTTTTAACGGGGATTGCATTACTGATACTAGTCCCTATTTTTAAAACAATTACTCATTTACCTCCATTTATGGGTATGTTATTAGCTTTGGGCATCATGTGGATAGTCATTTCTATTATTCACTTTAATAAAGATATTGAAAGTAAAAACAAGTTCTCAGTAAGTTCAGCACTTCAAAAAATTGACACACCTAGCATACTCTTTTTTTTAGGAATACTTTTATCTATTTCGGCACTAGAAAATGTTAATGTTTTAGAAGACATTGCACATTTTCTTAAATCATCTCTTTCAAACGATTGGAGTATTGGAATAGCTCTTGGTCTTCTTTCTGCAATTTTAGATAATGTTCCCTTGGTTGCAGCATCGCAAAGTATGTTCAACTTAACAACTTATCCAACAGATCATTATTTTTGGAATTTCTTAGCTTTGACTACAGGTACTGGTGGTAGTATATTTATCATTGGTTCAGCTGCTGGTGTGGCAGTAATGGGATTAGAACAAATAAATTTTGGTTGGTATTTAAAGAAAATTGGTTGGTTAGCTCTTGTTGGGTATTTGATTGGAGCTATCGTATTCATTTTGCAATACAATCTTTTTTTATAGTTGTATAAATTTTGTTTCAGCATTCATTCTTGACAAAATATTTTTAGCTCTTTCATGATGAGTATCAGTAATAAATACTTGTGCATGTATATATGTTGAAATATACAACATCAACTCTTCTGATCTTGATTCATCTAGTTTTTCGAACAAATCATCTAAAAGCAATAATGGCTTTTTCTGTATCACCTCTGTTAGATATTGATGTATAGCCAACTTCAATGCAAAAATGAAAGTTTTTTGTTGACCTTGTGAGCCATATTTTTTAATCATTTGGCCGTTCATACAAAATTCTAAATCATCTTTATGAATTCCTTCAGTTGTTCTTTCTAATACAATATCTTTTTTAAAATTATTTTCAATTAATTGTTCAAACGATTCAGTATTTAATTTTGAAATATATTCAATAGTTATATTTTCTCTTTTACTTGATAATATCTCATATATATCTGATACAAATAAAGATATTTTTTGCAAGTGCTTTTTCCTAGCCTTATATATATAGTTGCCTCGGTCTACAAGTTGTTTATTCCAGATATCAACTTGTGACAATACGACTGCTTGATTCTGGCTATATTCTTTTAATAACTTATTTCTATGTTCAAGGATTTTATAGTATTCAGTAAGTTTATTTAAATAAATGTGATCCACTTGACCTATTGTAGAGTCAATTAAACGTCTTCTCTCTTCACTAGCTTCATTGATCAATTGTATGTCGAGCGGTGTAATCATAACTAAAGGTATAACCCCTATATGTTCACTTAGTTTTTTATACGCATTATTATTGAATTTAACTATCTTCCTTTTCCCTTCTTGATATTTACATGACACTTCAAAGTCAATCTCATTTGATATATATTCACCTTTTACTGAGTAAAAGTCAGAATGATTGAAGCATATATTTTTATCAATAGACTGAAAGTTAGATTTGCAAAAAGACAATAAATATATAGCATCTAAAATATTAGTTTTTCCACTACCATTTCTTCCTGTAATGCAGTTTACACCTGAACAAAAGTTTTCGACCCACTTTTCATGATTTTTAAAATGTAAAAGTTCAATTTTATGAAGATGCATTGTGTTGCAAAATAAGTAAAGGTATTGCTAACACTTTCAATATATTTGCAAATAAATCATAAACAAGAAATTGAAAAACAAAATCAATAATATAGGTTTAGCATTGCTGTCAATAAATTGTATGGCATTTATCCTCTTTAAAATTCAATTTTTAAGTCTGCCTTATTTTTGGGATGAAAGTTGGGTATATACTCGAGCAATATATGAAATGATTGAAAAAGGCCCGAGTTTATTACCAGGCAGTATCAATGCCGATTTATATACAGGGCACCCGTTGATGTTTTATTTTTTAAGTTCGTTATGGATGTCTGTAATGGGTACAGATGTAACCACTGCTCATATTTTTCCATTAATTTTAGCTTGTATCCTGTTCATTATAGTTTATTTAATAGTAAATAAAACTACAAATGAACCTATTTTAGCCTCGTTTGCTTCTATTATAGTTGCATGGCAGCCAGTTACGCTAGCTCAAAGTGGAATGATGCTATCTGAAATTTTGTTAACTATTTTTACTTTACTGTCTTTGTATTTTTTTCTAAAAAAGCAAACATTTTGGATGGTCTTTTTTATGTCGTGCCTTATTCTTACCAAAGAAGCTGGAATAGTTATGTGTTTAACTCTTTCAATGTTTGGATTTTTAGAGGCATTAAAAACCAAAAAAACCGGGATTGTTTTAAAATCAATCAGTATATATAGTAGTCCTTTTATTGTAGGATTTTTATTTTATCTTATACAAAAAATTAGACTTGGATGGTTTTTTTATCCAAGACATACTGGCTGGATTGATTTGAGTTTAAACTCAATATTTGATAAAATGAGTTGGTCGCTCACATTTATTTTTTCAAGACAAGGTAGAATTATTTTTATCGCAATTATCGCTATATATATACTGCTATTATTATTTAAGAAAATTAAATTCAACCAAGATTATAAGTCAATATTTACAATCCTTTCAACCTTTATTATCATCTATATTCTTTTTTGTTCAATCAATTTTCTTTCAACCCGATATTTATATAGTACAATACCTGCTGTAATTATATTAATAGTTATCATGTGTGGAAGTTTATTTACTAAAAAAAACTACTATATAATTGTTATGAGTCTGTTGTGTGTATTCAGTTTTACCATGATTCCTAGAAGCTATAAAGCTGATATTTCTGATGTTGATTTAACATATTCTAGCCTTGTAAATGTACATAGCAATATGGTTAAATACTGTGAAAGTAAAAACTTATATAATACTCATATAACAACTCATTTTTTGATGATTGAACAACTTTCACATAAAACATGCGGATATTTATCAGGAAATGAATTTAGCCATGTAGATGCATCAATGGATGATGATACTAAATATTTAATCTTATCTCCTGTAGAGAGAGACTTTAATCTAGATGAGCTTAATAAAAAATTTAATATAACCTTAGAAAAGAAGTTTAAAAGTGGAGTAGCTTGGTGCGAAATATATAAAGTATCGAAAAAAGCTTTATAATTTACTTACAACACCATATCCTATACTTCCATCATTCATAGTTATTTCAACAATATATAATCCTTTTTCAGCATTCGAAATATCAATTGAACTATTTGATAAACCTTGGATTGTTAAATGATTAATAATTGATTTACCTGAAAAATCTATCACTTTGATTTGCGTTATTTTATTTTGGTTTAACGACTCGATACTAAAAACACCTTCAGTTGGGTTAGGCCATATTTTCAATGATTTGCTTTGATAAATAGATTCAAGTCCTACCCTAGTATATTTAAAACTAAATGGTGCTGAAATAGATTTACATCCATTGCTGTCAGTATATTCAACTCTATAGCTTCCATCAACCTTTGCTAACAATATTTTTGAATTAGCACCAGCTATTGCGTTACCATTTAATATCCATTGTACCATTGTATCAGCAGAAGCAATAAGTTTATTAGTATCTTGTGAAATAGATGGCTTAGTTGGTAATGGATACACAGTAATATACTTATCTTTAATTAATGTATCTATCCCTCCTGATCCATTGGCAATCAATGTCACTTTAAAGGTTCCTGCATTAGTGTATAAAACAGATGGAATAGTATCTAAAGAGGTACTAGGGATACCTCCTTGAAAAATCCAACTTACACCATTGGTATTGTTAGACTTACTAGTGAATAATACGTTTCCACCTTGACATATAGTTGTGTCATCAGCTGTTAAGATTGCCTTTGGCGAAGGCGGTGGTGTTGCACTCCAAAGATTACTTTGCCATAAACCTCTGCCATGTGTACCAGCAACTATTTTTTGACCTTGATAGTTAATTTCTAATTCAGCAACCGGGACATTAGGTAAATTTCTACTAAAATATACCCAATCTCCAAAAGCATCATTTCTAACAAAAATTCCAACATCAGTTCCTATATATAAATTGTTTTTTATTGAATTTTTTTCATGTACTATACAGTTTACAGGCAGATTTGGTAAAGTACCGCTAATGTTTGTCCAACTTGTACCACCATCAATTGTTTTATATATTTTTTTACCAGCATCATATCCTGAATAAGTAATCCATACAATATTTGGATCTGTTGGATGTACACATATATATGTTAATGCTGATGAAGAAGGCAAACCATTCTTTACTGTTATCCAATTTGAACCACCATTGGTTGTTTTCCATATATTATAAAAAGTTGCAGCATATATAACATTGCTATTTGAAGGAGCTATAGCAATAGAACGTAAATAATTAGTAGAGCTTCCTGTTAAGTTAGTCGAAATTTTAGTCCAAACATTGCCTCTATTAGTTGATTTATATACATCAGCAAAACCAGCAACAATTGTAGAAGTATTTGTTGGATCTAATACATAAGGCGTAACCCAAGCACCTCTGGGTATACCAGATATATTGTCAGATATCGTTACGTTGTTGTTTCCGCTACTAAATGCATCACTAGATCTTATGATTTTTCCATTTTGAACACCAGCATACATATAATTAGAGTTGCTTTGATCTATTTGACAGTTCATACCATCACCACCATAAGAGTTAGTCCATGCACCAGAACTACTTTTCATGGTTCCATTGTCTTGGTGCCCGGCCAACATTAGGCTTCCATTGTTAGATAATGCAATTCTATATATTTGGCCAATTGCTAAACCATTGGTTGAATTCACCCAATTACTTCCTTTGTTTTTACTATAATATACACCACCATCGTTACATTCGAAAATTGTTCCGTTTGTAACTTTAGACAGTGGATGAAAAGCATGATAATGTTTATCTGCATGTACTGTTGGAACTCCTCTAGTGCTATTAGACCAATAACTGTTTATATTCCATGATGTCCCTCCAGATTCACTTAACCAAGTATTTACTCCTCCTAAAAAAACAATATTTGCATTATTTGGATGAATAGCTAAAGATAAGTCATACCAACCTTGACCTCCAACACCATTTGCGAACTCAGAAGAGTTTAGCAAGTTTTGACCTGATACACCACCATTAAATATTAAGCTAAATGTGGCTCCACTATCTGTAGACTTATATATTCCATTTAATCCTTCATCGCTAGCATTAGCTCCAACTGCTATAACAATAGCAGCATTAGCTTTTGTCAATTCTACATTAATTCTACCAACACCACTTAAAGATGTTACTTGGGTCCATACTGTCCCGCCATCTTTAGTTCTAAAAATTTGTGCACTTGAACTATAAGATGTAGCATATAATATATTCGGGTTTTTAGGATTAATCTCCATATCTATATAATACCCTGCTTTTTTAATGGTCCAAGTGGCACCACTATCATTGGATATATATATACCTTTACTAGTAGCTGCATATATTAATTTGTTATTGGTAGGATGCATTATCAGTCTATTTACTTTATCCATATTAGATATTGTAAAACTTAAATTAGACAATAAACGCCAAGTTGTCCCTCCATCAGTACTTTTCATTACTCCAATACTTTTAGTATCGCCTGTTCCACTTAAACCTTGAATTCCACCAAAACTTCCGAAATCTCTATCTCCTGTAGCAATATACATCACATTAGGGTTGGTATAATCAATTATGATATCAGAAACACCCATAGAAGGCAATTTATCTCCTTTAGATGTCCAGGTTTTACCAAAATCTTTTGTTACCCATAGGCCACCTGCAGGTGTTCCTATCCAAAAAATATTACTGTCCGTTGGGTGAAAAGTAATACAATTTATACGACCAAGTCCATTGTATCCTCCTGTAGTTTGATTTGGACCTAAATTAACCCAATTGCCACTATCAAAAGCACCTCTTAACGATTGGTTAATTCTTTGTTTTACTAAATAACTATTCCACTCATTCCACACTACATTATTGGGTGGCATTATACCAGTAGCACCTACTCTTTGCTCCCAAAAATTTTCCCATCTTTTAAAAGTATTATACCCTTTACCTTTCTCAATTGTCTTATTTGACCAATAGTTTTCAAATGCTTTTTGAATATCAAAAAAGTTGTTAACTTTATTTGAATCAATTTGCTGGTTCCAAGGCTGTGCTTTTATTTGCTTTGAAGTTAATACTATTAAAAATAGTAAAGATAATAAGGTAATAGTTTTTTTCATTTGTGACAGAATGCAAATATAATGATGAAAATTTAAGTTAAAAGGATGCATAGTTGAATAATGAATTTTTAGGTAGGTTAAATGACCTTCAAATGACTTAAATAATCTGAATATTAGTTTTTTTTTAAATTTGTAATTACATTTGAAACCAAATAAAAAAATATGAAAAAAATCAACTTTAAATCAATTTTAACTCTATTAGCAATTTTATTTACATCTTCATTAATTTTTGCTCAATCTATTAATCAAGGGATGATTGCATGGTATCCTTTTAATGGTAACACCAGTGATTTATCAGGTAATAATAGAAACTTAACATCTGTAAATACTGCTTTTGCTAATGATAAAGACGGCAGGTCTTCTTCATCATTATATTTTAATGGCAGCTCTGCCTATTGCTATGGAGTTGCTGATACTGGTTTTTCACCAAATGAAATTACCATATCAGCATGGGTAAAATCTGAAGGTATTCAAAAAAGTAATGCTCGAACTTTAACTGTTGGTCCTGACAATAAAATTAATGGTAATTATACTTTTTGGTTTGAGCAAGGGCTGCAGTCATTAGGGTTCATAAGTGCTGAACCTGTTACCAATACTGCATCAATCTATAATTATAGCACAGGGACATATACTGCCGATTCTTGGTGCCATATTGCTGTTACTTTTTCTAATTCAACAAAAGAATTAAAGTTTTTCATCAATGGTGTTCTTGACAAAAAGCATTCAAATTCTGGCTCACTAACTGGCTTTACAAGTTCAAGAAATATTAGTGTTGGTGTTACTGGATATCCAACTTCACTCAACTCATATTTCAAAGGTTGGATGGACGATTTAAGATTATACAACAGAGCACTAACAGATAATGAAATTTCATCACTTTACAGCTTTAACCTTGGTGAGTTCAAACAAGTAACTTCTAACAGTAAAATTAGTTTTTATCCAAACCCTGTTTCAGAAAAGTTATATATAAATGTTCCGAATGAACAATCTTATTCTTTATCTATTCTTTCATCTGAAGGCAAATTGATTCAAAATATAAATATATTAAACCAATCTGCTGTTGAAATTGGAAATCTTTCAAGTGGATTATATTTCTTAAGTTTTACAAACAACAAAGGCGAAACTTTTGTTGAAAAATTTGTTAAACAATAATTTTAACTTTTTATTTAAAAACAGGTATGTAACGCAACATACCTGTTTTTTTATGCTCTATTTTCATCCATACTACAAGCATATATTATTACTTTTGCAAATAATCATTCATAAATAAATGGACAGAACTACTGAAACTAACTCTATATACAGACACCTTGAAAAAATGTCTGTGATTGAGCTATTAACAAATATAAACAAGGAAGATAAATCTGTTCCATTAGCTGTTGAAAAGTCAATACCACAAATTGAAGCTCTTGTTAACCAAGTGGTTTTAAAACTAACATCTGGTGGGCGTCTTTTTTATATTGGTGCAGGCACAAGCGGAAGACTCGGAATTGTTGATGCTTCTGAATGTCCGCCAACTTTTGGGGTGCCTCATGGTTTAGTTATTGGAATTATAGCTGGTGGTGATAAAGCAATTAGAAAAGCAGTAGAGTTTGCAGAAGATGATATAGAACAAGGTTGGAAAGATTTAGAAAGTTACCAAATAAATTCAAATGATGTGGTAATTGGTATTGCAGCCAGTGGCAGCACACCATATGTTATTTCGGCTATTAAAAAAGCAAGAAAAATGGGACTTATAACTGGTTGCATTACTTGCAACAAAGACAGCAAACTTGCTCAGGCATCAGAGTTCCCAATTGAAATAATTGTAGGTCCTGAGTTTGTGACTGGAAGCACCAGAATGAAATCGGGCACTGCTCAAAAACTGGTGTTAAACATGATAAGCACAGCCACCATGATAAGACTTGGAAAAGTTAAAGACAACAAAATGGTTGACATGACTCCAAGCAATAATAAATTAATTGATAGAGGTATTAAAATGATTATGGAACAAAGCCATTTAAATTATGAAGAAGCTAAATTGTTACTTGAAAAGCATGGCAATGTGAGAAAGTCGTTAGATAATCTTATTCAATAATTTTGTGTTATTTGAATCCCCGCTTTTGATATATGTTCCCACCAATCAGGGTATGATTTTTTAACAACATTGGGTTCGTTAATTTTAATTGGAAATATAACAGAAAATACAGAAAACGCCATAGCCATTCTGTGGTCTTTATATGTTTCAATAGAAATTTTATGCATTGGATTTAACATACTAGTTGTGTCTATAAAAATACTATCATTTCCAACTGCTTTTATTGAATTTGGATACATTTTATTAAGCTCAGTGCTCAAAGAAATTATCCGATTTGTTTCTTTATGCACTAAATTACCTATGCCGTTTAATTTTGCTCGAACTCGAAGAATTGCACAGGTAACTGCTACCGTTTGAACTAAGTCAGGGCACTGACTAAAATCAAATTCAACATTCAATTTTGCATCCATATTTTTATATATCCTTAAACCATCATTCAACTCTTCAGTAACAACACCAAATGACTTAAAAATCTCTGCACATATTGAATCACCCTGAATAGAATTTAAACTTAAATTTAACAGATTGACTTCTCCAATTCCGCAAGCAACCAATGCATACCAATATGATGCTGAACTCCAATCTGCTTCTACTTTATACCGTTGAATCTTATTAATTTTTTCATGAGCAATTTTCTTTAAATCAAAATTTAAAATTTGCAGCTTGTTATTTGATTGAATATAACAACTCATCAGTTTACTTGTCATATATATATATGGCAATGAAACAGATTTATTTTCAATATATATATTTATACCTTGAGGTAAAATGCCTGCAATCATCATCAATGAGGACACAAATTGACTACTAATACTGCCATCAATATGCACTTCACCTCCTTTTATTTGATTTCCAGTAATTTTCAAAGGAGGGTATCCTTCCTCGTTCGAATAGCATATATCTGCTCCTAAATGAATTAATGCTTCTACTAAAGGTCTTACACTTCTTTTATGCATATCTTCTGTGCCATAAATATACCACTGACCTGGGGTGATTGCTAAAACAGAAATCAAAAAACGCATTGCTGTACCACAATCTGCTACATATATGTTTTCTTCTTTGTTTTTAATTGAATTTATAGCTGAAATTAAAACTTTTGTGTCATTTGCTTCTGACAAGTTTTTAAGTTCAATATTACTTTCATATAAAAAATCAAGTACTAATAACCTATTACTAATACTTTTAGAAGCAGGTAAATCAATATTTATTGTTGATTTTATACCAGTATTTAATAAGTCAAAACTTTCTATCAAAGTATTATTTTAAAGAAACAATTACATTTTCTATAATGTCAGCACATATATTTATTTGTTCTTCTGTAATTACCAAAGGGCATGCAAATCTTATAATATCACCATGTGTTTGTTTACAAAGTAACCCATTCTTCATTAATTCTAAGCACACATCATATGCCGTTTTATTGTCTCCAAAAGGATGTATAACTATAGCATTTAAAAGACCTTTACCTCTAACTTCTTTAATCAATGGAGAATTTATTTTTCTTAATTTTTCTCTCAATATCTTTCCCATTTTTTCAGCATTTTCAGCTAAGTTTTCATCTTTGATAACTTGCAAAGCTTCCATTGCTACAGCACAAGCCAGTGGGTTACCACCATATGTACTTCCATGTTCTCCGGGTTTTATAGTTAGCATTACTTCATTGCTTGCCAATACTGCACTTATAGGTAAAAAACCACCTGACAATGCTTTACCTAATATTAAAATATCTGGCTTTACATCCTCCCAATCACATGCAAGCATCTTACCTGTTCTTGCTAAACCAGTTTGTATTTCATCTGCTATAAACAAAACTCCAGCATTATTACAAATTTCAAAAGCTTTTTTCAAATATCCCTCATCAGGCATTACAACACCAGCTTCACCTTGAATAGGTTCTACCATAAATGCTGCAACATTTTTATCAGCAACAGCTTGAGCTAAAGCTTCCAAATTGTTATATGGTATTTTAATATATCCTGAAAGAAGCGGACCAAATCCTGTATAGCTTGAAGGATCTGAACTTGAAGAAATGGCTGCAATTGTCCTTCCCCAAAAATTTCCTTCAACAAAAATTATTTTAGCTTGATTTTCAGGTATTCTTTTTACTTCATATCCCCACTTTCTAGCTAATTTTATAGCTGTTTCTCCTGCTTCAACTCCTGAATTCATTGGCAAAACTCTTTCATAACCAAAATACTCACATATATACTTTTCATACTCACCAAGTATGTTGTTATGAAATGCTCTAGATGTTAAAGTTAGTTTACTACTTTGTTCTAACAAAGTCTTTAAAATTCTAGGATGACAGTGCCCTTGGTTAACAGCAGAATAAGCTGATAAAAAATCGAAATACTTTTTTCCTTCAACATCCCATAAAAAAACGCCTTCACCTCTTTCTATTACTACGGGTAAAGGTTTATAATTTTTAGCCCCATATCGGTTTTCTAACTCAATATAATATTCTGATTTATTAATACCTGACTCTATAATCATACTGCAAAAATATAGCTAAAAAGAATATATATAATAGCTTTAAATGGTTTAATTTATAACGTATGTCATTTTATTATCTATCAAAATCTGAGCAATATGAATATTATATTCTTTAAATGTTGCATAGCCTATTCTTTTCAAAAACTTAAAGTAATCTTCATTCTTATTTTTATAAAGTTTATTTTGCCAACGATAATAATAATCAATACTTTCTTGCCAAGTATTAAATTTCATGCACTTTCCATTAAGCATAAATCCAAACAAATTGTTATAAGAAAAACAACATTTGTCACAAGATAAATATCCCGTTTCTACCATAGACTGTGCCCATACCACATTGGGCCATTTTATGCCTTTTAATTTAATATAATTTAAAACATTATCTTTGGTTAATGAACTGTCACAAAGTATTTCTGGATGTCTGTAAATATCTCCAATATATTTTCTTAACGAATCGTTTTGTTTTAAAATTATGTCGTTATGGGTTTCAACATTATTCAATCTGATTAAAAAATATATATTGGTTAACACAAGAAGAGAAAACCCTACAATTGAAATTCTATATCTATTTTTATATAAAGCCATAATTCTACAAATTTAATTTATAATCTTTACATATCAATTCTAACAATTTAGGCCCATCTGTATCAAAAAAATCGACTTCAACTTTCTGAATATATAGTGGAAGTTGATCCATTAATTTCAACATGTCCTTATCGTTAACAAGTTTTACAAAATCTTTTTCAGTGGTAATAACGGAGACATTAGTATTTCCTAAAGCCTGAACTTTCTTTAATAACCTTTCTATATTGAATTTATTATATTGGTGGTGGTCAGGATAGCTTATAATTTCAACTACGTCAAAGTGAGTGGATAGATGCTTTACTAAGTCACTGTTATTAGCTAAACCTGTTAAAACAATGATTTTTGCGTTAGGCTTTAGATCTTCGTAAGATTTAATATGTTTTGGAGTTATATATTTAAAGTATGAAAAGAAAACAGGTGCATGCGTGTATTTTTTAATTTTGCTTATACATACTAATTTTTGTTGTTGAGTCATTTGTTTGCTACATTTAGTCACTATAATTGCTTGTGCTCTTGCTGCTCCAATTCTAGGCTCTCTTAAATTTCCTGATGGCAATACAAAATCTTCATAAAAAGGATTTTCAAATGTGGTGAGTAGTATATTAAAACTAGGCTTTATATATCTATGCTGAAAACAATCATCTAATAAAATTAATTGTGTTTCTGGCAATTCTGCAATAATATTTGTAACCCCTACTACCCTATCTGCTTCAACAAATATGGGCAAACTTGGGTTGTATTTTTTCATCATCAATGGCTCATCTCCCACATCTGTTACATCTGAATGTATATGTACTTCTCTAAATTCTTTACTTTTTCTTTTATATCCTCTACTTAAAACAGCCATGTTTACATCACGAAACTGATTTGACAACCATAAAGTATGAGGCGATTTTCCTGTGCCACCCACTGATAGGTTCCCTATGTTTATTGTCTTTATATCAAATTGATAAGACCTTATTCCATTTGTATCAAATAGTTTATTCCGTATAAGCATAATTAAAGCATATACTAAAGAGAAAGGGTAGAGTACTATTATTCTAATTGTTTTCAATTTAAGCAAATATATGTATAACTTTGCTACTATACATGAACAGATTTTTATTTACAATTTCGTTATTATTAATCTTCAATTGTTTGACTGCACAATGCGTTGATTCTACTCAAATTAAACCTTATTACCAAGGTTGCGATAGAAAATATTACCATCCAGTTTGTGGTTGTGGAATTACATATTTCAACGATTGCATTGCGGTTAATGAATTTGGTCTAAAATATGGTAGTTTTACTGATGGGGTATGTTCCTTTTTTGACTTTTCTTTTTTCCCCAATCAATTAGCGTCAGGTACTTCAGATAAAATCAATTTTTTTATTCAATTTAAGAAACCCGATTACAATTTAGCCTATATGTATATAGTAGATGTATATGGTGCTATTATATATAGAAGAACCATTCAAACACCTTTTAATACTGAAACATTTGTAATTGAAGAGTCTAGTAGTTTTAAGACCGGTGTTTTTTTCATGGTGGTTGAATCTAACAATTCATATTTAATAAAAAAACTAGTTGTTATAAAAGCTGGATAATTATTTAAATAAATATAATATCCCTTTTTCATTGCTAACTTTTTCTTGAGAAACCCTATATTTCATTATCCAAAAATAAGAATTGGTTAAGCAAGGTTTACCTTTAAATGTTCCGTCCCATTCAAAATTCTGATCATTGGTCTCAAAAACTCTTTCTCCCCATTTATTATATATTGTAAATTCAAACTCAGGCAAAGTTTGGTTTAAATAAATCCTGAATTTTTCATTTTCAAGAGGTCCAATATTATTTGGTGTAAATGCATCGGGAATATACACAGTCAACTCAGGTCGAATGGTAAATCTATTATTTGCTGTATCCGAACAACCATATTGATTAAAAGCAACAAGTTGAACTGTAAAAGTTCCTGTGTCTAAATACATATGCGTAGTGCTTGTATCATACAAATAAACCCCATCTCCAAAATCCCACCGATACCTTGATGCATTTTGCGACCTATTATAAAACTGAATCCAAGGTTGTGCTATAAAAACATCCGTTGGATTTTGATCAAAAATAGCTTTTGGCAATGGAAAAACTTTTACTTGAGTGTTTGCTATAGTATCACAACCATCTATTGAATACTTTAAATGAAGACTATATAAACCTGAGTCTGAATATATATGAGTCGAATAATTTCCAACCGAAGAATCAAGATCGTCCCAATGCCATATCAAACATGTATCATATTTAGGCTTTGGCTGAATCCAAGCTCTTGCTTTAGAACCAATACAGGGAGAATCGCTATATATAGTAAAAGAAGGGTATTCAGTAACACTTATAAATACACTTGCTGTATCATAACAACCATTATCTTCAGCAACAAGAAAATACCTTGTCGATTTCATTGGTTTCACAATAACAACTGACCCAATAGAATCGTCAATCCATAAATTAGGAAACCATTTTAGTGGTTTAGTGCCTCCATTTCCAGTTAACATCATTGAATCGCCTCTACATATTTTAGAATCTGTGTTATTTAAAGTTGCAACTACATTATTCCCTATTGCTAAGGTATAGGTAAAACTATCTGTATATATACCAAATGAATCTATAGTAACCAATGAAACATTATATATGCCTGATTGGGAATATGCATGAATAACTGTATCAGAAGGATCAATTAATATTTGTGTGCCATCATCAAAATACCATTTACTACCAAATGAATTTGAAGACTCATTTACAAATTTTACTATATAAGAACCACAATTAGGTTTTAATACTTTAAAACTTGATTTGGGAGGTTTACATGATTTTACTTTTATTTCAAATGATGAAGTATCTGAACAATTTGAAACTGTATCTTTTACTAATAAATAATAACGTGTAGTAATCAATGCTGAAGTTTGTGGATTATGCTTAGTAGAATCTGATAAATATAATGCTGGACTCCAAAAATATGAATATCGTGAATTGTAAAACGCATTTAAAAAACCAATATCTCCAGGACAAAGTGAGGCCAGTGTACCTGTTATACTTGAATTTGGTAAAGGAAAAATATGAATTGTTTTAGTAATAGTATCTGTTTGAGAAGCATTACCAAATGCTATTAATGTTATATCGTAATTGCCATATGCTAAAAAAGTTTTAGTTGGATTTACTAAATTAGATGTACCAGGACTAAAAAACCAAAAAAAAGTGCTTGCATTTGAAGACTTATTAGTAAACTTTATATCTAACGAGCCGCATATCGAATCTGTAAAAGTAAAATCAGCTACTACTTGTGCATTTAGTTTAATACTAAAAAGCAAAACAAGTAAGCAAAAAATATATCTTCTATGCATGATGAAATACAAAAATAAGTGAATATATATATATATTTGGAGTAAATTATAAATATGATGCTAAATATACATAAATCATGGAACAATATATTTGAAAGCGAATTTCATAAATCATATTTCACAGCCCTTAAATCAATATTAGTTGAAGAGCAAAAAAAATACGAGATCTATCCAACTAACAACAAAATTTTTGAAGCCTTTAACCATACAGAATTAAGTGAAGTAAAAGTGGTTATCTTAGGTCAAGACCCTTATCATGGATCATCCCAAGCAAATGGATTAAGCTTTTCAGTTAATGATCATATCAAACCACCACCTTCTTTAATCAATATTTACAAAGAGATAGAAAACGAATTACATATTAAAATGAATATGTCAAATGGTAATTTAACTCCTTGGGCCAAGCAAGGTGTTTTATTGTTAAACAGTATTTTAACAGTTAGAGCAAATGAACCAGCATCTCATAGAAATATAGGTTGGGAAACTTTTACGGATGCTTTGATTAAGCACATAGCTTTTCAAAACAGGCCAATTGTATTTATGTTATGGGGAAACTATGCTAAAAGCAAATCAGTTTTAATAACGAATAAAATGCATCTTGTTTTAACATCAGCACATCCTTCTCCATTCTCTTTCTATAATGGCTTTTTAGGAAATAATCATTTTGTGCTTGCAAATAAATTCTTATCAGAAAAAAAATTAAAACCTATTGATTGGAAAATATAAAAAAAGAGCTTCAATTTCTTGAAGCTCTTTTTTTATAAATATTGTAATACTATTAGTTTACTGCAGATCTAAACTCATTAGACTTAAAGAAGTTAATAAATTCTAAATCTTCCATTGCAATTTGTTTGTATTTGCTATCCATTTGAATACATTTTTTAAGATATGTAGTCATATTGGTTGCGTCTTTAGCACGTGCAGCCATAATAGCTTTTAAGTACCATGATTGTGCATCTTTATCTTTAGTTTCCATACAATCAATTGCTTTTTGACCTTCAGATAATTCATTTTGCATAGTGTAAGCTAAGGCCATGTTGTATTGACATTTTCTATCAGCAGCTTTAAAGTTTGAAATTGCATCACTGTAATTTCCTTTTGACATATTTAATACACCGATATTATAAGAAGCAGGCTTAATACCCATAGATTTAGCTTTTTTATAGTTGTCTTCAGCTTTTTCATACATTTTCATGTTTCTGAAGCAGATACCTAAATTATTATAAACTTCGCCAGCATTAGAATTTAAACTTGCAGCTTTTTCAAGTGATGACTTAGCATCAGCAAATTTCTTTTGCATGATTAAAACAGCACCTAAGTTGTTATGTCCTCTCCAATCGCTGTTGTATTTGTTAGTTAAATAACGGTAAGTTTTTTCTTTGTCAGTCATATCAGTAGTTTTAAAAGCATACTGTAAAACCTCATCAATATTTAAACTATCCAATGTATTTGATTTAGCAGCATCAGAAATATCGTTCCATGACTTACAACCTTTTTCGCCAACAACTGTAATTTCAGAACGACGTAAACGAGGCATAATATAAGTTAATACGTAACGGTAGTCAGTCCAATGTGGATATAACTTTGGTTGAGAAACTCTTCTAGCTTTGTGATTAATGCTGTTATCACCATCGTTATACTCATCTCTCATTTTACGTTCTTTAACATCTGGAGCATCACTTGAATTTAAAATATCTAAGAAATATTGTTTACTTTTAATGTTTGAGGCTTCAATTGCTGCTTTAAGATCATCCATTTGCTCAACTACAGTAGAACGTTGAGAAAATAATGAATCATTTACTTCATTAAAACCTAAACGCTTCATTTCTTTTTTCATGAAGTTATAAACTGTCACGTCACGATTACGAGCCAATAAAGCGTTACGCTTATATGTACCGTCAGGTGAAGCCATAGAGCGAAGAGTGATAGCTACTAAATTATACTCAGATTTTTCTTTTAAGTAAGATACTAAAGTTTTTAACTCGTCAGGATTACTTGTCTTAGCTTGTTTTTGAACCAATTTCGGTTTGAAATCTGTTTGGTCAACCACATAATAAATATTTGCTTTACGTTCCATTTTAGGACCAGAACATTTAGCATCAGGTAATGATACTTCTTCATTGTTTATGTATGACAAAGCAGTAGTAATTGTACCTACTCCTAATGAATCTTTTTTAATTTCTATACACTTATCTAATACGTCTTCATAACTCTTAATTTTTAAATTAGGTTGTACGTAAAGAGTACATTTCTTTAATTCAGGTCTGTATAAGATTCTTTTCATAAAATCTGCTGTAACACCTCCATCAGTAGCAGTGTATTGAGCATTAGGCTCATCAGCTTTCGAACCTTTTACGACCAAAGGGTCCAACACCATCTCATCACTTCCAAAAACTAATAATGGCTCAAACTTCACTATACCTTTTGCTGGAATAGTTCCTTTAGGAATTATAACTTTAAACCCAACATCAACACTATCCCCTCTTACTGCTAAGATTTCTGGATTGGCTTTGTAGGTAGTTTTTTTTAAGTTCTTTGCAAACTTAGAAATAGGATTACATGCTGTAACCACTATTAATGCTGCTAAAGTACTTACTGTGATTCTACTGAATTTAATAAACATAATAGATAAATTTTGTTTCAATTTGTTTTAAACACTATTTTTGACAGCCGCAAAAGTAACCAATAATTCCAAATCTAAAAACTTTTTTTAAAAAAAAATGTATTACCTATTAAAAATCAAAGGAACTGCTAAAATACCCGATTACATACAGTTACGCGATAAGTCATTTACTTTAATTGCATACTTTAGAGCAGATAGACCAGAAAGAGCTCTCGAAAAATGTGGCCTTGAAAAATATCAAAACACGATATTAAAACTAGCAAATAATATTTCTTTTGGAAAAGTAGAACAATTTAGTCTTTAAAATGAACGATATATCACTCATAAACTTGAACGAAGTTTCAATCTATCAAAACAAAAATCTAATAGTTGATAGAATTACTTTTGATGTAAAAAAGGGAGATTTCCTTTACCTTATTGGCAAAACTGGAAGCGGCAAAAGTTCTCTCCTTAAAATTTTATATGCTGACCTATTACTCACTGAAGGTGAAGCATCTATTGCAGGCTTCAATCTTAGAAAGTTATCAGAATCTGAAATACCTTATCTAAGACGTAAAATCGGAATCATTTTTCAAGATTTTCAACTTCTTACCGATAGAACAATTAAATCAAATCTTGAGTTTGTTTTAAAAGCTACTGGTTGGACCGATGTAGCTCAAATAAATATTAGAATAAAAGAAGTTTTAGAAATGGTTGGCCTAGCTACTAAAGATTTTAAAATGCCTCATGAACTTAGCGGCGGCGAACAACAAAGAGTTGTTATTGCTAGAGCACTTCTTAACAACCCTGAAATTATTCTTGCCGATGAGCCCACTGGTAATTTAGATCCTGAAGCCACTGACGACATTTTAAGTCTGCTACATGAAATTGCTTCTCAAGGTAGAAGCATTATTATGGCTACTCACGATTATAGAATTATCGAAAAATTTAAAGGTAGAATTTTAAGATGTGAAAATGGCAAAATAACTGAAATTTAATATTACACCACTTCTTCTTTTTTTAGGTCCTTGGGATACTGAGATAATCCAAACTTCTTTTTCAAGCTTTCATAAACTGTTGCTATAAGTAATAACATAAAAAAGTTATAGATAAAATCCTCTATAGGTATGGTCCAAATCCTTATTCCTATATTGCTTGTAGCATTATACATAACTACAGGTAAGGAGGTTAGTAATCCATTTACGATAAAAAATGGAATCAATACCACTAAGTATGCCATATAAAACCTGCCCAAATACCTCTTATGTGACCTAAACACCAAAATATGATTCAACAATAAATACAAACTTAATAAGGAAGCAGTAGCTGTATACAACTTATCATAGTAATTCCATATGATAAGCACAAACACAGCAACTAACAATAAACTAATCACAAGTGAAAAACTTTTTAAATAGTCTTTTACATATTTATTTAAAATCTCGTAAATAAAAAAGCAAGAATAAGGGATGGCCAAAAAAAATATGTGTTCTTCAATAGGCATCTCCCAAACATCAAAGCCAATTGTATAATCTTTGCTAAACGACCATACATTCATTACTGTAAACAAATGATCCCATGAAATCATAAAAACATACTGAATCAACAATGCAAACACAAGCGGTTTCCAATACTTTCTAAAATTAACCATCTTGGTTTCAAACGAAAACAAAAATGGAAAAATAAATGAGAAAAAATCTATGAGTAAATAGGTTAGCAAAGTATAGTTATATAATGTGTACAAAGATAAGCTATGATTTGTTTTAATTTATGCTATCAACTTTGCTTCTATGACTAAATATACCCTAATTCATAATTTTTTATTACTACTTTTATGTGATTTTTGAATGCTTTGTGTGTCTATGCATTTGCCAACATTAAACTAATGATACTCATGAAAAAAATTAACTTAAGTTACTTATTTAGCTTTCTTTCTCTAATGCTTATTTTCTTAAACTATGAAACTATTGCAAATACATTGTCTAAAGAAGACAAAGACTTAAGAACCTTGTATTTAATGAATTGCCCTAACGGTGCAACTGTCACTTTCGAAGGCAAAAACTATGAAGTCACAAACGAAGACTACATTAAATATAAAGTAGTAACCTATGACAAAATAAACATGCCCGCTTTGAAACTTCCTTTCAAAAAAAGCGGTAAGTTAACTATAACTGCATGAGGTAAATCTGCTACTCTTGATATGAAATCTTGTCTTTGTATAGCAACTACTTGTGGCAACAATATCATCTTTTTAGGAGTAGGTCATGCTATCAATTATATTACAAAAAACGACAGAGTGCTTAAACCTAGAATCATTGATGTTGAAGCTTTCTTAAAAGGCGACCCTAAAAGCATCTTGCAAAAACTTTAATTGTTTTTATTAAAAAATACTCAATACAATCTTTGTCATATTTATGGCAAGGATTTTTTTATGCTATCTTATTTCAAAATCTCTTAACTTTTGTTCTGCATCCATAATGCCATGTATATGCGGAATGTTTAAAGTTAAAAATTTGGGCGTCTGTTTCAATACAAAAGTTGGGTTTGATGAAATGAACATCATGATTTTGCTAAACAAACTACTCTCGTAATACGAACTTTGCTGGTCTGACGGAAAATAACAAACCATTTCTTTTTTCTTTAACACAATCTTTTCAAGTTGTAACGCTTGGGCTGCCCATTTCAACTTTACTGCATCTGTCAAATCAATTACTTGTGGTGGCAACGGTCCAAACCTGTCTTTCAGTTTGTATTTAAACTTTTCAAGTTCTTTTTCATTTTCTATAGTAGCTAGCTCTGAATACAACGAAAGCCGCTCTTGGTTGCTTCTTACAAAAAAATCTGGAATCACTAGGGCAATATCTGCATCTACAGTCACATCTTTCTTTACTTCTTTTTCTGGTTCATCTTTAAACAAGTCTTTAAACTCAAAGTCTTTTAGCTCTTGAACAGCTTCATCTAAAATCTTGTGGTACATCTCAAACCCAATCTCAGCAATAAAACCGCTTTGTTCAGCACCCAACAAGTTTCCACTGCCTCTAATGTCTAAATCTCTCATGGCTACATTAAATCCACTTCCCAAATCACTAAACTCTTCTATAGCCGACAATCTTTTTCGAGCATCTTCAGTGAGCATTCCTAACCCAGGCACCAACAAGTAACAATATGCTTTTTTATTGCTTCTACCTACCCTACCTCTCATTTGATGAATATCGCTCAACCCATACATATGTGCATTGTTTATCAATATGGTGTTGGCATTAGTTATATCTAATCCACTTTCAATAATAGTAGTAGCTACAAGCACATCATACTCTGCTTCTACAAATTTTATCATCACTTCTTCTAGCTCATGCCCTTCTAACTGGCCATGCCCCACGCCTACTTTTGCTTGTGGGCACAATCCCCTGATTTTATCGGCTAAGTCATAAATATCTTTTACCCGGTTGTGTATCACAAACACTTGACCTCCTCTGCTTATTTCTTCATTTATTGCATCTCTAATTATTTCATCATCTATGGCATGTAACTCGGTGGTCACTGGCTGTCTGTTAGGCGGTGGTGTATTGATGATGCTTAAATCTCTAGCTCCCATCAAACTAAAATGCAAGGTTCGAGGTATTGGTGTAGCTGTAAGTGTTAGTGTGTCTACATTTACTCTAAATTGTTTTAGTTTTTCTTTACTTGCCACTCCAAACTTTTGCTCTTCATCTATAATCATCAATCCTAAATCTTTAAACCCAACATCTTTACTTAGTATTCTGTGTGTGCCTATCAATATATCTATTTTCCCTTCTTTGGTTCTTCTGAGGATGTCTTTTTGTTCAGTGGCTGTTCTAAACCTATTCACAAAATCAATATTCACCGGAAAATCTCTTAACCGTTCTTTAAATGTTCTATAATGTTGGCTTGCTAAAATAGTAGTAGGAACCAAAATAGCTACTTGCTTACTGTCACATACGGCTTTGAATGCCGCTCTAATAGCCACTTCTGTTTTTCCAAATCCTACATCGCCACATATCAACCTGTCCATTGGGTTGGGGCTCTCCATGTCTTTCTTAAAGTCATCAGTAGCCTTGGCTTGGTCTGGCGTGTCTTCATATATAAAACTTGCCTCAAGCTCAGTTTGCATATAATTATCAGGGCTGAACTGAAATCCTGTTTGCGATTTTCTGGCAGCATATAATTGTATCAAATCTCTGGCAATGTCTTTTACTTTGGCTTTGGTATTCCTTTTTAGTTTGTCCCAAGCATCACTACCAAGCTTGTTCAGCCTAGGTTCTGTTCCATCTTTGCCTATATATTTTGAAATTTTATTGAGTGAGTTTATTGGCACATATAACAAATCATTGTCTCTATACACCAAACGCACCACTTCTACTTTGGTGCCTGAAACATCCATTTTCTCTAGTCCAGCAAACTTACCAATTCCATGGTCGGTGTGCACTACATAATCTCCTGGCTTCAATTCTCTCAACTCTTTCAGCGTAATCATCTTATTACGGCTGTGGCTTTCTCTTGATTTGAATTTATAAAACCTATCAAAAAGTTGATGCTCGGTGTAACAAACAAATTTCAAATCATGGTCTATATACCCTTCGCTTATAGCATGAAACACGGGTTCGAACTCAACAGTAGGGTCAATATCATCAAATATGGCATACAACCTTTCTATCTGTTTACCTGAGTCTGAGAAAACTAAGTTTTTATATCCTTTGTCTTTGTTGGCTTTCAGGTCATCTTTAATCAAGTTAAACTGTTTGTTAAAAGATGGCTGTGGACTTTGGTTAAACACCACTTGATCAGCCGCTTTAAAATATGCTCGTGGACCGTATTCTACTTTTTTAAAATTGCTTAAATGTTTTTTAAAAGTATCACCGTCAGCAAAAAGCTCAATAGCTGGCAACTCAAACATATCACCTTGTGCCGTATTTAGGTTGATGAGCGTTCCTTTGGCTTTGTTTTGTATCTTTTCTACCACATCAAACGCATAGGGCAAGTCTTTGCTCCAAACCAACGTGTGGTGAGGCAGGTATTGAAAGAATGATTGATGCTGCTGTTGCAAAGCCACCGACTGCACATTGGGCACCAATGAAAAAAACTGCATTTTACGGGTAGAGAGTTGGTCTTCAGGGTTAAACTCTCTGATGCTTTCTATAATATCGCCATCAAGTTCTATTCTAAATGGTAACGGGTTTGAGAATGAGTACACATCTAATATACCACCTCTGATGCTAAAAAACCCAGCCTCATAAACAAAGTCACTTCGTTCAAATCCATGCTCAACCAAAAACTCAAGAAAGAATTCTATGTCTAGCTTGTCTCCTACCTTCACTTCATAACTACTTTTGGTTAAGTCATCTTGAGTAATTACTTGCTCTACTAATGCCTCAGGATAGCTCACTATGAGCCTTAAGGTAGACTGAAACAATGCCGACTCGCTGGTAGTATTAAGTTTGCTCAACACCTCAGCTCTTTGAAGTATCAGGGCATTGTCAGGTTGGTTGTATTGAAAGCTTCTTTTAAATGAAGAAGGAAAAACATCTATTACTTTACCTTCTAGCAAATTGCTTAAATCGTTGGCTAAGTAGTTGGCTTGGTCTAGGTTGTCTACTATAAAAAGTACAGGTTGCCTATACTCATGAATAAAACAAGCGGACATGACTGAACTGCCCGCTCCGGAAAAACCCGAGAGGTGAACGGCAGAATCTGGTAATTGTTTAGCAGCTAATGCAGCTACCAAACTTTGAAACTTTTCTCCACGTTTTATTTCATCTATCAGCTCAGTAAGTTTCATCGCTATGAACATGCGAAGATAAGGCCTATATGCACGCTACCCGAATGCGATTTTATTTTTCATTTTCTTATAATTGGTCATGCTGAACTTGTTTCAGCATCTCTATAATTAAACGTAAAAAAATTAGTTCACTTATAAGACAAATGAACACAGATATGCTTTACGGTTTCAGCAGCCCTATCAATCATGCAGCTACGCCTAATGTTCAATATACCACCGAAGCTGAATGGCAGGGACGGGCATTGGAATCATTTCGCAGAAAAACAAGAAACAGTTTTGTGTTGAGGGCCTGCAGCTAGAACGAGCAGTTTGCCTTCACAAACCCTTACTTGAGTCAACCACTCTTGCAAACCTTAGCCGTTCGTGCTTAAAACTGTTTCGTAGTTTTTCAAGAGAGGATTCCATAGCCCTAGTTCGCGATAGCTATCGGAATTTTGACCACTTTTTTGGCAATGAAAAAAGTGGAAACTAATGATAACCGACTAAGTTCAAACCCCATACACAAAATTCTTTAACAACTTAATAATACCTCCAAACCATAAACTTATTAAAACCCAAAATTAAAAAAAAATCAATTCAACCCCAACCCACCTATCTTTGCACTTTCTTTACAACTATATGTCTACTGTTAGTTAGTAATTACAACTTAACAACATATAACACATTTTTTTAATCATCAAAAGCCAGTAGACGCTGACTAACACTCATTATTTTGATAGATTATTTCTCACACATTTCATGCAATTTCAAGAACTAAACATCATTGATCCTATTCTTAAATCATTATCAGAAGAAGGATACACTACCCCTACACCCATTCAAGCTCAAGCCATCCCTATTGTTTTAGATGGCACCGACCTTTTAGGCTGTGCTCAAACAGGCACCGGCAAAACAGCCGCTTTTGCCATTCCTATTTTACAACTCTTGGCTCAAAACAGGGTACCTCATGCCAAAAAACAAGTGAGAAGCCTAATTGTAACGCCTACCCGCGAATTAGCCATTCAAATTGGCGAAAGCTTTAACGCCTATGGCCGACACCTAGGCCTGACCAGCACCGTTATCTTTGGAGGCGTTAATCAACATTCACAAGCCATTGCTCTAAGAAACGGAGTAGATATACTTATTGCCACACCAGGCCGCTTGCTCGACCTCATCAACCAAGGCATTATCTCTCTCAAAAATATCGAAATATTTGTGCTTGACGAAGCAGACCGTATGCTCGACATGGGCTTTATTCACGACGTTAAAAAACTAATAGCCATACTGCCTGCTCGCAGACAATCTTTGTTTTTCTCTGCAACCATGCCCGCTGAGATTATAAAACTGGCCAATACCATACTTCATCACCCTAAAAAGGTGGAAGTTACCCCCATCTCTTCTACAGCAGAGACCATTAAACAATTTATTTACTACGTAGATAAAGAAAACAAAACCAACTTACTCATCGAGATTCTTAAAAACCAAAAGATAAGAACAGTTTTGGTATTTACCCGCACCAAACACGGGGCCGACAAAGTAGTAAGGTTACTGGTAAAACACAATATCAAAGCCCAAGCCATTCATGGCAACAAAGCTCAGAACGCCCGCCAAAACGCACTCAATAGCTTTAAAGCCAAAACCACCCGTGTGTTAGTAGCTACTGATATTGCTGCCCGCGGTATAGACGTAGACGACCTAGAATATGTCATCAATTTTGAATTGCCTAACGTATCTGAAACATATGTGCACCGCATTGGCCGTACAGGCAGAGCCGGAGCCAATGGTACTGCCTTCTCTTTTTGCGATGCTGAAGAAAAAGCCTACCTCAAAGACATTGAAAAACTAATTGATAAAAAGATACCCGCCATTAGCGACCATCCTTATCCATTAGTAAACCACAACCCTGTAAAAGCTCCTGCTCCTCAACAACGCAACCAAGGCCGTCCAAGCAGACCTAAGCCTGCGGATAATGCCTCAGCTAATAAGTCTGAGCAGAAGCCTAAGAAGAGTTTTAGAAGGTGGTAGAGGTCAATAACCTCAGGTGAGTTTTGCCCCGTTATCGCCTTTCTCCAAGAACGGTTAATGTTAAAAATATATTTCATACGCATGTCTAATAGAGCGACGCAAACTCATGATTGCAGATACTGTTCAAAACCTATATATCCTAAAAAACTTTATAGCAAGAATACCAGGTCACAGACCTTGCTTTTATATATAAGTCACCATTCTTAAAGAACGGCGACAACTTAGATATATTTCTCTTATCCATTAAAGGTTTCGAAGAATATATACTTAGATCCGGCTTATATAAGTTTTGGGCAGCCCGTTTTGCAATACAATTATACAAAAAGAACTCCTCATATATAGAGGAGTTCTTTTTGTAGATTTTATTTGTTCCAATATTGGAACATTGTAGTATAGAATGTGGTTAGACAATGCAGTGGTTATATCGTTTAGATTACTCATATTGCTCAACTGATACCATACCTCCTGCAATATATCTTCAGCGTCTTCATTAGAGTTTACCCTACCACGCACAAAACCGAACAGTTTTTTTCCAAACTGTCTGATGGTATTTGTAATTGATATGGTTGAATCTTCACTCATTGTTAACCCATTAAAAGTCTCCATAATATTAAGTAAGACGAATGAACTTAGAAAATACTTTAAATAAAAAAAAATCCCCACAAATAATGTGAGGACTTTTTTAAAAATTTGTATAAACGACTATGGTGTTACTTCGTGATGGATGCTTTCTTCTAAGTATGGGTGACCCATAGTGATTAGGTTTTGTTTAGCTAATGAAGCAAGAGTTACATAAATAAATATTCCAAAGAATAATAAAGTAGCTCCTATTTCAAAGAAACCGATATGTGCATTTTCACCTAATGTACCTGGCATAACCATTAGGTATAAATCGTTCCAGTGACCAATTAATATGATAGCTCCTAAAGTAGCCATAACATTTGGTTTACGTTTAGCAGTGCTGCTCATAAAAATCAATAATGGGCATAAGAAGTTTAAACCTAAGTTTAACCAAAATTGCAATGTAAAGTTATTAGGTTCAGTTGCAGTACCAACACCTCTTTGAGTAAAGTAAATAGATTCTTCAGGGATATTGGCATACCATATCAATAAGTATTGAGATAACCAGATATAAGTCCAGAAGATTGAGAAGGCAAACATCATTTTTCCTAAGTCGTGCATATGCTCTTTAGAAACAATACTTAAATATCCATGACGTTTTAAGAATAATACAATTAATGCCATTGTTGAAATTCCACAAACCCATAAGATGGCAAAATTGTATACAGAATAGATAGTTGAATACCAATGTGGGTCAATACTCATCATCCACTCCCAAGCAACAACTGGGAAAGTAAAACCAAATATGGCAATAAAAACGTTTGAATATCTACGACAAGTATGGAATATTTTACCGCCAAATTTATCTTGTCCTTCGATGCTGTCTTCTTTTAAAGATAGAGCTCTTAATTTTCTAGTAAAGAAAAAGTATAGACCAAAAAATATGGCACTTGAAGCTACAAAGAAACCCATGTTTAAGAAGCTACTTTTACCAACCAAAACAGGATCATTTTTAGCTTCTTCGCCCATCCAATGGTAGATATCATGATTACCTAATAAGAAGATAGCTATTAAAGCTGCACCTCCAATTATCACATATTGCCCCATGGCTTCAGGTACACGTTTAAAAGCAACGCTCCATCCTGCATTTGCAAGGTAATTAATACCTACAAATACTGAACCTGCTAAGCTTATTAGGAAAGTATAGTATGCACCCATTAGCATACTTAACCAAAAATGTTTCATTTTAAACTCAGCACTTTCAGTCACAAAACCTAAAACGGTAAACAATATTCCAGCTGCAATAGCCATGAATATAACGTTTTTCATTTTTGAAGTGAAGTCGAAACGCTCTTGAGTTAATTCTATTTGATGATTTTCCATCTTAATTATTTTACTATCTTGATTATTAAAATTAATTAGTTTTTTTTGGTGGTATCAGCTTGAGCAGCTTCAGTAGCACCTGGTTTTGCTTTGGTTCTTAGCAATTCAACATATTGTATTACACACCAACGCTCTTCTGGAGTTAATACAGAAGCGTATGAACCCATTAAGTTCAAACCATAAGTAATAGTATGGTACATACCTCCCACTTCTAAGTTTTGAATTCTATCAGTTGCATATGATGGAATTGAAGGAAGCTTAGCAGCTACTGCTCCATCAGCCAAACCTTGGTCACCATGACAAGGGCTACAGTTGATATCATAAAGATGTTTTCCTTTAGTTAAAGTTTTAGCCGTTCTTTCAATAGTAGCAGGCATTCTCAATTCTTTTTTAGCAGCCTCGTATCCTTCAGGTGTTTTTTCATAAGGATAGTAATAGCTCAATTGATTACGTGCTATAGTATTGGCAGGAGCAACTCTCATATTCATCCCATAAGGATTGATGGTATTTGGTTTCTCTTCAGGTTGAGTCAAAGGTTCGTATGCTTCAGAAACATACATATCAGGCATATATTCAGTACCAGGATCATTGCCACGGCTTTTTCCACAAGATGAAACAAGCATAGCTGTAGCTAATGACGATACTATAACTGCTGTTAAAAATTTATACTTCATAATCTTTTTCGTCAATTAAGTTTATTGAATTAGTGAGTGATTAGAAGCAAATTCTTTTTTACGAATATCAATTGCTCCTTCTTGTTTTAACATAGACTCAATAGCATCGTGATTTTTGTTTGAATCAGCATCAATAGCCATGATAAATAAATCACTAGTCTGACGGTTATCAAATAAATCAGGAATTACTCCGTGGAACATTCTACTCTTAGCCCAAAAAGTAAAAATAGTAAGTAGAGCTGTACATAAAACTGTAGATTCAAAACATACAGGTACAAATGTTACAAGAGCGAATGTGTTTGGTTTACCACCAATGTTAATAGGCCAATCTACCCAGCTAATATAATTTTGTAAAATGAATGACAATACAAAACCTGTACATCCATATAAAAACGCTGCTATAGATAAACGAGTACGTTTAATACCTAAATGTTTATCTAATCCATGGACTGCAAAGGGAGTGTAGCAGTCGTATACTTTTATTCCTGTTTCTTTTGCTTTTTTAGCGGCACGTAATAACAATACTGGATCGTCAAATACTCCTGCTATAAATTTTGTTGGCTTCATTCTTTTAATGTATTATAAGTTGGAATGTAGTTTATTAATTAGTGATGTGAATGTCCTTCTTTTTTCATTCTTTCTTTTGCAATAGGTAACTGATCTATTGGCATGATTGCTTTAGTTTCAGCTATTGATATAGATGGTAAGAATTTACAGAATAAGAAATAACAAGTAAAGAATAATCCAAAAGTTCCTAAGAATATTCCAATCTCAGTAATAGTAGGACGATAGTATGTCCAACTTGAAGGGATATAATCTCTGTGAAGTGATGTTACTATAATTACAAAACGCTCGAACCACATACCAATATTCACAATGATAGACATGATGAAAATGATAGTTGGGTTTTGACGAATCTTTTTAAACCAAAACACTTGAGGTGCTACAAGGTTACAAGTCATCATGGTCCAATAAGCCCACCAATAATCTCCAAATGCACGATTTTTGAAAGCATATTGTTCGTATTCAACACCAGAATACCAAGCCACAAAGAATTCAGTAATATAAGCACAACCAACTATAGTTCCTGTTAACATTACCACTTTACACATCGCATCTAAATGATGAATAGTGATATAATCTTCATAGTTCATTACTTTTCTGGCAATAACCAAAAGAGTCAACACCATTCCGAAACCAGAGAAGATTGCACCTGCTACAAAATATGGAGGGAATATAGTAGTATGCCATCCCGGAATAACTGATGTAGCAAAGTCCATTGATACAATTGTATGTACTGATAATACTAGTGGTGTAGAAATACCTGCTAATATTAAACAAACAATCTCATAACGCATCCATGTTCTCATTGAACCATTCCAACCCATTGCAAATAAATTATAAGCCCATTTAGCTGTTTTAGTTTTTGCACGGTCACGAACTGTAGCAATATCTGGAATCAAACCCATGTACCAAAAGAATATTGATACTGTGAAATATGTAGAAATCGCAAATACGTCCCAAAGAAGTGGTGAGTTAAAATTTACCCAAAGTGAACCAAAATTGTTTGGTAAAGGCAAAGCCCAAAAACCATCCCATACTCTACCCATGTGAAACACTGGGAATATAGCAGCACACATAACCGCAAAAATGGTCATGGCTTCTGCAGAACGGTTAATACTCATTCTCCATTTTTGACGAAACAACAATAAGATAGCTGATATAAGTGTACCAGCATGACCTATACCAACCCAAAATACGAAGTTGGTTATATCCCAAGCCCAACCTACTGATTTATTAATTCCCCACATTCCTAATCCTATTCCTACTGAAACTGATAAACTCAATCCTAGTATACAAAGGAATACAAATGATAATGAAAAACCAGCCCACCAAGCTTTTGTAGGAGGATTCTCAATTGGGCGGCATATATCTTCTGATATCTGTCCATACGATTTGTCTCCAGTAATGAGACGTTCTCTTAAATGTGATTCAATCATGTTTTAATCTATTTATAAATTAAGTATGGTCTATTATTAAAAATTAATGATGTGCAGGAGCATTATGTTCTTCACCATGTGATTTACCTGAATGCTCTTCGCCATGAGGTTTGTCTAAAGCCATTTCATTCTCCAATTCGTTGTCAATTGCTTTATCTGCTCTGTTTCTAACTTTAGTCAAATATTTAACCGATGGTTTCACATTTATTTCTTCTAATAAAGCATATGCACGTTTAACATTATCTTTTTCAGATTCTGTCATGCTTGCATTAACCACATCCATAAATGGCTTCATCATTGCTTTTTCATCATCAGTCATTAATGCATATTCACGTTCGTTGGTAAACAATTTAGCAATTTCAGATTCAGGGTTATTTCTATCTCCAAATACAATAGCATCTGCAGGGCAAGCAACTTGACAAGCTGTTTTCACTTCATCTTTAGCTAACTCACGACCTTCACGTTTTGCAACTAATTTGCCTAAGTTAATACGTTGAACACAGAATGAACATTTTTCCATTACACCTCTTGAACGAACTGTAACATCTGGATTTAAAACCATTCTTCCCAAATCATTGTTCATATTGAAATCAAAACGATCGTTTTGGAAGTATCTGAAATAGTTAAATCTTCTCACTTTATAAGCACAGTTGTTAGCACAATATTTAGTACCAATACATCTGTTATAAGTCATTTGATTTAAACCTTCACTACTATGTGTAGTTGCCAATACTGGACAAACTGTTTCACAAGATGCATGTGTACAATGTTGACACATCACAGGTTGGTAAACAACTGATACATTTTCCCAATCTTGAACTAGTTTTCCGCCTTTTTCTTCATCATATTCAGTCTCTCTAGTAATTCTAGCATCTTTACCATCTTTCTTTGCGTTAAATGAATAGTATCTATCTATTCTGATCCAATGCATTTCACGACCTTTAGTAACTTCTTCTTTACCTAATACTGCCACGTTGTTTTCAGCTTGACAAGCTATCACACATGCACCACATCCGGTACAAGCATTTAAGTCGATAGCCATTGCCCAACGGTGACCTTTATAATCTTTCTCGTCCCATAAAGAAACGATATGTGCATGTCCATGGTTTCCTGAAGTAGCATCTTTAGTCCAACGGTCTAAAGTTGTTTCTTTAACAATTGCTCTACCCTCAATAGTGTGGTGAGTTTGAGTTCTTGCAAACGCATAATCCTCCCCTACTTTTTCTACTGAAGCATTTTCAGACCAAGAAATGGTATTTCCATTTTTAGAATTTCTGAAGCCATATGCATTTTTACCGCTTGTAGAAGCTACTTTACCAATTTTTTCAGATTGGCCATAGCCTAAAGCTACTGAAATTGTATCTTTAACTTGACCTGGTTGAATCATTACAGGTAAGTTGGTAATTTTATCATTACCAATGGTGACATTAATGATGCTGCCGTCTTTTAATTTTAAATTATCAGCAGTTGTTTTATTTATAGAAGCATAGTTATCCCAAGTAGTTCTAGTAATAGGGTCAGGCATTTCTTGCAACCAAGGATTATTCGCTTGAGAACCATCTCCAATTGATACTTTAGTATAAACTTGTACTTCAATACCTTTTGAAGTATTTGAAGTTAAACTTGAAGCAGATTTAGCAACATCAGCTGAAAGTGATCTAGCTGAAGCTGAAACTGAATCTTTATAGAATAAGCCATCATGTAAAGCTTGGTTCCATGAAGTAATAAAACTTCCTGAACCAGCTAATATGGTGTTTTTCCAATTTTCTTTAATAAATGTATAATAATCTAACTCAACACCTGACCATTTTAACAAACTCTCTTGAGATTGACGAGTTTCGAAAACAGTAGTAATAGTTGGTTGTGCTAATTGGTATTTACCAGCTTTAGGTTCATAGTCGTTCCAAGATTCTAAGTAGTGACTATCAGGGCAAACATATGAAACTGCTTGAGCTGTTTCGTCGTTGCTGTATGATGAAGAAACACTCAATTTAACTTTTGAAATACCTGATTTTAATTTATCTAAAGCATGGTAGTTATAGAAAGGATTTACATTCATAAAAATGACACCTCCTACTGAACCAGCGTTCATGTCTTCAACTAACTTATCAAAGCTAACATCAGTTGCAGTGCGTTGTTTTGAATAATTATCTAAATCAACTGTATTTCCAATATTACCTAACATGCTATTTAAAGCATTTACAATAATTTGAACATCTACATCATTTGATCCTGACACAACTATAGAAGCTCCTTTAGTATTCACTAATTCTTGAGCTGTATGGGTTAATAAATTTGCAGCCACATTAAAACTAGGAGCTGCAATAGTAGAAGCACCTAATAATTTTGCAACTTCATTATATAGAGACACGATAGCTAAACCTTCTTGAGATGGTTTAACTGGAATACGAACATCTGCATTTGAGCCTGTAACTGATAAACCAGATTCGAATTGAATATGGCGGCTCATGTTTTTTGTATTGTTTAGTTTTCTAGTTTTAGACCATTGCTTGGTATACTCAACAGGTGATATCCAAGTACCTAAGAAATCAGCACCAAAACTCACAATAACTTTTGCTTTAGAAAAATCATATTGAGGTACAACTGCTTTTCCAAAACACATTTCATTGGCATTAATAATAGCTGAAGAAGAAACAGCATCATACTGAACCAAAGAAGCGTTTTTATATTTAGAAACAAAAGCTTCTATTGCTTTCAATGTTGAAGGACTATTAATAGTACCCGTAACAATTTTTATTGAAGCACTAGTTGCTGCAATTTCCTCTAATTCTTTTGAAATTGATGAATCTATAGATTTCCAATCAGACTCTTTTCCTTTAACTGATGGTTTTTTATTTCTATTATTATCATATAAACTTAACACAGATGCTTGACCTTGAGCACAAACAGCACCTTGATTAAACGTTTTTTCGTTACCATCAATTTTAATTGGTCTTCCTTCACGTGTTTTAACTACTATACCACAAGCAGTAGCACAAGCACCACAAGTAGAAGCATAAAAATTAGGAACGCCAGGAGTAATATTTTCTGGTTTTACGATATAAGGAATTGCATTTTTAACAGGAGTATTATTACATGCAGCTAAAGCTACTGCACCTATTCCAAAACCGAAATACTTTAAAAAGTCGCGACGATTTGATGATAGGTCAAATGATGATGCATTTTCATTTAACATTTCATCCATTGGAACACCTTCCATAAACTCATTTTTTTGTTGAGCCAAGAATTCAGGTGAAGGGTTAAGTTCTTCTAATCCTCTCCAGTATTGTTTATTATTTTCCATCTTTAATGATGTGTCTTTTATTAATGGTTAAAGTGAGGTTTTAATTAATAATGGCATTTTGAGCATTCTAGACCGCCGTTTTGAGCAACCTTAATCTCAGTTTTGCCTTCTTTTTTAAGTCTGGCGTGTAGTTTTTCGTAATAAGGATTACTAGCAACATCAACATTACTTTCGCGGTGACAGTTGATACACCAACCCATTTGAAGTGAGTTTCTTTGATAAACAACCTCCATTTCTTGAACTTCGCCGTGACATTTTTGACAAGCAACTTTACCTAATTTTACGTGGGTAGAGTGATTGAATACAGCATGGTCAGGTAAGTTATGAATTCTAATCCATTTTATTGGACTTTGAGGTTGATCGTATTTTTTGTTTTGTTCGTTAAACCCTATTGCTTTATATATTTTAGCAATTTCAGGTGACGTTTGTCCATTGTATTTATCTTTAGCAGTAACATAGCTATGACAATTCATACAAGTGCTTAAAGAAGGTATTGAAGCTTGTTTGCTTTTTTCAGCAGATGAGTGACAATATTGACAATTGATTTTATAATCGCCTGCGTGTATTTTATGAGAAAAATTAATTGGCTGTGTTGGAGAATAGCCTTTTTGAACCCCTACTTCATTGTTAGCATATTTGAAACCATTATAGGCAAAGAGAATTCCGAATATAACAATTGCCATTACTGTAGCTACTGTTTTGTTCCAACCACGAACCCATGGCATGAAAGTATCTTTTATGAACGAATATCCTTGGTTTTCAGGTATTAATTCAGGCTTTTTTTCGTAAACTCTTTGTTTTAATACATCATTTACTCTGCCAAGTAACATCACAATAAAAATTAACAATACTGCAATAGCTAATAAAGCTAAAAGTGTCGCAGAGCCAAAGTCTGAGTTATTAGTGCCTGATTGATCAGGAGTGGCTGTTTCAGTTCCAGGAGCTGGAGCAGGAGGAACATATGCTTTAATGTATTCAACTATCGACTTAATTTCATCATCTTTCAATGAACCAAAAGCAGTCATGTTTTGTTGATTAAACTTGTTATAAAGAGCGGTAGCATAAGCATCACCACTTTTGATAACAGCTTGAGGATTTTTAACCCATTTAATTATCCAACCTATGTCACGACGCTTGTCAATATCTTTTAGTGCTGGACCAACTAGGTCTTTATCTACTTTGTGACATGAAGCACAATTTGCTTCAAATAATTTTTTGCCTTCATCAGCCGATGGAGCAGCTCCAGCAAAACTTATAATGCCATTGATGAAGCAGAATAATAAAACGGTTATTTTTACGTTTATCTTCATTTTTTGTGATACTTGCTTAATATCTAAATTTGTTTAAAAGACTATTTTAGACGTTTTGTTTTTTTATTTATCTCACTGACTTTCAAGTTATTTAAACCTAATAGCCGCGTGGGTTTACAGACGTTTAATAGAGCCGCAAAGATATACATCAACCTTACATAGCAAAAAGATTTGTCACAAAATTGTAATTTAGAACGATTCTATTTAAACAAGTATAAAATGATTGTAACAGTCTAATTTTATGAGACATAAGCTATCTATTTCAAAATAAAAATATATCTAAATTCATATTATTGAATGGAGAATACTAAATAACAAGACTTAGGAGTTAAATAAATTAAAAACTTGCTTTTATCTGATCAATAAGCTCTACATCAATAATATCTTTTGCCATTTTAATCATGTTTTTAAATGCTTTAGCATTTGATATACCATGGCCAATTATTACAGGTGCATTTACTCCCAAAATTGGAGTACCACCATAGTTTTCATAATTAAAACTATCAAAATAATCATCAGTCAAACCCCTCTTTTTCATAATATAGAATATAGATTCACAAGCTTTTAAAACTACATTACCTGTAAAACCATCACAAACTGCTACATCTGCCTTACCTGTGAATAAATCTCTACCTTCAATATTCCCAATAAAATTGTATTGGGTTGTTTCTTCCATTAATTGGAAAGCAGCTTGAGCAACTAAGTTACCTTTTTCTTTTTCTTCACCAATATTAATTAAGCCTACTTTAGGGTTATCGATTTTATAAACTAATTTACAAAACAAAGATCCTAATAAGCCAAATTGTTGTAAAACATCAGGTCTACAATCAGCATTGGCACCTACATCTAGCAATACCCCCAAACCACCAGTTACTTTTGGAAGTACAGATGAAATAGTAGGTCTAATAATACCATTAATTGGTTTAATACTAAAAATTGAACCAACAAGCATTGCACCTGTATTTCCTGCACTAATAAAAGCATCAATTTTTTTTTCTTTTAACAATGAAAAGCCAACTGCAATACTTGAATCTTTTTTAGCTGCAATTGCTTTTGCCGGATGGTCATTAAAAGTAATGACTTCTGTGGTATGAATATAATCAAAATCAACTGGATTAGCTCCAGATTCATTGATTATTTCAAGTGCTTGATTTCTATCGCCAATAAGCAAAAGATGAAGTTTGTTTCCAAATTCCTCTCTTGCTTGAATTGCTCCAAGAACTGCTTCACGTGGTGCAAAATCACCACCCATAATATCAATACCAATGCTCAGCATGGCTTAGAATTATTCGTCGTTTTTACCTTTCATTACCTTGCGACCACGATACATTCCTGTTTCGATATTCACACGGTGGTACAATGAAACTTCACCAGTTTGAGGATCTTTAAATAATGCTTTAGCATCTATACCATGGTGTGTACGACGTTTGTCGCGACGAGATTTCGATAATTTTCGTTTAGGATTAGGCATTTTATTGTCTGATTAAAATTAGTTGTTCTTTAATATTTTTAATTTTTCCCATCTAGGGTCAATTTCTTTTTCATTATTTTCAGATTCAGTATTATTAAGTTTAGCTAATAATTCTTCATCACATTTTTTTTCTGCACCTTCAATATCACATGATACCTTAAGTGGTATAGATATATTGATGATATCATAGATTATAGGTGCTAAATCAAATTCACTTTTATTTTTGCCTAAGGTTATGATGTCTTCGTCTTCATATGTTACCTCTTCGTCAGTTTGTTTTATCACTAACTTGTGTTTGTTATTCACAGGTATAAATATGAGTTCGTTACATCTGTCGCAAGATAGGCGAACTTTTGTGTGAACTTGAAGCCAAAGCTTATGAGTACTTTCAGATTTTTCAATCTCAACTACCAATTTCCCTTCAACTTCTTTGACTTTAGCATACTCTAGATTCTCGAAAAAACTATTATCAATATCAAAATCAAGTCTATTAAGACCATCTTCTAATTTTGTTAATTGAATGACAAAAGAACCTTTCATAATCTAGCTAAAAATGGGCGGCAAATGTAACACTCAAATTTAAAATATAAAACATATTTTTGAGATTAACAAAATGAAACATGCTTTTGGTTTATTAAATTTAACTAAAAACTACTTGATAAAACCATATAGTTCTTTAAGAATTATTATAGATGAAACGCATGCGAAAATAATTCTTAGATGAAAAGGCTTAAGCATATGTGCTACTTTAACACCTGTAGGCGAAATAACCATAACACTAATGATCAAAGGAGCTACAATCGGAAATACGATATAGCCAATTTGAAATTGATTGATTACCTCTGGATAAGCCATCATATAAGGTATAATAAGTACTGCTGTAAAAATAGGTATAACTCCTGTAGAGATGCTGGTAGCAATTTTGATTGGTAATTTTAAAAAATCAGAAAAAACAGGAACCATAAGTATACCTCCACCTAAACCTGATAAAGAGGTTATAATTCCTGTAAAAAAACCAGTAATAGAAAACAAAAGATAACTTGGAAAAACAACATCACTATTGATAGCTTTTTCTTTTTGAGAAAACATTCTTATGGTCATTGGGATTAGCATTAACAAAAACAAAGTCTTAAACATATGCTGCTGATACCAATTGCCTGACAAAATAAGATATGTAACTAAAAAAGAGCTAAGGACGCCCGGCAAAGCAGTAAAAAAAACTTGTTTGGGATAAAAATTACCTGATTTATATTGTTTAATGCTAATAACAATACCTGAAAAAACAATTACAAAAAACGAGTTAGCCAATGTAAATTTAACGAGCTCTGAACCTTGAATTCCTGCTTTTACTATATAGTAGTCTAATATAGGAATAAAGATAACTCCCCCACCCACTCCAAGTAGTCCTGAAATAAAAGCCCCAATAGAACCTAAAAGAGCAATAATAACATAGTCAGACAATTCAAACATTAAGGTTTCAATAGTTTATTAAATTCTTTTTCATTTTTGAACAATGAAATAGCTGCTTTTACTTCTTTATCGTATATAAAAGAATGTTGAATAGTTCCTTTTTCATAAAAATATCTTTTGACAATTTCAAGTTCTAATTCTTCTATAATTTCTTGTTTAAATGTCTCAATATCTGCTTCTTTTTCAGCCTCTAAACTATTTTTAAGTAATAAATAATTACTTTTAATTTTATCGAAATATTTTTCATTTTCGGCTTTCTTTTTCAAATCTTCTAATGCTTTTTCTGACTGTGTTTGATAATCATACTTTTTGTCTTTTAAATAAAGTTTAAAATCGCTCCAGTCTTTTTCAGTTAATTTAAAAGTTTTGGCATCAGCTATTGTTGAATTTTTTTTATGATAATTGGTCGCAAAATCAAACAAATACATTTTAGCTTTAAGGGCCATAGTAATATTTGAAATTTTAGTTTCTTCTATTTTTAAATCAGGAGCTATGCCACCACCGTCAAACACAATTCTTCCATTTTTAGTTTTAAACATTTTCTTTAATGAATCAGGTATTTCACCAGCTGATCCATCTTCATTTCTATGGCTATAATTTAAAGCTTGGATACATCTTCCAGAAGGGGTATAGTACTTTGCTGTGGTTACTTTTAATTGAGTGCCGTAGCTCACAGGTCTTGTACTTTGAACCAAACCTTTGCCAAACGATCTTTGCCCTAATGTTAATCCTCTATCTAAATCTTGAATAGTTCCGCCGACAATTTCAGAAGCTGAAGCAGAACCTCTGTTAGTAAGAACTATTAAAGGAATGTTATCGTCTATAGGGTTGTTATTAGTCTTATATTCTTTCTCCCATTCTTTAATTTTACCTTTGGTACTTACAACTAATTGATTTCTTGGCGTAAAAACATTCACCACATTAACAGCCTCTATCAAAAGCCCTCCAGGGTTGCCTCTTAAGTCAAGAATTACGTGTTTAAGCCCAGTGTATTTTTCTTTTAATTCTTTAAGGGCCAATGCTACATCTTTGCCTGCATCATTTCTAAAATCTTTTAAAGCAATATACCCTGTTGACTCATCTAACATTCCGCTATAAGGAACATTTTTGATTAGTATTTCTTCTCTTTCTAATTCAATTTCTTTTTCAGCATCATTTCCTCTTCTGTAAGTGAGTTTTACTTTAGTTTTGGGCTGTCCTTTTAAAAGTTTACTCACATCAGATGTGTTTTTGTTTTTAAGGTCTTGACCATCAATTTTTAGTATGTAGTCGCCAGGTAAAAGTTTGGCTTTATAGCAAGGATAACCTTCATAAATTTCAGTTATCATAGGATAATTATCTCTGATAGATATTTGCATTCCTAGGCCACCATATTGACCAGTTACTTGAAACCTATAATCTTCAATCTCAGATTCAGAAATATAGTTAGTATAAGGGTCTAAACTTTCAAGCATATTATCTATAGCTACTTTCATTAGTTTGCCAGGATCTGTGTCATCTACATAATAGGTGTTTACATCTCGGTAAAGTGTAATAAAAATATCTATATTTTTTGAAATTTCGAAATAGGTATCAGCTACAAATGCAAGAGAAGAAAATCCAATCACAGTTATTGAAACTATAATTAACCATTTCTTCTTCAGTTTATTTTGTAAATTCATTATTATCTACCTTTTAAAATATTTGTTATATCAGACATTATTTTTTTAGCCAAATGAGAAGCGGTGCTTTCTGTTTCGCTTTCAGCATATATTCTGATAATAGGTTCGGTATTGCTTCTTCTTAAATGCACCCATTCTTTATCAAACTCTATTTTGAGTCCATCAACTTTATTGATTGGCTGTTTTACATACATTGATTCTATCTGAGCCATCAAGTTGTCAATATCTATGTCTGGGCTTAAATCAATTTTATTTTTAGAAATAAAGTAATTAGGATAGGTATTTCTCAGTATTGAGCAAACCTGTCCAGATTTTGCTAAATGAGTTAAAAACAAAGCTATACCAACTAATGCATCTCTTCCATAATGAAGTTCAGGATATATAATGCCACCATTTCCTTCACCTCCAATGACTGCGTTCACTTCTTTCATTTTATTAACTACATTCACTTCGCCAACTGCTGTTTGAAAATGTGTTCCTTTATGTTTCTCAGTTACATCTCTCAAAGCTCTTGTTGATGAAAGATTTGAAACGGTGTTTCCCGGTGTGTTTTTTAATACATAATCAGCAATTGAAACAAGAGAATATTCTTCGCCAAAAAAACTACCATCTTCACATATAAGTGCCAACCTATCTACGTCAGGGTCTACTACAATTCCAAGATCAGCTTTATGAAACTTAACTTCAGAAGCAATTGAAACTAAATTTTCAGGAAGAGGTTCAGGATTATGAGCAAAATTTCCAGTAGGCTCACAGTTAATTTCCACCACTTCTTTTACACCTAAAGCATATAATAATTTTGGAACAGCAAATCCTCCTGAACTGTTTACAGCATCAACTAGTATTTTAAAATTCTTAGCTTTTATAGCATTAACATCTACTAATTTTAAGGCCAATATTTGTTCGATGTGGTATTGGATATAAGAACTTTTAGGAACAACTTTACCAATTTGATTAATAGAAGCAAATTCTATTTCACCTTTTTCAGCTATAGTTAGAACCTCAGCCCCATCTTCACCTGAAATAAATTCGCCTTTGCTATTTAGAAGTTTCAATGCGTTCCATTGTTTGGGATTGTGAGAAGCGGTTAAAATAATTCCACCTGATGCTTGTTCTTTAGTTACAGCCATCTCTACAGTGGGAGTAGTAGACAAGCCTAAGTCTATTACTTCAAAACCAAGGCCTACAAGAGTTCCACACACTAAGTTGTTTACCATTTGGCCACTTAATCTGGCGTCTCTGCCAATAACTATTTTTTTATTTTCAGATTTTAAACTTAACCAATGACCAAATGCTGATGTGAACTTAATTACATCAATTGGTGTTAAAGCTTCGCCTTGTTTACCACCTATGGTTCCTCTGATTCCTGATATAGACTTTATTAAACTCACTTAAATATTATTTAAAAATTATGGTTGCGAAGGTAATAAAAATTTAATTGTTTAGACTATAGGTATAGATTTGCTTACGCAAAAAAAAATCAGGTTTAATATTTAATTTATTGAATCAATGTTTTAAAACAAGTAATATTTTTGCATGTTAATATTATATGAGTAAACACGGAAAAATTTTAGTAGCCATGAGCGGAGGTATAGACAGTACAGTAGCTGCAGTTATGCTTAGAGAAGAAGGTTATGAAGTGGTGGGTGTTACCATGAAAACCTGGGACTATAGTAGTAGTGGTGGAAGTAAAAAAGAAACAGGTTGTTGCAGTTTAGACAGTATCAATGATGCAAGGCACATAGCTGTAGAACATGGAATACACCATATTATTTTGGATATCAGAGAAGAGTTTGGAAACTATGTAATAGACAATTTTGTGGATGAATATTTGGCAGGCAGAACACCAAACCCATGTGTACTTTGTAATACCCATATCAAATGGGAGGCTTTACTTAAAAGAGCTGACATGTTAGATTGTGAATTTATTGCTACAGGTCATTATGCCCAAAAAAATCAAACACCTGATGGCAGATATTATATTTCTAAAGGACTTGATGAAAGCAAAGATCAAAGCTATGTTTTGTGGGGGTTGTCTCAAAAAAGTTTAGCTAGAACCATTTTGCCGTTAGGAGAATTTCACAAAAAAGACATTAAACAAATGGCTATTAATAGAGGATATCATGAATTAGCTGCCAAAAGCGAAAGTTATGAAATTTGTTTTGTGCCAGATAATGATTATAGAGGATTTTTAAAACGCAGGGTTGATGGATTAGAAGAAAGGGTTGATGGAGGCAATTTTATATTTGCAGACGGCACTATTGTAGGAAAACATAAAGGGTATCCTTTTTATACTATAGGTCAACGCAAAGGATTGGACATTGCTTTTGGCGAACCCATGTTTGTAATAAAAATAATACCTGAAACTAATACTGTAGTTTTAGGTAAAGAGCGTGAGTTAGACAGAAATGGTATGTGGGTTGGAGATTTAAATATCCAAAAATATGAGAATATATTTGAAGCAAGAGAAACTGTAACTAAAATAAGGTATAAAACACCTGGTAGTTTTGCCCATATAAAGCAAATTGATCAAATGATGGAAGTGGTGTTTAGTGAAAAAGTAAGTGCTATAGCTCCAGGCCAAGCTGCTGTTTTTTATGAAGGTAATGATGTAATTGGTGGTGGCTGGATAAAACAAAGTTTTGAAATTTAAACCCATGAAAATAATTATATATTTTTTTCTGTTCATTATTGCAATAGAAGCTTGTCAAACAGAAGTTGATCAACCTAAAGAAATAGGTTTGGCTCTATGCCCAACAAATATAGGGAGAGAAGTTGTATATTCGGTAGACTCTATTGTGTATGATGATTTTAAACAGAGAGACGATAACAAACCCGACTCTTTTAATTTTCAATTAAGAGAAGTTATCACTTCTAAATTTACTGACAACACAGGAAAAGACGCATATAAAATTATTGTTTATAAAAGGATGAACGACTCTTTCAATTGGGAACCATATAAAGTAGTGAGTATGAATGTAAATTTAGAAAACATGCAAAAAGTAGAAGACAATATTAGGTTTCTAAAACTTTCCTTTCCTGTTTCAGCAAATAAAACATGGAATGGGAATATATATAACTCTTTAAATCCTAAAAACTACACCTATAGTAAAATGTATTTTAATGGAAAAGTTGGAAGTTTTATTTTAGATTCATTGGTTTCTGTTGAGCAAGAAAACGACTCGAATTTTATTGAAAAAAACCTATCAAAAGAAATATATGCTTCTAGTATTGGATTAGTATATGGTCAATATGATTCTATTAATTACCAAGGCAGTTACAACCAATCAACCAAAAAATATTATTGGAAGGGTTTATTGTTACGTAAAACCATGTTGTCACACAAACCCTAAAATTCATTTACTTGAAATTTATTAGCTTTTTTTTTCTTATATGTTTATTTAATACTTTAGATGTATTTGGTCAAAAAAAACAATTCATATATTTTATACAATTTAAAGACAAGCCTTCAGAAAACGTAAGTGAAAATCAGTCTTTATCTACGAAGTCAATAGAAAGAAGAAAAAAGTTACATATACCCTTTGATGACAATGACAAGCAGCTAAATTTAAAATATATTCAAACCATTGAATCTATGCAAGGTGTTATTTGGCAAAAAAGTCGATGGCTTAATGGCGTTTTAGCTAGGTTTAGTCATGAGAATATGAAAGACTCGTTGTTACAATTACCTTTTGTTTCTAATGTTACTTATATGCAAACATTTTATGAACCAATAGTGCATAATGAATCTATTGAAGAGAACAATATATATAAACCTCAAATTAATACTTTAAAAGAACAGTATGGACAAAGTTATAGATGGATAGAAACTTTACAAGCTACAAACTTAGTTTCACAAAACTACTTAGGTAAAAATATAAACATAGCAATTATAGACGCTGGTTTTTTACATGTGAATAAACACCATTCTTTTAAACACACTTCTATAATGCATACATATGATTTTGTTACAAATGAAACCAATGTATATAATGATGATTCACATGGTTCAGAAGTACTATCCTGTTTAGCAGCAGTTGATTCGGGAAACATCATTGGCATGGCACCCAAAGCTAACTATATATTGCTTAGAACAGAAGATGCTTTACATGAAATGCTTTATGAAGAAATACTATGGGCAGTAGCAGCTGAATATGCAGATAGTATTGGGGCTGACATCATAAATTCATCATTAGGATATAATATTTTTGACAAAGGAGAAAGCCATGATTACAGGGAGTTTGATGGAAAAACAACATATATAGCAAAAGCTACCTCTATTGCAGCATCCAAAGGAATTTGGGTTTTTATAAGTGCAGGAAACGAAGGAAATGACCCTTGGCATTTTATAACCACCCCGGCAGATGCTTATGGAATTACTACTGTAGGTGCATGCAACTTCGAGGGTAAAGAAACATACTTCACATCAAGTGGACCAACTGCAGATGGTAGAATGAGCCCTATTATTTCAGCCCCTGGGTTATATATATATACAATTAATACGTCAGGAAATAATCTATATCACTATAAAAGCGGCAGCTCCTATTCTACGCCAATTATTTGTGGTTTAGCAGCCGATCTAATGCAAAAATTTCCACAAGCATCAATAGAAACTTTAAAAACCAAACTATATAAAAGTTGTAACCACTACCCTGATACAGATAACTATATTGGATATGGAATGCCCAAATTTGATTTAATAGACACTACAAATACTGATTTTAATTTTTGTATATTAAAACTCACTTGCAATAAAATAAATAGTAACGACATAGAAGTTAAATATTCACTTTGTGAAGAAATGAATTTTACAATTAAAATATATATTAAAAAGCATAAAGATTGGAAGCAAATAAGGAGAAAGAAAATTAAATATAAAGCAATTGAAGGCAGCTTAATCATAAAAAAATTAAAAATTGACAAACTATATAAAATTTGTTTAATTCAAAACAACCAAAAAGTATATACAGAAAGTAGTCGTTAATATAGATAGATAAGCTTATTTTTGCCCTCAAAATTTTGAGTATAATTGGCAACATATTAGGAAGTTTTACTAAAAGAGTAGCTTCAGCACCCGCAGACCAAAACGACGATATGGGCTTTTTAGACCATGTAGATGTGTTAAGAAAGCACTTGTTTAGAATTGCCATAGCTGTTGTTGCTATGACTATTGTTGCTTTTATATACAATAGAGAATTGATGGACTTAATTATACTAGGCCCTCGTGACCCTAACTTTTGGACCTATAGAAAACTATGTGAACTTGGAAGATTTATTAGTGGTACTGACGACCTATGTATATCAGCCAAAGATTTAGACTTTAAAACCATCAATACCGATATTTCAGGACAGTTCACTCAAAGTATTTTTATATCATTTATTGCAGGGGCAATCTTATCATTTCCATTTATATTATATCAAATTTGGTTGTTTATAAAACCTGCTTTAAAAGACCAAGAAATAAAACATGCCAGAGGATTGGTGTTTTGGTGTTCGTTGTTGTTTGTTGCAGGTGTACTGTTTGGATACTACGCATTAACTCCTGTATCTGTTTCATTTCTTTCTTCATACAAAATGAGTGAACAAATAGAAAACTATATAGCTATAGATTCGTATATATCTTTCGTAACTTCACTTACATTTGGAACAGGATTGGTGTTTGAATTGCCTGTATTTGTATATTTTTTAACTAAAATCGGAGTACTTTCTTCTACCTTTATGCGTAAGTACAGAAGACATGCATTTTTAGTTATACTTATAATTGCTGCTATTGTTACACCACCAGATGTAACAAGTATGATATTAATGACTATTCCATTATATGCCTTATATGAAATAAGTATATATGTGAGCATTAGAGTTGAAAAAAACAAAGCAACAAAAAATGCTGAATCTTAATTAAATATTTTGGTAAACCTTTACCCATGAAAATTCTAATCATAGATTCTTTGCACAACCTATTTCAAGAGGGTTTGATTGCACTTGGCCATCAGGTTATATATAAACCAAATATTACTCTAGATCAGCTATATATTGATATAAAAGATATTGATGCCTTAGTGGTTAGAAGCAAGTTTTCTATCACAAAAGAAATCATAGAGAAAGCACCTGTGTTAAAAATAATTGCAAGAGCAGGTGCCGGTATGGATAATGTTGACGAACATTTCGCCAAAGAAAAAAACATCCTATGTATACATGCTGGTGGGGCAAACGCCGATGCAGTTGGTGAACATGCAGTAGGAATGCTGCTGATGCTTTTCAATAAGCTAAAACAAGCCGACTCACAAGTACGCAACAAAATTTGGGATAGAGAGGCTAATAGAGGTATAGAACTTAAAGGTAAAAACATTGGTATCATTGGTTTTGGTCACACAGGCTCTGCTTTAGCTAAAAAACTAAGTGGTTTTGATGTTAATATATATGCTTATGATAAGTATAAAAATAAATTTGGAACTTCGTATGTAAAAGAGTCTTCGCTGCATGAAATATTTGAACACTGTGACATCATTACTTTTCATGTGCCTTTAACCAGTGAAACTAAGTATATGTGCAACCAAGAATTTATATACTCTTTTAAAAAAAATATATACATCATGAATTTATCAAGAGGCTTGGTGGTAAATACAAACGACTTAACTTATGCATTAGAAAATAACAAAGTACTTGGCTGCGTTTTAGATGTTTTAGAAAATGAAAAATTGAGTAACTTTACCAAAGAAGATTATAGTTGGTTTGATAAATTAACTGCTCACTCCAACACCATTTTATCGCCTCATGTAGCCGGCTGGACTGACGAATCTTATGAAAGAATCTCATCTTATTTACTTAAAAGTTTTAGTAGTTTAAAAGTATAAATATTAAGTTTAATAGTACATTTGCTTACTAAAATTTAAGACAATGGAACGTAAGCCAGTTTATTACAGCGAATATCTTCAATTAGATAAAATTCTTAATGCACAATTTCCTGAGAGTGACAAAGAAGGAATCAAAGCAGACGATGAAATGCTTTTTATTATTATACATCAATCTTACGAGTTGTGGTTTAAGCAAATCATGCACGAGGTAAATATTGCTATTTCTGTATTTAAAAAGCCTAATATTACTGATAACTCTTCTGATATGATGAATATAGTTCATCGTTTAAAAAGAGTGGCAAAAATTATAAATATGTTGGTGGGAAAAATGGAAATTTTAGAAACCATGACTCCGCTAGATTTTCTTGATTTTAGAGACTTATTAAGACCCGCATCAGGTTTTCAAAGTATACAATTTAAAATGCTCGAAGCTGCCTTAGGTTTGCCATACGTTCAACGCTTTGGCCAAGAATATTATATCTCACAATTAAACACTGGTGATATTGGCAAAGTAAAACAAGCAGAACAAGAACAATCACTTTTAGAACTTGTCATTCAATGGCTAGAAAGAATGCCAATTTTTGAACACAATGCTTGGGAAACAGACAAAAAAGGAAGTGAGCACCCATTTTGGGTTTCTTTCAGAGACTTATATTTATCAACTTTACAAAGTGGCGAAAAAGAGAACATAAGCAGGTTTGATGAACTTTTTATTCAAGTTGATAAAATCGAAGGTCGCAGATTGAGCAATAAAGCCAATAGACATGCCTTGTTTATTATGTTATATCACGACTATCCTTTGTTGCAACTTCCCTTTGAAATCATTACTGTATTACTTGATATTGACGCACTTTTAGGTCAATGGCGTTCACGTCACTTAAATATGGTAAAGCGAATGATTGGTAGCAGAACCGGTACTGGAGGAAGCTCAGGTGCTGGTTATTTAAAAGCTGCAGCTGATAGCCACTATATATTTAAAGAATTTGCAGAACTTACCTCATTCCTAATCCAAAGAAGTAAGCTACCCAAACTAAATGAGGGTGTAGAGAAAAGTCTTAAGTTTTCGATTTAGTTTATATATACAAATTAAAACTATTCTAACTTAAAAAGGTTTATATACATATATGGGTAGTTTTTTATTTACAGATTTTAAGGGTTCTGGCAAAACTCCTTTCGATACGTTATTCGATTTGTTTAGTCAGATGATGACCTATACTTCAGGTGATGTGTCAGAAGCATTGAGTTGGTTGAATGAATTGGATAGAGAATACAAAATTACTACGCCAGATTATTCAATGGCCGATTTTATAGAAGAACTGAAAAAGAAAGGATATCTGAGAGAAGAAGTGGAAGGTGAAGGAGATTTTTCCATCACTTCTAAAATGGAACAGAAAATCAGAGAAGGAGCCTTGGAACGAATATTTGGCAAATTGAAGAAAGGTAAGAAAGGAAATCATGCCACCAAGTATTCTGGCCAAGGTGATGAACTAAATGATGAAATTAGACCTTATCAGTTTGGAGATACTCCTGAGCAAATTGCCTTTTTGGAATCGTTCAAAAACTCACAAGTAAATAATGGGTTAGATAGCTTTAGTATGAGTGAAAATGATTTGGAAGTAAAAGAACGTGAGCATCAGACTCAAACAAGCACAGTGTTGATGATAGACATTAGCCACTCCATGATTTTGTATGGCGAAGACAGGATTACCCCAGCTAAAAATGTGGCCATGGCTTTAGCAGAAATGATTCGTAAAAAGTATAAGAAAGATACTTTAGATATCATTGTTTTTGGAGATGACGCTTGGCAAATAGAATTGAAAGATTTGCCTTATTTGCAAGTAGGGCCATATCATACCAACACAGTTGCAGGACTTGAACTTGCGATGGATTTACTCCGTAAAAAGAGAAATGCAAACAAGCAAATATTTATGATCACTGATGGTAAGCCTAGTTGTTTGAAAGAAGCTGGTGGCTATTATAAAAATAGTTTTGGTTTAGATAGAAAAATAGTGAATAGATGTTTGACCTTGGCTGCAGCTTGTAGAAGATTGAAAATTCCAATTACCACCTTTATGGTGGCCAACGATCCTTACCTTCAAAACTTTGTAGATGAATTTACAGAAGCCAATAATGGCAAAGCGTTTTATTCAGGCTTGAAAGGACTTGGTGATTCGATATTTGAAGATTACGAAAAAAATAGGAAAAGAAAATTATAGTAAAGTATATATGAAAGACACAACATTAGGAGCACTGAAAAAGTCAGGCTATAAGTATAAGAGTATTAAAGACGAATTAAGAGACAATTTAATAGACTGTATTAAAAATAAGAAGACCGTTTTTGAAGGTATATATGGATATGAAAACACTGTATTGCCCGATTTGCAAAGAGCCATTTTAAGCAAACATAACATTAATTTACTTGGATTGAGAGGTCAAGCTAAGACTAGGTTGGCCCGACAAATGGTTAATCTTTTGGATGAATATATACCCGTGGTGAAAGGTAGCGAATTGAATGACGATCCTTTGAATCCAATAAGCAATTATGCTAAAAATTTAATACAAGAATTAGGTGATAAAACACCCATCGAGTGGCTTCATAGAAACGATAGGTATGCAGAGAAATTAGCCACTCCCGATGTGTCTGTTGCCGATTTGATAGGAGATGTGGATCCAATAAAAGCTGCTAATTTAAGATTGAGTTATGCCGATGAACGAGTGATTCATTATGGAATTATCCCTAGAAGCAATCGTTCTATTTTTGTGATAAACGAGTTGCCCGATTTGCAAGCAAGAATTCAAGTGGCCTTGTTCAATATATTGCAAGAAGGCGATATACAGATTAGAGGTTTTAAAGTAAGAATTCCGCTAGATATGGAGTTTATATTCACTGCCAATCCTGAAGATTATACCAATAGAGGAAGCATTGTTACGCCATTGAAGGATAGAATTGGAAGTCAGATATTGACTCACTATCCAAAGACGGCTGAACTGTCAATGAAGATTACCAAACAAGAAGCTAAGTTAAGCGAATCACAAAAAGCCAATATCAATATATCTCATCTTTTATATATGATTATTGAGCAAGTAGCTATTGAAGCCCGAGAGAGCGAATATGTTGATGCTAAAAGTGGTGTATCAGCAAGGCTTACCATTTCTGCATTAGAGAATTTGGCAAGTGCTATTGAATTAAGAATGTTGCTTTCAGGTGAGAAGAAAGCCAATGCAAGAATTGCTGATCTATCAGGCATTTTACCAGCCATCAATGGAAAGATAGAATTGGTATATGAAGGTGAGCAAGAAGGAGCGGCGGTAGTAGCTCAGAACCTTATAAGTAAAGCCCTTAGAAATATGTTCGTTCAACATTTTCCTGATCCAGCTTTATTGAAAAAGAAAAAAGATACAAGTCCTTACCAGCATGTAACTTCTTGGTTCACATCGGGTAATGCACTTGAATTATTATACGACGATTCTGAAAAAGTATATAGAAAAAAGTTAGATTCTATTCCAGGCTTGGCAGCTATAGTTGAGACTTACGTAAAAAATATCACAAAAGATGAACTATATAGTTGGATGGAATTTGTATTGCACGCTTTGGCCGAGCACTCTCAGTTAGGCAAGCAACAACTCGAAGGTAGTAATAAGTTCAGTGACCTCTTCGGTTCGTTGTTCAATGAAAAGAATTGGGATATGGAGGAGTAGGTTTTGTCTAAGCAATTTCTGTATTTTGATGGTTTTTGAAGGAATAAGTTAAACAAATTTTTCGTTTTTTATTTTTTTGGTTTATGTTTGAAAACCAACCAACATTCAATCCAATGAAAAAATTCTTCAAATGGACTGAGTTCATCATTGTCTTTTTTATTTTAGGCATTTTTAGTTTTGTTTCCTTTTCTTGGGACAAAAAATTTGATATAGCCTTACCCGAAATCAAAGCCAGTACTGATAGAGCTGTTATTGCTCGTGGTAAATACTTTGCGTATGGCCCTCTGGACATTGTGCCACTTGCCACATGCCTATGGCCAAATATTCGGAAGTTGAAAATGGACTAGAAATTCCGTTAAGCGGTGGTTGGGAATTAGACATCCCTCCTGGAGCCTATAGAGCTCCAAACTTAAGCCCCGACATGGAAACTGGTATTGGTAAATTTAGTGATGGTCAACTAGCCAGAGCACTCAGACATTCGGTTAAACATGATGGTAGTATCTTGTTTCGTTTCATGCCATTTCAAGAAATGAGCGATGATGAAGTAACGGCATTGGTTTCGTTTTTAAAATCACAACCAGCGGTGAAGAATGAGATTAAGAATACTGAATATAAGTTTTTAGGGAAGGCTATTTTGGCCTTTGGAGGCATGAAGCCCGCTCAACCTAAATCGACACCACCCAAATCGGTGGCTATTGATACAACAATCGAGTATGGTTCATATATAGCCAATACGGTTGCCAATTGTGTGGGATGTCATACCGAGAGAGATTTGAAAACTAGAGAATTTACTGGTAAGCCATTGGCTGGTGGATTTAGAATGCCACCTGATCCTTTCTCAAAAGGTTATTCATTCATCACACCTAATATCACTCCAGATACCGAAACAGGTCGCATTGCTTCATGGACAGAGCAAATGTTTGTCGATGGTTTTCGCAAAGGCCGAATGATTGAAGGTTCCCTGTGCCATGGGGAGCGTTTTCTAGAATGAATGAAGTAGAATTGAAAGCGATATTCAGATACTTGAATTCTGCTGCAGGCGTAAAAAACAAGATTGAAAAAATAGTATTCAAACCGGGAGAGAAGTTTCCTGAGTGATACAATGTCATTTATCTATTTCTAACACGAAAGAATCATTTGATGATATTTTCATATACATTAAATGGCACATATAGACCAGACACTGTTTGAAATTGTTTTTCACCCGCATACACTACCATGTTTTTTTCTGGTTTTGATAGCGTGATTTTATTCCAATAAGAGAAATTGGCGAAGTAGTCTTTAGTCATGGTTTCCCCTGCTTTGATTTCAATAGCCAAAAGTTTGTCATTACCTTTGTCTATGATTAAGTCAATTTCTTTTTGAGTCTTGTCTTTCCAATAATAAATTGGGGGCTGTTTGGCTTGATTGTGGTAGAATTTAAGGGTATCTGCTATGACTAAATTTTCAAATAAACCTCCTCTCAAATAATGATGAGCAATATCCTTTGAATTGCTAATGCCCAATAAATGGCAAACCAATCCAGTATCGTAAAAATACAATTTCGGACTTTTCATCAATCGTTTGTTGAAATTGTTATGATATGGTTGAAGTAAATTGATAATATATCCAGTTTCTAAGACAGATAGCCATGATTTTGCTGTATTGAGTGATACGCCGCAGTCATTGGCTAGCGATTGTATATTCAACACAGAACCTATTCTTGCAGCACACATTTTTAGAAATTTAAGAAATAGACTGTGGTCTGTGATGTTTCGAATTTGTCTCACATCTCTTTCTATATACGTTTTTAAGTAGGAGGAATAAAAGTCAGTTGGGCTTATTCTTTTATCATATAGTCTTGGATAAAATCCTTTATATATAAGTGTATTAATATCTGATGTTTTAATTCCTGATTGTTCTAACTCAGATTTGCTCAAAGGAAGTAGTTGACATATTGCTGTTCTTCCTGCAAGGGTTTGGGTGATTTTTTCCATCAGCAAAAAGTTTTGAGAGCCACTAAGTATATACATTCCTGATTTGTTTTTATGATCAACAATGCCTTGTATATATGAAAATAAGCTTGGAATATTTTGGACTTCATCTAGTATAGCTCCATTAGGATAGTTATTTAAAAAGCCACGTGGATCCTCAATGGCTAGTCTTCTCATATCTGGGTCTTCAAGAGATATATAAGGTTTCTTAGGGAATAAGTTTTTAATCAGTGTACTTTTACCTGATTGTCTTGGCCCAGTAATGGTTACCACTGGAAATTTACGAGCTAATGATTTAACTTTTGCCGAAATATTTCTTTCAATCATGACACAAATATATAACCAAAAATGGACAAATATGCATTCATAATGCATATTTGTCCATTTTTAATTTGTTAAAAATTTGATTTGTAGATACTTAATCTTAAGTGTGTAATTAATTAGAATATCTTATATCAACTGATTGGGATATTTCTGCCCAAGTTTTTTTTGCAGTTTCAATCCACTCTTCAACTATTAATTCAACATTTTTTAAAGCTTCTATCTGAGTCTTACCATCGGCCATACAGCCCTACAATTCTGGGACTTCATCCAAGAATTTTTTGTCATCTTCGCTCCAATATATGATTACTTCATATTTATTTTTCATCTTTTTTGGTGAGTTTATATTTTGTTATGATGTTTCTTATTTGTTTAACTTGATATGGCTTTGCTTAGTTACCATCAGGTTGAATATTTATTATTTCATCGATGCCTTCTTTAAAGAAAATATGATGATTCCCTTTTATTCTAGAATTGAAATTCAAATATAATAAAAGTGTAATCAAATCATCGAATAAAATGTTGCGATCAGAACTGCCACTATGGATACTGAAAATTAATTTTTGATTTTTCTCATTTTTAAATTTCCTACATATTCCTTCTATACTGCCCGCCCACCTCATACAACGCTCCCGACATTTGTCCTAAGCTACAAGTCTTGGCACAAAGCATCAATTGCTCAAATATATTTTGGTTGGTGATAGCGGCGTTTTGAAGGGCTTTTAGGTCATCTGCTGATGAATCTTTGTTTCGCTCTTGGAAGGCTTTCAAATTGCTTATTTGTAGTTGCTTTTCTTCTTCGGTACTTCTGATCACTTCTTGCGGTATAATGGTTGGCGAACCTTTGCTGCTCAAAAAAGTATTCACTCCTATGATTGGGAATTCACCCGTATGCTTTTGCATTTCATAATACAGGCTCTCTTCTTGAATCTTGTTGCGTTGATACATGGTTTCCATGGCACCAAGTACCCCGCCTCTTTCGCTGATAGCATTGAACTCTGTCAATACAGCTTCTTCTACCAAGTCTGTCAATTCATCAATGATAAAAGAACCTTGCAATGGGTTTTCATTTTTAGCTAATCCCAATTCTCTGTTGATGATAAGTTGTATAGCCATAGCTCTTCTCACACTTTCTTCTGTTGGTGTAGTGATAGCTTCGTCGTATGCGTTGGTATGAAGCGAGTTGCAGTTGTCATATATGGCATATAACGCTTGTAAAGTGGTGCGTATATCGTTGAAATCAATCTCTTGAGCGTGTAACGAACGACCAGAGGTTTGTATATGATATTTTAACATCTGACTACGCTCGTTCCCTTTATACTTATACTTCATGGCCTTAGCCCATATACGGCGTGACACACGACCAATCACCGAATATTCAGGGTCGATACCGTTGCTGAAAAAGAACGATAAATTGGGAGCAAAGTCATCTATATGCATTCCACGACTTAGATAATATTCTACGAAAGTAAAACCATTGGCTAAGGTGAAAGCGAGTTGCGAAATTGGATTGGCTCCGGCTTCAGCTATATGATAACCCGATATACTCACCGAGTAAAAATTTCTTACTTTGTTGGTGATGAAATAATGTTGAATATCACCCATCATTTTCAAGGCAAATTCGGTACTGAATATACAAGTGTTTTGAGCTTGGTCTTCTTTTAATATATCTGCTTGCACTGTACCACGAACAGTTGATATGGCTCTGGTTCTGATAGGCTCATATATATCTTTGGGTAATACTTGATCGCCTGTAACTCCAAGCAACATCAATCCCAAGCCGTCATTTCCTTCAGGTAGTTCACCATTATAAGTTGGACGTTTAATTCCTTTTGCTCTATATATATCATCAATCTTTTTATTGACTTCATCTACTAAATTATTTTCTTTGATATATAGCTCACATTGTTGGTCAATAGCTGCATTCATAAAGAAACTTAACATCATAGGTGCTGGTCCGTTGATGGTCATCGATACCGAAGTAGCTGGATCGCACAAATTGAATCCACTATATAATTTCTTAGCATCATCGAGTGTGGCAATAGATACTCCTGAATTTCCAATTTTACCATAGATATCCGGACGAATATGTGGGTCTTCACCATATAAAGTCACTGAGTCGAAAGCTGTTGAAAGTCGTTTAGCAGGTTGACCTAAAGACACATAATGGAAACGCTTGTTGGTACGCTCTGGTCCACCTTCTCCTGCGAACATTCTGGTTGGATCTTCGCCAGTACGTTTTAATGGGAATACCCCAGCAGCATAAGGAAATTCTCCCGGTACATTCTCCATCAATTGCCATTTCAATATATCGCCCCAATCTTGATATTTAGGCAATGATACTTTGGGCACTCGGGTATGACTTAAACTTATAGATACCAATGGTTGACGAATCTCTTTTCCTCTCACTTCATATACAAATTCATCGGCATTGTATTTCTTTACTTTATCGCTCCAACCTTCTAATAATTTTTTACACTCTATATTTAATTTCTCTTCGAAAGACGTATATATTTTTTTCAATGAGTCAACAAGTGAAGTATCTTTGTCGCCAATCATAGCAATGGTTCCATGCAGTTGATATAACTTACTTGCAATAGCACCTTGTTCGTCAGCCCAATCTTTATATTGATGATTGGCTTCTGTAATTTCAGCCAAATATCTGTTGCGATGTGGCGGAATCAACATGATTTTTTGTGATTCATCATCGCTCACGGGGAAGTTACTTTTAAAACTTTCTATATTTGTTTTCTCCGCTATTTTATTCATCACCGCTTTATACAAACGGTTCATACCCGGGTCGTTAAATTGGGCTGCAATAGTTCCATAGATAGGCAATGTTTCATCAGCCGCTTCAAACATGTTGTGGTTTCTGCGGTATTGTTTTTTAACATCACGTAAAGCATCTAACGAACCTTTCTTATCAAACTTGTTGATGGCAACCATATCAGCAAAGTCAAGCATGTCAATCTTTTCGAGTTGAGAGGCTGCACCAAACTCTGGGGTCATCACATATAAGCTCACATTACAGTGTTCAGTAATCTCGGTATCGCTTTGACCAATTCCAGAGGTTTCTACGATGATCAAATCAAACTGAGCTGCTTTACATATATCTATACTCTCTTGCACATATTTGCTCAAGGCTAGGTTACTCTGACGGGTAGCCATACTACGCATATATACACGAGGATTGTTGATGGCATTCATACGTATACGATCGCCAAGCAATGCCCCGCCGGTCTTACGTTTGCTTGGGTCAACAGAGATAATAGCAATGGTTTTTTCTTTAAACTCGAGTAAATATCTTCTCACCAATTCGTCTACCAAACTAGATTTACCTGCACCTCCAGTTCCAGTTATACCCAATACAGGTATAGTGCGAGTGAGAATGTCTTTATGTATTTGATTGAGTACTTCTCCAGCATTTTCAGGATAGTTTTCGGCTACGCTGATGGTTTGAGCAATGGCTTTCGCATTTTTATCAGTAATGTGTTTGGCTTCTCCGTTCAAAGTTGTTTTGGTAGGATAATCACACTGTTTCACCAAATCATTAATCATGCCTTGCAAACCCATCGAACGACCATCGTCAGGAGAATATATGCGGGTGATGCCGTATTGATGAAGTTCATCAATTTCGTTAGGAAGGATTACACCACCGCCACCGCCAAATAGCTTGATATGCCCAGCACCTTGCTCTTTCAATAGGTCGAACATATATTTGAAATACTCGACATGTCCACCTTGGTAGCTAGTAATGGCAATACCTTGGGCATCTTCTTGTATAGCACAGTTTACTACCTCTTGCACACTGCGGTTGTGACCCAAATGGATGACCTCAACGCCTGTGGCTTGTATAATTCTACGCATAATATTGATGGCGGCATCGTGGCCGTCAAACAAGGCAGCAGCAGTTACGATACGAATTTTATTGATAGGGGTATATTTCTCTACTTCAGTCATGTGATTTGCTTATTATAGCTTGCAAATTTAGTGAGAAGAAGAGAGATTAGGAAATCGGAAAATATGGGGAATATAAACATGCTAAAAAGCACTTATTTCCCTACCTTCGTTCTCTAATTATACTCAATCATGATTCTCATTATTTTAGGCATCATTTTACTAGCCGTTACCCATTATATACTCAAACAAAATGTTAGAACTGTTAGCTACATTACCATTGGGTATGGTCTAGGGGGATTGCTTATTCTCGTTGGGTTGGCTACTGCTAGTATCAAACAAATAGATGCGGGGCAGATTGGAGTTAAAATTCTATTTGGGGATGTTCAAGACGAGGTGTTATACAGCGGTTTGCATATAGTGAATCCTTTGGTTGATGTCAAGTTATTGGAAGCCAAAACTCAGAATTACACCATGAGTGCGGTGCATGACGAGGGCGATCAAAAAGGTGACGATGCTATCAGAGTTCTTACTAAAGACGGACTTGAAGTGGTGATAGACCTCACCGTATTATATAGAATATTACCAAGCGAGGCTCCTCGTTTGCTAAGAGAAACAGGGGCCGATTATAAAGATAAAATTATTCGCCCAATTGCTCGAACTAAAATCAGAGACAATGCTGTTTATTATGACGCAGTAGAGTTATATTCGACCAAGCGTGATACTTTTCAGATGCGTATATTCAATACTTTAGAAACTGATTTTAAAAAGAGGGGTTTAATTTTAGAACAAATGTTAGTCAGAAATATAGACCTTCCTGCTTCAGTTAAATTAAGTATTGAATCTAAAATAAACGCTGAACAAGATGCTCAAAAAATGACCTTCGTACTGCAAAAAGAGAAGCAAGAAGCCGAGCGTAAAAGAGTGGAGGCTCAAGGTATTGCCGACTATCAAAGAATAGTGAGTTTAGAATTGAATGATAAGATGCTGCAGTATGAAACCATTAAAGCCAATAAAGAAATAGCTACTTCAACCAATGCCAAAGTGATTATTATGGGTGGTAAGAATACTCCTGTGATTATAGACGGTAAATAATATATATTATAAAGCATTATCTTTGCCATTCATATATAATTCTCTTTCAAATTGCCTAACTTTTTTGCTACTATATTAATAACAATTTTACTGCTTTCACAAAGTTGTACGAATACACAACCTTCAGCTCAAACTCCAATAAATGCTGACAGTTTGGATGGTTTATGGATAAATCAAACATATATAGATTTATTGGCAACTAAACAAACGGCCAAGTTTATTCAAAGCCATAAACTGACTGAGCTTTACCTCAACTTTAAAAACAACTATGCTTATGTGCTTGATGGAGATTGGGAACCAAAAAAATATCAGTTATATAAAATAAAAGATAGCATATATATATATGAAAATAAAAAAGATTCTGCATTAAAAATTAAAATATACAACCATCAACTTATAGCTAAAAATGATAGTGGATATATATATACACTAAAACGACCAAAAGAAGAGAATATAATAGATGGCTTTGAGTTTAAAACAGCACTTAGAAAAACGGCTAACAATATTTTAGTGGAAGGAAAATGGAAAGTAAGTTTGGGCCCAAGAAACTTATTGAACAAGCAAATAAATTTCAATAAAGATGGAAGCATGAGTGGATTAAACCAATTGAGTTTGTATTATGAAATTTGTTTAACAGGTGAATGTAAAAGATATTGTGATGAAACAGATTTGATATATATGAGTCCGAAGGCCAATGAACCAGGAGGGTATTGGCACAGTTTTACTAGAAAAGGCAATACAATTACTATTTGGAAAGTAAAAAGTTTAGAATGGATGAGCGATTGGCCAGACATTCAACCAGAAACACATTGGCTTACCTTAACAAAAATCGAATAAAAAATAATTTTAAAGTTTTAAAAAAATAACGCAATTTTGAATCACTTTAGCATGCGTAAAATAATAATAGCCATAGATGGATTTTCGAGTTGTGGAAAAAGCACTTTAGCTAAAGATTTAGCCAAAAAACTTCATTATAGATATATGGACTCTGGAGCCATGTATAGAGCTGTGACCTATTATTTAATGACGCATAAAATTGATTATACTGAGATTGAAAAAGTAAAAGAAGCTCTTCAACATATACATATTGATTTTCATTTCAATAAAGAAACTAAAAATAGTGACACCTATTTAAATGATGTGAATGTGGAGGAAAAAATCAGAGGTATGGATGTTTCACAGCATGTGAGCAATGTGAGTACAATTAAAGAAGTGAGATATGCGATGGTTGCTCAACAAAAGAAAATGGGAAAACAAAAAGCTATTGTAATGGATGGAAGAGATATAGGTACTGCTGTTTTTCCAGATGCAGATTTGAAATTATTTATGACTGCCAACCATGAAATAAGAGCTCAAAGAAGATTTAAAGAATTACAAGCCAAAGGTGAAGATGTAACTATGGATGAAGTAGTTCAAAATTTAGCCGAAAGAGACCATATAGATTCAACTAGAAAAGAAAGCCCTTTAATGCAAGCAGAAGATGCTATAGTTTTAGATAACAGCCACCTAACTAAAGAGGCTCAAATGGAATTTGTATACAATTTAGTGATGGAAAAAAAACTAATGGAAGAATCAGTTGAATAATAAACAAACCCTTCCATTAGGTGTTTTTTAAATTATTTATTTACAACTATTTTTTGACTTAAAATAGTATTCCCTGAAATTATTCTTAATATATATACTCCGTTAGTAAGTTCATTACTAGAGAAAGATAAATTTGATTGATAAGATCCATTATAAACATTTAACACTTCTTCCCCACTTAGGTTGTAAAGTCTTATATTTAAGTTTTCTGTTAAGTTTTCTGATAAATTTATATATACTTTATCATTAGATGGATTAGGATAAACAGCTATAGGCATTACCGTATTTGCAGCAATTCCATTCATAGCAGCTTCTTTTACTGTGAGTTTTTGAGTGATTGTTTGACCAAATTGTCCGTTAACAAATGAGCCATAAAAATCAACATCACCAGTTCCAGCAACTGGAGCTTTCCATGAAAAAGACCAAACGCCAGGATTTGAGTTTTTAGCAGAAGTTTGTGTTACATAAGTGCTTGAAAGTACTCTGTTAGAAGCCCCAGCTGTTAAAGTTCCTAAAACAGTTCCATCGGCCTTTTGAGGTGAAACTTCAAATCCTTTTCTATTGGTACCTGGTATAGTAACAGTGAATGTGTAGCTATTTCCACCCGTATATCCAGCTGCTGGTATATTATTAGTTAATATATTAGTGGAAGTAGACAAAACACCACCATGGCAACCACTGCTATTACAAGTAGCTCCATCAGAAGGTGAGTTGGTTCTTCCTGCTGGTGCCCCTGAAGGATTTGACTTAAGAACATTTGAACTTAGCAATAAAACAGCTGAAACTGTAAAAGCAAAGAGTACATTTTTTTTCATTTGTTAATTTAAAATTAATTGTTTTTATAAGTACGAAATTAGAATACAAAAGGTGGGTATGTATGATAAAACAACAAACTTAAAAATTGGGTAAATTAAACAATCACTATATTAGCAATAGGAATGTGTATAAGAAATAGAAGGAGTATCTTTGCAAAATAAATTTAAAAGAAGTGGAAATTAAAGAACCTGAATATACCAAAAGCTCTGGAAGCGAAAAAGATTGTCCTAAACCTACTGTTCCAGAATTTGCTTTTATTGGAAGAAGTAATGTAGGTAAGTCATCTTTAATAAATATGCTTTGCAATAGAAAAGACCTTGCTAAAACTTCTTCTACGCCTGGCAAAACCAGAAGTATTAACCATTTTTTGATGGATAAGAAGTGGTATATAGTTGACTTGCCAGGCTATGGCTATGCTAGAGTGAGCAAAACCGAACGTGAAAGATTTGAAGGTTTTATTTCTGATTATATATTAGACAGAGATTCATTGGCTATGATTTGTGTGCTAATAGATTCAAGAATTAGTCCTCAAAAAATAGATTTAGAGTTTATCAATTGGTTAGGTGAGAATCATGTTCCACTAGCTATTGTGTTTACCAAAACTGATAAATTAAAAAACAGCAATGAAGTTAATAAAAACGTTGATTTGTTTTTAAAAGAGCTTTCTATCAATTGGGAACAATTACCTGAATATTTTGTGACATCATCAGTTAGTAAATCAGGCAGAAAAGAGCTTTTAGACTATATAGGAAAGGTGTTAGAATCAATGAAAGAGTAGCGTTGGATGTAATGCTTCAACTTTTTCTCTTAAAATTCTAGACTTAGCAGTGGTTTGGCCTATTAATTCATTGTTAGCATCATCTAATTTATAATCGCCAATTTGTGTTCTATTCAACTTGGTTAGATATGCCCCGCAACCCAATATTCTACCTAAATCAAAAGCCAACGACCTTATATATGTTCCTTTAGAACAATGAACTTCAAAATCTATATATGGCCAATGATAATTAGTTAATTTAAATTCATATATTGAAACTGATTTTTCTTTAATTATTGTTTCAACACCTTCTCTACCAAGTTTATAAGCTCTTTTACCACCAATTTTTACGGCTGAAAAAACAGGTGGTTTTTGCAAAATATCACCTATAAATTCTTTAGACATATCAATAATTTTCTCAAATTCTATAGGCAAGCCTTTATATATATTTTCTTCTTTAGCTTCTAAATCATAACCAGCAGTAATAGCTCCAAATTTTATGGTGCCTGTATATGTTTTAGGTAAAGATTGAATAGATTCAATAATTTTAGTCTGTTTGCCTGTACACAATATTAAAAGACCTGATGCCATAGGGTCAAGTGTTCCAGCATGACCAATTTTAAATGGTTTTACTTGATGCTTAAAAGCATTAACTACTTCAAAAGAAGTCCAAAAAAGTGGTTTGTTTACTAATAAAACAGCACCTTGATTTTCATCAATCATATTATTTACGACCCACTTCTAAGTAGTGTAAACAAAAACAGAAGACCAATGATTATTCTGTATATACCTATGTATCTAAAACCAATTTTAGGTACAATTTTAATAAACAAAGAAATGGTTACAAGTGCTACCACAAATGAAACAATATTGCCAAGTACAAGATATTCTAACATACCATCTGTCTTTTGAATTTTGTCCCATCCTTTTAAGGTTTTATAGCCAGCTGCTGCTGTAAGTGTAGGAACAGCAAGAAAGAAAGAGAACTCAGTAGCTTGTTTCCAATTAAGTTTTTGGCTTAATCCGCCAAAAATAGTAGCAGCAGAACGAGAAACACCTGGTATAAGAGCAACACATTGAAAAATTCCAATTACAAAAGCTTCTTTATAAGTAATGGGCCTTGAAACGTAGTTCTTATTTTTATGGTACCAATCATCCATCATAGTTAACACAAATCCAACTGAGATAAGAGTAAAAGCCACTACATACTCAGAAGACAAAAGTTTGTCAAAAACATCATTTAATAAAAAGCCTATGATGCCTGCCGGAATAAATCCGACAAATAGTTTTAAATAAAAATCAATACTGGTAAAGAATTTTTTATAAAACACAACAGGCACAGCTAGTATAGCTCCAAATTGCACGGCAATAATAAAAATATTTACAACTTCTTCTTGATCAGTTAACTCAAGCATTCTTTTAGCCATAATCAAATGCCCAGTAGAAGAAACTGGCAAGTATTCTGTTAGGCCTTCTATTACTGCAAGTATGAAATAATACATAAATCCCATGTGAAATTAATCTTCTTTAGGCGTTTTCATTATGGCATATATTTCAATACCAAATCCAATTAACACAACAATAGGAGACACTATTAACTTTCTAGTATCATATATATCAGTTGAGCCGCTCATTAAAGCAAAACCTAAAACAATAACGGCAATTCCTATAAACATCCATTTATAGTTTTCTTTGTCAAACATAAAACGTTTGTTGTTGTTTGAAACTGGTTTGGCTGCTTGTGCAGTAGTTTTTTTAGATGTATTGTTATCCATATTAATAGAGTTCGTCAATTTTAGTTTTTAAATATTTTCGAGTGGCTACCCAAGTACAAGTAGCATTTAATATTATACCGGCCAAAGATAATACAACCGTCATAATAAGTAACAAAGACAAATTAATTCCCCTATCAAAATCTGGTAAAACCACTTCTAAATAAGGCATTATATAAAGTAAAATATAAGTTGTATTAAAAATAAGGAGAGATGAAATAACACCAGCTATAAGTCCATTCCAAATACCTCTTATTAAGAATGGTTTAATTATAAAACTTCTAGTAGCACCCACATATTGCATGCTTTTGATGATAAATCTTTGAGAAAAGATATTTAGCCTAACTGTATTGTTTATTAATATTACTGAAATGATAAAAAACAACAAGGTCAATCCTAATAACACAGGGGTGATAGATTTAAAAGTGTCATTTATTTGGTCTATAAGCGTTTCTTGATATTTAAAATCTTTACAAGCTGGAAATTTCCTTAAACTATTCATGATTTGATTAGCACTTGTTTGGTCTGAAAATTCTTGTTTTAAATAGATATCAAATGATGAAGACAAAGGGTTGTAACCCAAATCTGCAATAAAATCTTGGCCTGTTTCTGCAATAAAATCTTTTGCAGCCCTAGTGCTATCTATAAACTCAAATGATTTAACATATTCAGCACTCTTTAAATAATTTGAAATCTCTATTTGTTGGTCAGCAGTTGCTTCTTTGTCTAAAACAACTTGAAGCAGTATGTTCTCTTTTAAGTGTTTTGATAAATTGTTGCTAACATATACTACTAAGCCTAGCAAAGCAAACACATACAATACTAATGTTGTGCTTATAATTGAAGAAATGAAGTGTATACGTTTAGAGTTAGCCATGTATAATTGGGTTGCAAAATTAAGATTAAAATAGCAACGAATTAAATACAATATTATTTTAAATTCTAAATGTGAATGTAATTAAATTTGCACTACCGAAAATCGGTCTTGTAGTACAATGGATAGTACGGAGGTCTCCGAAGCTTCAGATTCAGGTTCGATTCCCGACAAGACCACTACTACAAAAATTAAAACAGTTAAAATACTGATTATCAAATAAAATATTATTTTATCTAGCTCGAAAATATCAAAATAAAACGACATAAAACGACACAAAACGACATATTTTGATGCTTAAAGGTTACCCTTTTTTAAAGCACAAAAAGTTGATCAGAATGCTTATTTGTCTTGTCCTGTCTAGTATTGACGTTTTAGAATGTGCAAAAGGGTAACTTAATTTGTTCCAATATTATTGGGGATTCATAAACACAAATTAAAATCATGTCTACTCGGACAACCTTTGCTCTGTTATTCTATATTAACGGAGCCCGCACCAGAAAAAATGGAGAATGCCCTCTCTATTTACGCATTAGTATCAATTCTAAGCGATTAGCAATTTACACCAAAAGAAATATTAACCCAAATATTTGGGATGCTAACAAAGGCATGGCTATCGAAAATACCAAAGAAGCCAATGAAATCAATTCATTTATTGAAGTTTATCGTGGTATAGTTTATAACAAGTATACTGACTTGTTAGCCGAACATCAGAATGTTACAACTGAACTTCTAAGAGATGCTATTCAAGGTATAGGAACTTCTCAATCAAAGAACTTGTGTGATATTTGGGAAGACCATATCAAAGACCTAAAAGCTTTAATCGGTAGGGATACTTCTTATAGCAACTGTCAAAAATATATAACCGTTCTCAAATACATGAGGCAATTTCTGCAAGAGGAGTATAAAGCATTAGATATGCCCATAAAACTCATTAACAGGCAAATAGTGGCCAAGTTTGATTTGTTTCTAAAAACAAAAAAACAATGTGGCTACAATACCTCAGTTAAATACCTTCAAAAATTCAAAAGAATTGTTACTATTGGTATAAGAAATGGTTGGCTGAAAATAAATCCATTTGACGACTTTAAACTCAGTTTTAAAGAAGTTGACCGACCTTACCTTACTGAAGATGAATTAAGACGAATTATGGAGATGGAAATACAAATTCCAAGGCTAGAAGTAGTGCGAGACCTATTTATATTTTCATGCTTCAGCGGTCTGTCCTATTCCGATATTCTGAAGCTTAAAGGCTCAGAACTCGAGCGTGACCCCAGAGGTGTCCTTTGGATTAAAACGCGAAGACAAAAAACCAAAGTAAAAGCTCAAATCCCATTATTGCAAATACCTACTGCCATCATTGATAAGTATTGCGATTTGAGACTGCTTTCAGCCGAACAAAAGGTATTACCAGTGATGAGTAATCAAAAGCTCAATTCGTATTTAAAGGAAATACAAATGACTGCTAAAATTGATAAAATATTGACCTTTCATGTGGCTCGACATACCTTCGCTACAACAGTGACAATGCTAAACGGAGTACCAATTGAATCTGTAGCCAGGATGCTCGGACACAAGAACATTAAAACAACTCAGCACTATGCCCGAATTGTTGATTCGAAGATAGGAAATGATATGCGAGAATTAGCTGGCAAAATTGGAGAACGATTTGAGCTTTCACAAATAACAAATCGATAATCTGATACCAAAACGATGTATAATAGCCCAATCATTTCTGAGAAAACGGACTAAAAAAATTACTCGTTTGGAATAACCATTTCTATTCCTGAAATTAGTGTTGGACTAATTTCAGGAAAGTAATGGCAAATCCTTGAGAATTAATATTAAAATTGATAGTTTATTAATCAGTAACTGTTTCTATTGGGTCTAATATTATTATTAATTTACTTAAGCTATTTCAAACTAAGTTAATTCTTTTTGTTTCTTTCCTTCAAAATTCCTCTCAACCTCCTTTAGGAAAATTTCAAATCCAAGGAAGTAAATAATTTCAACTTGTAATTTATCGAAACTTTTAAATGTAGGTTCAAAATCCTCTATTTCCCAAAGCTTTTCATATATATTCAATTGCACGTAATACAATTAAACTTTTTCAAGCTTTTGGCTGATATTATCCAAATTTTAACTCCAAAACAAAATACTACCTTAAAAAGCTATGCATACTTTTACCTATGTTGAAAACTTTTTAAATATGAGGAAAGTGTTTGTTTTAG
>CANHGM010000001.1 GCA_947460345.1 Bacteroidota bacterium | reverse complement strand
TTTGATGGAGGTGCTGGAAATGCTGCTTCTAGAATTTTAACATTTGCTGCAAATGTTACTAATAATTATACCTTAGGTTTAAATACTGGTAATTTCTTCAGATTTAAAAATATGACCATTAGAGCTACTGATGCTACTTATGGAACTGCTGTTAAATGGTTCACTGGTTCAGGGAACGACTCTTTCCAAAATGTAATCTTTACTGGTATATCTACTACTTCAACTGGTCTAAACCTAGCTGTTCTATCTTCTAATGGAAGTGCAAATGCTAATTTTATAGTATTTGATACTTGTGTTATTAATAATGGTTCTTATGGTTTTTACAACCAATCATCTGGTAATACTACTTTAGGTACTTCTTCTCAAAGAATTACAGTTAACAATTGTACTATAACCAATCAATTCTATATGGGTTTATATTACAGTAATGTAGAAGGTGCAATAGTAACAAACAATAGAATCTCAACCAATTCAGCATATACTAACTATTATGGTATACATACTTATTGGGTAACTGTTCAAGCTGATGCCAATAGAACTCGTATCACTGGTAATAAAATTAGTGGAGCTGTGGGTGGTTATGGTATTTACACCAGCTACCTTGCTGTTAACTCTAGTGTAACTACTGCTAGAAAACCTTTAATTGCCAATAACTTTGTACAAATTGGTTCAGGTGCTAACGCTACTATAGGTATTTATGAGCAAGGTACTTATGGTGCTGATTTTGTTCACAACTCTGTAAATATTGGAACTTCTCAAACCACCAATAGTTCTGCAGCATTGTACTTACAAGGTGCAACCACTGGTAGTACTACTGTTCAAAACAATATCTTCTCTGCTTATAATGGTGCTCCTGCCATTAGAGTAGATAATTTTACTAGCTACCCAACGCTTAACTTTAACCAATATTACACTTCAGGTGCTAATTTTGGTTTTTTAACTGCTTCTGCAGTTTCGAGTTTTTCTAATTGGAAAACATCTACTTCTAAAGATGCAAACTCAATTAATGTAATTCCAACGTATACTTCTAACACAGATTTACATATATCTAGTGTGTGTAACAATGGAACTAACTTAACAAGCTTAACAAACGTAGATATCGATGGTAACTCTAGACCTACTACTCCTGATATTGGTGCTGATGAAAATACTTCATCTCCATCTAATGACGTGGGAGTTGCGGGTATTACTGCCCCAACTAATCCTGCTACTGCTGGTTCTCAACCTTTACGTGCTTTAGTTAAAAACTATGGTTCAAGTGCTGTTTCTAGTTTAACTGTATATTATACTGTTAATGGTGGAGCTGTTACTTCTGAGTTGTTTAACTTTAGCCCATCATTAAACCAATGTGATACTATAACAGTAACATTCAGTTCTAACATCACCATTGCTGCTGGATCTAATGCTATTAAAGTATACACAGCTATGGGTGGTGATGCATTGATTGGAAACGATACATTCCAAACAACTATTTGTACTGCTTTATCTGGTGCTTATACTATTAACCCAGCTGCTGCTGCTTCTTCTACCAACTTCCAATCTTTCACCACTGCTGTAAATCAAATGCTTTGTGGTGGTATTAGCGGTGCGGTAACTTTTGCAGTATCTAACGGTACTTATACTGAAAGTATCTCTTTAGGTTCTATAGTTGGTAATAGTTCTACAAACACCATATCATTCACTGGTTCTAGTCCTGCTTCTTGTATTCTAAGAAACAATGCTTCTAATAACTACACTGTAAATATGGCTGGTGCTGACTATGTTACTTTTAGCAATATAGCCTTCACTTCTAATACAGGATTGTCTTATACCATTCAATTCTTAGGTGGTTCTGATAACAATACATTCACAGGTTGTACCTTTAACGTAGGTGGAAGCACACCTAATTCCCACGTATATGAGCAATCAGTAGTAGACCATTTCAATACGTTCTCTAACAATACGTTTAATGGTGGTGTTACTTATTCAATGTATATGTCTACCAATGGTACTAGAGATAGAAAATGGATCATCAGCGGTAATACCTTTAATGGTTTTACTCAAGCTAGTGTGTATTTAAACTTTGCTGACAGTATCAATATCATTGATAATATTATCAATGCAACATCTAGTTCTTCATATGCTATATACTTAGCTAATGCTGGTAACTCTATCAAAATACTTAGAAATAATATCACCTTAGGTGCTTCAACTTCTAATGGTATTTCGTTGCAATCTATAAACTCTGGAAGTTCTACTAGAACAATAGTTGCAAACAATATTATTAGATCATTTGTAAATGGTTCTTATGGCTTGTATTTAAATAGTAACTCATACATGGACATACTACATAATACTATGTATGTTACAGGTAGTAGTTTAACTACTAGTGCTTGTTTGTACTTAGGTTCAAACAATAATTTTACTTTAAAAAATAATATCTTCCACAATGCTGCTGCAGGATATGCTGTAGTTGTTCCTGCAGGTAACTCTCATGCTGCTGCTAATGTGGTTGATGGTAATAACTACTTTACTACAGGTACCAATATTGCTCAAATCAGTTCAGTGAACCAAACAACTTATGCTAATATGGCTTCTGCTTGGACTACTGCTGCTGGTGGTTCTACTCAAAATGCGGCTAGCGCTAACAAAGTACCTTTATTTATTTCTGCGAACACCAACCTTAATATAGGTGATGGTTGTATCACAGGTGTAAGTGGAACTGGTATTACTACTGACTTTTTAGGTACCACCCGTTCGGTTTCAACACCTAACAGTGGTGCTTATGAATATACTAGCTTAGCTAATAATTTATCAGTAGTTGCTCTTAGATCTCAAATAGCTCCTGTAAGTACAGGTTTACAAAATGTAGTGGTTACCATTAAAAACGTTGGTAACAATGCTATTTCATCTGCTAATATTAGATACAAATACAATGGAGGTTCTGCAGTAACTACTACATTAGGTAGTACTTTAAACCCTTGTGATACCATTCAAATTACTTTTAGTGGAGCTAATCAATTAAATGTTTCTTCAGGTTTATCTTTCTTACAAGTATATACTGATGGTCCTAATGGTACTACTGATGCTAACCCAGTAAATGACACTATTGGTGCTAATTTGTGTACAGGTGGTGTATCAGGAACATTTACTATCAACTCATCTGCTCCTGCTAGTTTAACTAACTTTACTTCTTTTGCTTCTGCAATTGCTACAATCTCAGGTTGTGGAGGTATCAGTGGCCCTGTAACGTTAAATGTTGCTGCGGGTACTTATACAGGTCAAGTTGATTTAACAGGTATCTCTGGCTTATCAGCTGTTAATACTTTAACAATTGATGGTGGTATAGGTAACGCTGCAACCCGTATCTTACAAGCTACTGGTAACGCTTCTTTACCTTACACTATTCGTATCAATAACTTAAATTATATCACCATTAGAAACTTAACTATTCGTGGTAACGGTTCAAATGCTTGGCCTGTTCACTTGTTAGGTTCTACTGCTTGTAATTTTAATACCATTAAAAATTGTATTATCGACTTTGGTGCAACATCTACTGGAAGTTTCGCCTCTACCAACTACCAAGGTATTGTATTAAATGGTAATGCTACTTCATATAATACTCAAGGAAACTTAAGTACCAATACTATAGACTCAAATACCATCAATGGTGGTTATAGCAATATTTGGTCGACTATGAACTATGGTGCTACTTCTAGTAATGCAAACGTATTTACAGGCAATACTTGTACTAATTCTTACCAATATGCTATGTACTTTAATAACTTAAACGGTGGTACTATCGATAGAAATATCGTAAGTTCATTAGCTACTGGTTCTGGAGGAACTACAAGTAGTTATGGTATGTATTTCCAAAATTGTAACGCTCTATCATCTGCTAATACGTATTCTATTTCTAGAAACAAAATTAACAATGTAGGTCAATATGGTATGTTCTTTACTAGTTGTTCTGCTGATGCTACCTCACGTGGATCTATTTTCAACAACCTTATAGGTGGTGGTTTTACAAGTACCAATGCAAACGGTATCTATTTTAATGGTACTATTTTAAATTGGAATATATTCCATAACACCATTAACTTAGACAATGCTAACTCTGGTGGTAGCAGTGCTTGTTTAAATATGTCACAATGTTGTAACTTTAATGCTACAACTAACTTACAAGTGAAAAACAACATATTAGCTGTTACAAATGCATCTTCTACTTCATATTGTTATTATATGGGTAATGGTGCTTACTATGCTATTTCAAACGCAGGTGCTATGATGAACTATAACTGGTTATACAGAAGTGGTTCTTCATCTTCTTATGGATATGAAGGTGGTACGGTTTTAACGGCAACATCATTCATAGGGTATAACGGTGGAGTTGGTGCTTTAAACTCTAACTCAATCACTGGAAATCCATTCTTCATTTCTTCAACTGATCTTCATATCAATAACACAGGTAACAATCTTCCTAGATTAACTACTCCTACTACTGACTATGATGGTACAGCTCGTCCAGTAAATACTGACCCTGGTGCTTATGAGGCTCCAACACCAAATAACGAAATTAGAGTAACTGCTTTAGTGGCTCCTGCTTCTCCTTTTGCTGCTGGTAATTACACTATTCAAGCTACTATAAATAACAATGGTGCTAATACTGTAACCAGTGCTAACGTATCTTATACTATTAATGGTGGTGGTTTAGCTACTACTGCTTGGACTGGTTCTTTAGCTCCTGGTGCTTCTACTAATGTCTCAATTGGTTCTCCAGTTACTTTTAGTAATGGAGTGAACTATACTTTAGTAGTTTATTCTGATAGCCCTAATGGAACTACAGATGCTTTTAAAGGAAATGATACCATAACTACTACTGTTTCTCCTGCTCTATGTGGAAGTTACACCATTGACCAAGGAAGCCCAGCTTCTTCAACCAATTTTGTAAGTTTTACTTCTGCAGTTTCTAGATTAAATGTTTCTGGAGTAAGTTGTGCAACAACTTTTACAGTTATGGGTGCTACTGCTTATACTGAACAAGTAGAGATATTAAATGCTCCTGGAGCTTCTGCTACTAATACCATCACATTTGATGGTGGTAATGGTAATGCTGCTTCTCGTACCATTCAGTTTACAAGTTCTACGCTTGCTAATTCACACGTAATTCGTATAACTAACTCAAAATATGTGACTATTAGAAACTTAACTATACGTGCCAATGGAACTAATGCATGGCCTGTTCAATTGTTAAGTACTTTAGTAGATTCTAATATCAATATCAATAATTGTATCGTTGATTTTGGAAGTACTCCAGTTACTAATTTTAATAGTACCAATTATATTGGAATATTAATGAACGGAAGTGCTACTTCTTATACCACTAATGGTTTATTTACCAATTGTAATATCGATTCTAATACCATTGCTGGTGGTTATTTGTCAGTTGGTTTATATGGTTCAAGCAATGTAAACAACTCAGGTAATATTATCAGAAATAATACCATTACCAATGCATTCCAATACGGTATTTTTGCTCAAGGCATCAATGGTGGAACAATTGATAGAAACAATATCACTTTAAATACCAACACAACTGGTAGTTATGGTATAGCTGTTCAAAACTGTCCTAACGCAAGTTCTGCTGCTAGAACTTGGTCTATTTCTGGTAACAAAATGATCAATATGGGTCAATATGGTATATACTTAACTGGTACTACTGCATTTGCTTCTGCCAGAGGTTTAATGGCTAACAACATGATAGGAGGCGGTTTCAGAAGTACTTCTGCAATCGGTATCTACATGCCTCAAACTTCATTCTACAACTGGGATATTTTCCACAATACTATTAACCTAGATGTGGCCAATGCAACAACTTCTGCTACTTGTATCTGGAGTAATACATGTTGTACTTCAGGTTCTACAACATTTGATATTAGAAATAATATCTTTGCTATTACAGGTGCAAGTTCTTTAGCTAGATTCTATACTCAAGACAATGGCGGTTATATTTATTTTGCAATTAATAATGCTAGTTTTAACTACAACTTATTCTATCACTCAAGTGCAACATCTTCAACTATAGTTGCTTCAATATCTGGTACAGGTATTCCATTATCATCTTTAATTGGTCATAGCGGTTACAATGCAAACTCAATAATTGGAAATCCTTATTTTATATCAAACACCAATCTTAATATTGGAGATGGTTCTAGAAACGTACCTAGAATATCTTCTGTTCTTATAGACTATGCTGGTACTTCAAGAGGAACCTCAACTGATATTGGTGCTCAAGAAAATCCTGGTGTGGCTAATGATGTATCAATTTCAGCTTTAACTCCTGCTAATCCAAACTTGGTTGCTGGTTCAAACAATATAGTAGCTACTTTGAAAAATAATGGTACAAACACAGTTACTTCTGCTAACGTAAGCTACAGAGTAAATGGTGGTTCTATCGTTTCTCAAGCTTGGACAGGTTCTTTAGCTGCAGGTGCAACTACTAACGTTACTTTCTCTGGAGGTAGTGCTTACACATTTGCTGCAAATACATCTTATGTGATAAAAGCATTCTCTGATAGTCCAAACGGTACATCAGATGCTTTCCCTCCAAATGATACCTTTACTTCTAATACGTTAAGTGTGCCTTTGTGTGGTAACTATACCATCAACAGTTCTATAGCCCCTTCATCTACTAATTTTACAAGCTTTAATAGTGCTGTAAGCATGCTAAATGCTTCGGGTGTATCTTGTAAAGTAACATTTAACGTGGCTGCAAATACTTATACTGAACAAGTAAACTTAGGTGCAATCTTAGGTACTTCTGCTACCAACACGGTAAACTTTGATGGTGGTACTGGTAATGCTGCAACTAGAATTTTAACTTTCTCTTCTACATTATCAACGGCTAACTATACAGTAAACTTAAACGGTGCAAATTATGTTCGCTTTAAGAACATGACTATAAACGCTACCAATGGTACTTGGGGTACTGCCATGCAATACACTGGTAATGCTTCTAACGACTCATTCTTTAAAGTTACCTTCAATGGTATAAGTACAACTTCTACTTCACAACAATATTCTGTAATTACCTCTTCTACTTCAGGTTCAAATGTATCTAACGATATTGTAATAGATAGTTGTACTATTAATAATGGTTCAATAGGTATGTATAACTATTCTTCAAGTAGCAGTTCTTTAGGTTCTTCTTCTCAAAGAACTACTTTAAGTAATAGTACTTTAACAAACCAATACTATATAGGCATCCAAAACCAATATATGGATGGAGTAGTTATTAAAGGAAATACTATCACTACAAATTCTGCTTACACCAATTATAATGGTATTTATAACTATTGGATTATGGTATTAGCAGATGCTAACAAAACCATCATCACCAACAATAGAATATCTGGTGCTGTGGGTGGTTATGGTATGTATAACTACTATTTAGGAGTAAATTCTGGAGGGTCAACACCTGCTAGAAGATATTTAATTGCTAATAACTATATACAAATTGGTTCTAGTGCAAATGCTACAATTGGTATGTATAATAACCAAGATAATGGAGTTGATTATATCTATAACTCTATTAACATTGGTACATCTCAAACAGCTAATACTTCTGCTGCCGCATACTTCCAACAAGGTTATGGATCATACCAAAACACTATTCAAAATAATATTTTTGCTGCATACAATGGAGCAGCTTCTATTAGAATGGATATCAATGGTATGTATAGTACTTGTAACTATAATGATTTATATACCACTGGTAGTACATTAGGTTATTACAATACTTCTACTGCTTGTGGTACTATTGCAATATGGAGAACTAACTCTGCAAGAGATTTAAACTCTATTAACGTTGCTCCTGCATTTACTTCAAACACTGTATTAACTCATAACAATACTTCATTGAAATTTGGTACTCCTTTAGCATCGTTGATGACTTTAGATATCGACGGAAGACCTAGAAGTGTTACTTTACCTTACATGGGTGGTTATGAAAGACCAGTTCCTAATAACATGGGTGCTAACTTATTGTTATCTCCTTCATTACCTACTTCAACTGGTACATTCAATGTTAGAGTAAATGTTAAAAATAATGGTGGTAATACGATTACAAACGCAACTATTGGATTTAAATTCAATGGTGGTGCTGCTGTAACTACTGCTTACACTGGTTCATTAGTATCTTTAGATACTACTTCTTATAATTTCACTACTCCTCAAATAACTATTGCTTCTGGTTCAAATACTTTGAAAATATGGGGTGTGGCTTCAGGTGATGGAGATAATACAGATGATACCTTAACTTTCACTTTCTGCCCGGGTATTTCTGGAAACTATACCATTAACAATACCATAGCTGCTTCTTCTACAAACTTTACAACATTTGCTAGTGCAATAGCTGCATTAAATACATGTGGTGGTGTTTCTGGACCTATTAAATTTACAGTAACTGGAACCTTTAACGAGCAAGTGATTATTCCTGCTATAACTAATGCATCTAATACCAACTCAATTACTTTTGATGGTGGTGCAGGCAATGCAGCTTCAAGAATACTTACTTTTAGTGCTAACGTAACCAACAACTTTACTGTAGGATTAAATGGTGCAAGGTTTATTCGTTTTAAGAATATGACCATCAATGCCACCAATACTACTTATGGTACTGCTATGTATTACTATAACAATGCATCTAATGACTCATTCCAAAATGTTATCTTTAATGGTATAAACATGTCTTCTACCTCACAACAATATGCCGTTATAAGTTCTCCTACTTCAGGTACAAACGTTTCTAATGATATTGTTATTGACACTTGTGTGATTAATAATGGATCATTTGGTATGTATAATTACTCTAGTTCAAGTAGTTCATTGGGCTCTTCATCTCAACGTACTACATTAACTAGAAGCACACTTACTAACCAATATTATATGGGTGTTTATAACCAATATTTAGATGGTATCATAATTAATAAGAATATCATTACCACAAACTCAGCATTTACTTCATACAATGGAATCAATAACTATTGGATTATGTGTGGAGCTGATGCCAATAAAACATCTGTATCAGGTAATAAAATATCTGGTGCTGTTGGAGGTATTGGTATTTATTCTTTCTACAATGGTGTAAATTCATCAATCACTACTGCTAGAAGATACTTATATTCTAATAATATGATTCAAATAGGTTCTGGTGCAAACCAAGCTGTTGGATTAAGTGAAGGTAATGGCAATGGTGTAGATTATATATTTAACTCAGTAAACGTAGGTACTTCTCAAAGTACCAATGCTTCTGGGGCAGCTCAATTCACTGGAACTGCATATGGAAGTAATACAATTCAAAACAATATCTTCTCTGCATACAATGGTGCTCCATCTATGAGAGTTGATAACTTCACTTACTACCCAACTGTTAACTATAACCAATATTACACTGCAGGTGCAAACTTTGCATTCATAGGTGGTTCTGCTTATTCTAACTTCAATGCTTGGAAAGCTGCAACTATCACTACTGATGCAAATTCTATCAATGTGGTTCCTAGTTTCACTTCTACTTCAGATTTACATATTTCAAGTGTGTGTAACAATGGTACTAACTTATCAACATTAACTACTATCGACTTTGACGGTTCAACAAGACCTTCAGTTCCTGATATGGGTGCTGATGAGAACACAACATCTCCTGCAAATGATATGCAAGCTTCTTCAATTGTTACGCCGTCATCTCCGGTTTCAGCTGGTTCTCAACCATTGAAAGTGTTGGTTAGAAACAACGGTTCTGCATCAGTTGCTAGTTTAAGCATGTCTTATATCTTTAATGGAGGATCACCAGTATCTCAAACATTTACCTTTAGCCCAGCTTTAGCACAATGTGATACTGCAACTGTTACTTTCAGTTCTAATATTACTGTTGGTTCAGGTGCTAATACAATTAAAACGTATACATCTTTAGCTGGTGATGCAATCAATTCAAATGATACCTTAAACGCTACTTTCTGTACTTCAATGTCAGGTGTGTATACTATTGATGCTTCAATTGCTGCTTCGGCTACTAACTTCCAAACCTTTACAGCTGTTGCAAGTCAATTGTCTTGTGGTGGTGTATCAGGTCCGGTGGTTATAAATGTTGCTGCTGGTACATATACTGAGCAAGTAACTTTAGGCGGTATCTCAGGTTCTTCATTAACTAACACGATCACATTTGATGGTGGTGCAGGTAATGCTGCTACTAGAATCTTAACATTTAATGCTAACTCTACTAATAACTATACTTTATCATTAGCTGGTGCTAGTTTTGTGAGATTTAAAAATATAAGTATCAATTCTCAAAACACCACTTATGGTATAGCCTTGTTCTATACAGCTAATGCATCAAGCGATTCATTCCAAAATGTAATTTTCAATGGTGTTACTACTACTTCAACTGGTCAAAACTTAGCGGTTATATCTACTAATACCTCTGGAACAAATGTGTCTAGCTTCATGGTGTTTGATACATGTGTAATTAACAATGGTGCTTATGGTGTATATAACTACTCTTCTTCTAGTAGTTCATTTGGTGCTTCTGCTCAAAGAACTACATACACACGTAATACCTTTACAAATCAATACTATATGGGTATAATGAACCAATATGTAGATGGAGTTGTAATTAAAAACAATACCATCACAACTAATTCAGCATATACAAATTATTATGGATTATATAACTATTGGGTAATGGTATTGGCAGATGCCAATAAAACCATCATCACTGGTAACAAAATAAGTGGTGCAGTAGGTGGTTATGGTATGTATAACTACTACTTAGGTGTTAACTCTGGAGGATCTACTCCAGCAAGAAGATACTTAGTAGCAAACAACTTTATACAAATAGGTGCAGGTAGCAATTCAGCATATGGAATGTATAATTCTCAAGATAATGGAGTTGATTATGTATATAACACAATTAACATGACATCTTCTTTAGCATCTAATGCTTCAGTTGCAGCTTGGTTCCAACAAGGTTATGGTTCATACCAAAACACAATCAATAACAACATATTCACTGCTTCTGCTGGTGGTTCTGCTGTAAGATTAGATATAAATAGTATGTACACTAACTTTAACTACAACAATTTGTACTCAACTGGTGCCGTTTTAGGTTATTACAACACAAGTACTGCATGTTCAACCTTAACTACATGGAAATCTACTTCATCTAGAGATGCTAACTCAGTTTCGGTGAGTCCTACGTTTACTTCTATATCAGATTTACATATTATAAACAAATCTTGTATGGATAACCAAGGTACTCCAGTTACATCATTAATGACTGTAGATATTGATAATACTACCCGTAGTGTTACTACTCCAGACATTGGAGCTGACGAATACACAGCTAATACTTATGATGTAGCTACTACTTTGGTAATTAGCCCTGCTTCTACTTCTATAGCTTCAGCAACTAATTACACAATTACTGCAAGAGTTAAAAACTTTGGTAATACTCCAGTAACTAGCGTTGTGATGAACTATAGTATTAATGGTTCTGTAACATCACAAACATTTACGCCAGGTGTTGCTATTCAACCATGTGACTCTGCTAACTTCTCATTCTCAGTTCAAACTATGTTCCCTGCAGGTAACACTATTATGAAAGTATACAACGGTAACATCAATGGTGGTAATGCAGACCAAGACAATACCAATGATACAGTTCAAAATACCTATTGTACACCTTACACAGGTACCTATACTGTAAACCCTACCTTACCTGTTTCAAATACAAATTTCTTAACTATAAGTAGTTTTGTAAGCAGTATTTACAATTGTGGAATCGCAGGAAATGTAACTGTTGATATTGCTGACGGGGTATATACTAACCAATTAAACTTTGTAGGTAAAATACCGGGTTCTAGCCCAACTGTAGGTGTTACATTCAGACCAGCTTCAGGTGACACTGGTGTTTGGATTAATGTAACTGGTGCTCATGCAATCAACTTAAATGGTGCTAAATACATTACATTTGATGGTAGAGCTGGTGGTACAGGTTCTTCTAGAATCATGAATATCTACACTTCAAGTGTTGCATTCTCTAATATGGTAATGACCAATGATGCAACTTGTGATACAATTCGTTACTGTAACTTGTTTAGTAACAATACCGCTACAGGTACTGTAAGTATTTCTACTACAACTGCAACCACTGGTAATGACAGTAACACATTTGAATATAACCAATTCAATATGTCTACTTCTACTCCATTGTCTCATATTAATGCTAGTGGAACTGCTGCTAAAGAAAACGACTACATCACTATCAGAAATAACAACTTCTTGAATGTGTTTGTAAGTGGTTCTGCTAACGTAGCTGGTATTTTAAACTTAGGTAATGATAGATTTTGGAATATCTTAAACAACAAGTTTACTCAAACTATGATAAACTTACCAGTAGGTGCAGTTACTACCAATGTTCATGGTATCTTCTTTAACAATACTACTGAAGGTGGCCACTTGGTTCAAGGTAATGAAATAGGTGGTAGTATCTCTGGTATTGCGGGTTCAATTTACCAAATTGGTGACGCTACTGTTCCTAATGGTCAATTAAACCAAGTATTCCCAATTAGAACAAATTCACCTAGTACTACTTTACCTATATACATATATGGTAATACTATTAGAAATATATCTGTACATATAAATGCTGCAGGTTTACAATCAACATTTGCTGCGGTATTGCTATCAGTTGGTAATGCAGAAGTAGGTGGCGATGGTCCTTCTAAAGGAAATATGTTAGGAGATACAGCTGTTGCTGGTTCTATACAAGTAACCAACTATAATGCAACTGGTGCATCTAGAGTTTGTGGTATTCGTATTATTAACGGTACAGTAAACACTAAGATTAAAAACAATGCCATAGGTGGTTTATCATATACTAACGTAGCAGTAGGAGCAAGTACTTCAGCTGAGGTATTAGGTATTCAACACTTATCATCTGCTATTAATGGCTCTACTTGTTTTATAGACAGTAACTACATTGGTAGTGCTACAATTACAAACAGCATTGAGAACAAATCAGGTAGTAATGGTCCAGCTTTATTAGGTGGTATCTTAGTAACAGCAGGCGGAACTTCTCACATTCATTATGTAAGAAGCAACACCATCAATAACTTATACAATGGTTATACTGGTGTACTTTCTACTAGTACTTCATATGGTATCATGACTGGTAATGCTACAAGTGCTGCTAGATTTATGATTGACTCAAATACAGTATCAAATATTGTATCTGAAAATGCAAATACTGTTTTAGGTGCAACATCTGCTGTAATAGGTATAGGTTTAAGTAGCTCTACAACTCAAGCTTCTCCTGAAATCTTAAGAAATAATATTAATAACTTAAGAGCTAATGGACTAAATGCTAATGTAATTGGATTGTTCCATAACAACAGTGGTGCTAATGGTTTAATTTCTAGAAATAGAATCTATGCATTGACTAATACCAATGCTTCTAATTCTTCAGCTTCTATTAATGGTATCTATAATTCATTAGGAGGTACAACTTCATATACTAATAACCAAATAGCATTAAGCAATGGTTCTAACACAAATGATGTAACTATTAATGGTTTATATGATGTGTCAGCTAGTACATTAAACTACTACTACAATTCTATATATGTTGGTGGAACTTCTACTTCTGGTTCTAACAGTTCATTTGGTTACAGACGTACTTCTACTGGAGTTCATAGATTCGTAAACAATATAGTTTATGTAGACAGAGTAGGTGGTTCAACTAATAACTATTCAATGAACATTAGTTCTACTACTAACTTAACTTCTAATTACAACTTGTTAGTTTCTTCTAACTTGACAAAAATTGGAACTTTCTCTGCAATTGATAGAACTTTTGCTACATGGAAATCATCAACTGGTAAAGATGCTAATAGCTGGAGTGAGTTAAGTGACTCAGTTGTTGCTGATAGTTTATTTACTAACAAAAATGTAGGTAACTTAACAATCAATAACACTACTAAAGCTTCATGGTATGTAAATGGTAACGGTATAGCTGGAACTACTTCTGGTAATATTGCAACTGATTACAATAACACACCAAGAGGAACTACTTTAGGTTATGGAACTGATATTGGTGCTCATGAGTTTACACCTACTGTAGCTCCACCGTTTGCAAGACAATCTGGCGCTTTCGCTAATAACGATAGTTTGACATTTACATTTGGTGGAAGATTAATTGCTAGAACAAAATGGCATGCAAGTACAGGTGCTACTCTTCCAACTTCATTAAATGTTCAATATTGGAGTGGAACTAACCCTCCTGACCCTACAAATAATGGATTGAACCCTAGTGCTCAATTTATGAACTTCTATACTCAGTTTACTGCAGTAGGTGGAAGTGCATATGAATATGACGCAACTGTTTTCTATGATGATGCATTGTTAGGAAGTAACCCATCAGAAAGTGCAATGGAAATTGCTAAAGCTCCTGATGCTGGTTTAGGTGCATGGAAAGTTCACGCTGCTTCTGAAATTGATGCAACAAACAATTATTTGAGATTAAATGGATTAAATAGCTTTAGCTCATTTGGTGCAAGTAACTTTACTAACCCACTTCCTGTTCAATTAATGAACTTTGAAGTAGTTGCAAATGATAAAAATGCTGACTTAACTTGGGTAACTGCTAGTGAAATCAATAACAAACAGTTTAACATTTTAAGAAGTATCGGTAATGGTGCATTTACTAAAGTAGGTATGAAGAAAGCTGCAGGAAATACCATGAATGCTACTTCTTATTCATTCACTGATGTTGATGTATTATCAAAAGCAAAAGGTAGCCCTGTTCATTATAAATTAGAAATGGTAGATGAAGATGACAATATTACTTTAAGTGATGTTAGAACTATCTATCCTACTTCTGTTATGAATGTAAGTAGTATCTACCCTCAACCATTCACAGGATCAATAAATGTAAACCTTAATTTATCTACTGATGCTTTTGTTACTATTAGTATCTTAGATCTTAATGGTAAAACTGTTTATACTAATAGTAATCAATACAAATTAGGTAAAACAATTGTAAATCTTAATACTGCAGAACTTGCTGCTGGTATGTATTTAATTAGAATACAAAACGGCGAAGAAGTTATTACTTCTAAAGTTTTCAAAAAATAAGATAGCCCTTTAAACAAAGAGCCCCGACAGAATTTCTGTCGGGGCTCTTTGTTTTTATTATTATTTGCTTGTCTTTTCTTTTCTTAAAATATTTTTCTTATGAATATTTAGATAGGTTTTTTAAGTGTTATTTTTATAAAGTCATATATTAAAAGCTTTATTCATATGTTAAACCCAGAATACGCATTAGAAATTCTACTACGGGCAAAAACAACTGCAAAATTTAAAGCTTCGCAACTTTTGCTCCTGCTTCATAGCATATACTATTATTTAGTTACAAAAGGTTAGATTTTATTGATGTTTTCACCTTCACTTCGAATTCTAATGCATAATCTGGTTTTAATTATTTTCGTACTTTAATTCATTATAAATATGATTTCTTTATTAAATAAAAATTGTATATCTATCATGAAAATTTATAATTAATTATGCTTGTTTTTTTTAAAATAAAGGGTTTTTTCAAAAATATTTTTTTAAAAAAATGAAAATCAGCATTTTGTAATTTTATTATGCTTTTAAGTATGTATTAAAACATGTAAAAACTTACATATTAAATATTTAATTTTAAAACCAACTACTTTTGAAGTTTAAAACCTAATATTAATCAATAATGTAAAATAATAAACACAACAATTTGAAACTAAATCCTCGTCGAGGTACATTAAAACATGAAATATATTTTATGATTTAATGTAAATTAATTTTTAACTTTAAACCTTTTTCAAAATGAAAAAATTATTCACTTTAAAACCTTTTATAAAAAGAAGTATTATACTATTTATAATTCTAATGTTAATCAAAACAAATGTTACTGCACAAATAAGCGGAGCATATACTATTAACTCTGGAGCAGCAGCATCTGCTAGTAATTATAAATCATTCACTGCAGCAGTGAATGATTTGCAAGGAATAGCAAGGGGAGATGGTGGACCTAGTAATAATACGGGTTCAGGTGTCACGGGAAATACTATTTTTAATGTTTCAGCCAATACCTATACTGAGCAAATAAATATACCAGCAATTACGGGTGTATCTTTTACAAAAAAAGTAACCTTTATAGGAGCTGGTACTTCAAGTACTTTGTTAACCTTTGCTGGAACTAATGCCAATCCTCATACCTTGAGGTTAAACGCCTGCCAATATATTTATTTTAGGAATATGGCAATTAAAAATTCAGGTACAACAGATGGTTGGATAGTGAATTTTCTTAATTCATCTAAATGTAGTGTTACAGGTTGTTTAATAGAATTTACTGGCTCTGCACAAACGTCATCAGCTTCTAATTTAGCATGCATAGTAGTGAATGGAAGCACAACAGCCATGGCTACTTCAAGTAGTAACGTTGATAGTTTAAATATTGATACATGTATCATCAATTATGGTTATTACAATGTATATACATATATTGGTTCAGGACCTACCAATCCAATTATTCAATTTAGAAAAGATAGTTTTAATAATGCTTATTATTCGAGCATATATTTTTGGTTGGCAGGTACTTTATGTCAAAAAGTATTAAACAATACTTTTTCTCTTAGAACAGGAGCCAGCAATCAATTTGCCATTTGGTCTTGGTCTAATCCAGCTCCAAGTGCTTCTATGTATTCTGAGATTAGTTATAATAGATTCACTAATCTAAATGGATATGGTATTGCCACAACCTATGCAGGTGGTTCGGGAGTTAATGGTAGAATATATAATAATATTTTTGGTGGAGGTACAAGAGGAGCCACTAATTACATTTCTGGGTCGGGTGCTGCATGCTGTGCTTTTAGTGGTTGGAGTATTTTTAACAACACTTTTTATATGGATTATGGTTCAGGAGTTTCAAATGGAATTGACTTAGGAAACAATACATCTGGAGCTAATGTATCTATTAAAAACAATATATTTTATAATGCATCAGCAACTGCAAATAATGTAGGTATAAATGTTCCAAACTCTGGGGCAGTAGGCAGCATAGACTATAATAATTATTATACAAACTACACGGGTGGAACATTATTATCAATTAATGGTAATAATTATAATTCAACAAACTATACAGTAGCCTATCCTAGTGGAGGCGGGGTTAAGTCTTTGAATAATAATGTATCATTTGTATCATCTACAGATTATCACCATACTACAGCTTGCTTAAAAGGGCAGTCTGGTTTGACAGGCATAACAACTGATTACGATGGAACATCCAGACCAACACCTCCTAGTATGGGAGCATTTGAACCTACAGGATCTCCTGCTTCTGATATTGGATTATATAGTTTGGTTTCTCCTGTTTTTCCGGTATCAACAGGCATACAACCACTAAAAGTTCGTGTTAAAAACTATGGAACCAATTTGGTTTCTAGTATGAAAGTATATTATACCATAAATAGCAATCCTATGGATTCACAAGTGTTTAGCTTTTCACCATCATTGGCAATTTGCGATACTGTTACTGTTACTTTTACAAATAATATAACTATAAATGCAGGTACCAATACTTTAAAAGTTTTTACAGCATTATCTGGAGATGCAAATTTAGCTAATGATACAGCGAGTGCAACTATTTGTCCGGTTCTGAATGGTAACTATACTATAGATGCATCTATTCCAACATCATCCACTAATTTTCAAACATTTAATGCAGTTGCTTCGGCTTTGAGTTGTGGAGGTGTAACTGGTCCTGTAAAATTTAATGTTGCAACAGGTACATTTAATGAACAAGTAAATTTATCATTAATCACAGGTTCATCAAGTACAAACACAGTAACATTTGATGGAGGAACAGGTAATGCTGCCACTCGTATTTTAACATACAATGCTAATAGTTCTGCAAATTATACAGTAAGACTTGGAGGAGTTAATTATATAAAATTTAAAAATTTAACCATTAATGCAACTAACGCAACATATGGTACTGCCCTTTCTATATCTGGTAGCTCAACAACTGATTCATTTTATAATGTAATATTTAATAGTGTTGTAACTACAACTAATTCTAATAATATTTCTGTAATAAGTTCAACATCAGGAAACAACAGATTTATGTATTTTGATACTTGTAAAATAAATAATGGTGCATATGGCTCTTATTTTACTTCTTCTGGTTCATCAACAAGTACAGAAAACTTATGCTACAATAATTGTGATTTTACAAATCAATACGCATGTGGTATATATAACAATCAATTAAATGGTTTAATACTTACTCAAAACAGAATATCTACTAACTCTGCTTTAACAACCTATTTAGGAATGTATAATTGGTGGATATATATAAATGCTGCTTCAAATAAACCTATGATCATAGGAAATAAAATTTGGGGAGCTGTTGGAGGCCATGGTATGCACAATTCTTATTTTGGTGTAAACTCTGGAACTTCAGGCAAAAGACCTGTCATATCAAACAACATGATTCAAATAGGTTCAGGCAGCAATGCAACTTTTGGTATCAGAGTATCTAATGATTATGGGTCAACTTATGCACATAACTCTGTCAATATAGGAACCAATCAAACAGCAAATACTTCATCAGCTGCATTTTTTGAAACCGTTTCAAGTTCAAGTGATACAGTCATAAACAATGTATTTGCGGCTTATAATGGAGCTCCTTCTGTTAGAATGGACGTGCCTTCTAGTTATACATTATGCAATAACAATAACTTATATACTACTGGTGCTTATATAGGATATGTGGGAGCAACACCTTATACAACCATAGCCAGCTGGAGAGTTGCTACAACAAAAGATGCAGCATCTTTAAATGTTGCACCTGTATTCACATCGAATACAGATTTACACACCAATTCAGGTTCACTAAATAATGCAGGTATTGTATATGCACCTGTAATAACAGATTACGACAAGCAAAGAAGATGTCCGAATGGCAGCTGCCCAGGAGGTGCATTAGTTCCAGATATTGGATGTGATGAATTTAATCCATATAGTTTGGACGCAACAATTGTAAGTGTTGATGCTCCTGTTACCTTATGTTCTGGTGGTTCATCATCAGTTTTTGTTACAATGAAAAACATGGGTTCAACAACTTTAACATCTGATTCTATTAAATGGTCAGTGAATGGTATTCAAAAATACCCAAGTTATTTTTGGAGTGGTTCAATAGCACAAGGTGTTTCAACTTCATCACTTAATATAGGTTCTTATACTTTTGGTGCTGGTGTTAACACTATTAAAGTATGGGTTAAAGATTTAAATACACCAGGGGGTTTAGATCAAAATAATTCAAATGATACAATTACATATGTACCTGCTGCTCAATTAAGCGGCGTATATACCATAGGTGGTTCGTCTCCAGATTATGCAACATTTACTGCTGCTGCAACAGATTTAAATACAAAAGGTGTTTGTGGGCCAGTATATTTTAATGTAAGACAAGGAACCTATTCTGAAAGAATTCAATTAAATGCAATTTCAGGTTCATCTGCTACTAATTATATAACTTTCAGGCCTGACCCTACAAATCTTTCACCTGTAGTAATTACTATTGGAACAAATTCTTCATTATTAGACAATCATACTATCTTTTTAAATGGAACTAGTTTTATAACTTTTAGAGGATTAACCATTTCAAACACATCTTCAGGAAGTTTTAAATCAGCAGTACGTTTTGCACTTGCACAAGACAGTGTGAGGTTAGTTTCAAATATTATATCTTCTGCTGTGTCAACAGTTAATAGTTTAAATGAAGCTGTAATAAATCAAGGCAATGCAGCTATTGATTCGTTAAGTAGATTTACTTTAGATAGCAATATTATAAACAATGGAAGCTATGGAGTATACTTAATAGGAAACACCAGTATCAGTAGGTTTGAAAACAAAAATAAGATACGCAATAACCAAATATTGGGAAGTTATTTTTATGGAATATATAGTCAGTTTCAAAGAAATATTGATATATTAAATAACGTAATAACCATGAGTGCATCTTCAAGTTCATCAGCAGTTGGTATATATATGGATTATAATGACTCGTTTAGGGTTGAAGGCAACAGCATCAATAAATTTGGGCAATACGGATTGTTTTTATCAAGTGCCAACTACCAAAGTGGAACTGGGACTAGATATTCTACAGTATTTAACAATATGATTGGAGGAGCGCATTCTTCTGCAAGTGCTTATGGTATTTATATCAATCCTATTACAACCTTTGCTAGTAGATATTTAAGAATTTATCATAATTCTGTTAGTGTCAATAGTACATCTACAGGGGCAGCGTTTTTTATACAACAAACAAGTGCAGGAATGTATGATTTCTTAGATATAAAAAATAACTCATTTGCAAATTTTGGTACAGGTACCTATGCTTGTTATTTTTATTATAATAGTGGCACACCTATCACTAATTTAATTATCAATTATAACAACTATTATACATCTGGTTCAAACAAATTTGTTATAGGACAAAGTGGATATTCAACAGCTACTGGTGGTAGCCCTACTTTTAATGCAAACTCAAAAAGTGGAGATCCAATATATATAAATAACTTAACCAACCTACATAGTATGAGTAGTCAGTTAAATGATGCAGGAACAAATTTACTTCTTGTTACTACTGATATAGATGGTGACACACGTCCAATAAGTCCATCAGTGACTGTAGATATGGGTGCTGACGAATATAATATTCCACAATACAACATTGGCGTATCAGCAACTGTATCTCCTGCTTGTCCGTTATTAACAGGTTTACAGAATGTAGTTTTAACTTTCAAAAATTATGGGGCAGCGACAATAACTTCATCTAATGTGAACTATAAAGTTGGAATAAATGGCTCTGTTAAAACTATATCTTGGACTGGAAGTTTAGCTAGTACCTTATCTACCAATGCAACCTTTAATGGTGCTAACCAATATAATTTTACTGGAATGCAAATAGATACCATTTTTGCTTGGACTGATTCTCCCAATGGTTTTGCAGATGGATATTCAGGTAATGATTCATTAACATATGTTATATATCAACCTTTAAGTGGTGTATATACTGTAGGTGGAGCATCTCCTAGTTTCTCAAACTTTACGGCAGTGGCTAATGCTTTAAATTGTGCTGGAATTACTGGACCTGTTACATTTAAAGTTAGAGCAGGTACTTATACTGAATCTATAAGTATGGCAGCAATTACAGGTTCAAGTTCAACTAATACCATTACATTTGAATCAGAAGCTGGTGTTGCCGCCAATGTTATATTGCAAACTTCATCAGGTGCTTATACTTGCCGAATGACTAATACTAAGTATATATCATTTAAGAATATGACTGTTAGAAGTGCAACAGGAAATTCTTTCTTAATTAACCCATCTTTGGGAGATAGTGCTTATAATGTAAGTATAACTGGTTGTGTATTAACTTCTAGTTGGGGAGGGGGAACAGCCACTGCTGTCATATATGCTAATGGAAACACACCAAATCTTAGAATTGCAAATAACAGTATAACTAACTCTTTTGGAATAGCTTTGATTGGAATTAGTAGCAATATAAATACTTATACTAGAGGTATAGTATTAGATTCAAACAATTTTAATACTTCTATTAATGATGTATATTCGCCAATTTATATGTATTATGCTAATGCACCAAAGATCAGATATAATACCATTGCACGCTCTGCTTCAGGCGGTGCATTGACAGGCGATATTTCTAATATAACTGGAGCTATGGAGTTTGCATATAACAAAATACATGGACAAGGAGTAAATGGGGTTAAAATGCAAAACATGAACATCAATGGTGAGACTTCACCTGTGCTGATTCATAACAACTTTATGGCTGATAACAATGCAAATGTGGACTATTATGCTTTGGATGTTGAGAATTCAAATTATGTAAATATATATAACAATTCATTATACCAACATAACAATACAGCTACATCATATGCTTTAAGAGTTTATGCAAGTGCTGCTCGTTCTAATATTAGGATTGTAAATAACAATATCGTATCTAATACCAGTGGCACAAGTTCTATACCTTTAAGTATAAATGGCAACACTTTAGCTAATGCAAAAGCACAAATAGCAGAATGCAATTATAACAATTACTTTGTAGTGGGTGGAACTGGAGTACCATTGATTAAATTGTTCAGTACTACTTATACATCAGTAGCAGCCATGCAAGGAATAGTCTATACATCACCAGCAAATAATGATATGAATTCGATAAATGTAAATCCAGTATTTACCAATGCAAGTGCTTCTGCTGTAGATTTACATATACCAGCTGCTTCAGCATTAATTGGAACAGGTAATATTCTGTCTTCAATTACAAATGATATAGACAATACACCTAGAGCTTTCCCTCCATGTATTGGAGCTGATGAGGTAAATAACGTGATACGTACTAATACTTCAGATTATATAGTATCTTCATCTTGCCCTACGTTTTCTGGCTCTACATGGATGAATGTGAGAGATGCCAGTGGTAATTTGGTATTTGCAATCAACCCTAATGGTAACAATTTAGGTGCAACTTGTTGGGGTGTTAGAATCAATGGTGCAGTAGGTCTAAGAACTGACTCTACTAAATTATATACAACAGGAGTTAATACTTTTGGATATCTTTTAGACAGAAATGTTTATATATCTCCAACTACACAACCATCAACGCCTGTTTCTATCAGGTTCTTTTCTAAAAATGCAGAATTACAAGAATTGAAAGACAGTGTGTTTAATAAATACGGAACAGTGATTAATTTCTCTGATATAGATATATCAAAGTATAGAGGATCTGTTGATTTAAATCCTAAAAACAATTCTGGATCATCATCAGATTTTAGTTTGTTAAATGCAACTGCAGGTGCTTTTGGAAGTGATTATTATTTAGAAGTAAGTACATCTTCATTCTCAGAGTTTAACCCAAGTTATGTTCCATCTTCAATACTTTCGCCATTGCCTATAACTATGTTATCATTTATAGCTTTGCCTGAAGGAGAAAATGGAGTTTTAAATTGGAGTACTGCAACTGAAAAAGACAACGACCATTTTGACATAGAAAGAAGTACCAATGGAATTGATTACATAAAGGTTGGTGAAGTTATATCACAAGGTAATTCTATATCTAAATTAGATTATGGTTTTATAGATAAATCTGCTTCAAGTGTAGCATCAAAATTATATTACCGTATCAAACAAGTTGATTATAATGGAACTACAACTGAGTCTGATATTCGTTCTATCATGTTTAGCAAAGTAACAAAAACATCTATAAGTATATATCCAAACCCTGCTTCTGAGTTTTTATCAATTGCTTATAACAATTTAGAAGTATCAGAAAGAAGTACGGTAAAAGTATTTGACTTAACAGGCAAGCTTGTTTCTCAATTATATATTCAAACAACCCAGCAAACGGGGGTTTTTGAATTACCACTTCAAAAATTGACTAAAGGTGTTTATGTGGTTCAAATATCAAATAGTACATTTAATCAAAATGTTAGATTTGTGAAACAATAAAACTGAATACTCATTCAAAAAAAGGAGGCTGTATAATTACAGCCTCCTTTTTTTATTTTTTAATACAATACTACTTCATTTATAATCTTATTTCCTGCATGGTCATTTACAAGTTTTATGATAGTGTCTTGAGCATAGACTAGTTCATTTCTTAAAGCAGAAGAGTCTACATGTATATACATTACTTTGCCTCTGATATAAACTTTGAGGGTGTGTTTTGCAATTACTTTACCCATAATGGCTTCCCATGAATTTACGATATCATACCTGGCCAAAGGCTCGGCAAGTTTGTACTTATTTAGAAGTTTAGCTAAGGTATCTTTTAATTCTTCTGCCATTTTATTAGAGCAAAGGTATTGAATGATTATTCTTTTCGAAGCAACAATACATGCCCTTTTGTTTTTATTTTTTTGCCTTTGCCTTTAGCCACCTCCATCAACCAATAATAAGTGCCAGTTGGGTGTTCTTTGTTGTTTTTATCTTTTCCTGTCCAGCAATTATTGATGTCTTCAGTTTCAAAAAGCAATTCTCCCCACATATTGTATATATACATTTTAAAATCATCACAACCACTTTGAACGCCTCCAGGCTTAAAACAATCATTCATACCATCTTCATCAGGCGTGAATACATTGGGCATCACTAAGTCGCCTGAGCTATCTTGTTTTATTTCTAAAGTTTGTTCTGCAGTATCAGGACAGAGAGTTCCAACACCTGTGATTAGTCTAATGGTATAGGTGCCACCTTTTTTATAGGTATAAGAAGGTGATGTATTTGTGTCTGTTTGTCCATCACCAAAATCCCAAAAGTAAGGTTTTCCATCAATAGTTTGATTGTATATATCAACTGTAAGATCACACAGTTTTGTTGCAGTATTAAAAGCTGCTTGTGCTTTAGGATTTACTCTTATTGTGTCAGTCAATGAATCTTTTAACCCGCAACCATATATATCTACTAACTTTAACTTTACTATATATATACCTGAATCTTTATAAATATGAACCGGATTTTCAACTGTATCAGTTTTTCCATCTCCAAAACTCCACAGATAAGCTCCTTTGGTATTGCTGGTATTAGTAAAGTTAACAGTGAGAGGGTTGCAACCACTTGCTGGCGTTTTGGTAAAACCAGCTTTTATATTTGAATCTACCTTAAGTGTTATCGTTTGTTCAATACTGTCACTACATGGCAGTCCTTTGTTTAAAATGAGTTTGATGGTGTAACTACCTTTGCTTGTATATGTATGTGAAGCATTTGTAGTGGTGTCTTTGCTACCATCGCCCCAATGCCATTCTGTGCTTAATATATAATTTGATTTGTTTAACACTGAAACCTTATATGAACATGAATCTTTGATTATGTCAAACTTAGCATCACCTGTTTGAAGCAACGTAATGTTTCTATACGCTGTATCCATAACATTACAGCTGTTGCTGTCATATACAATGAGTCGTATATTATATTCACCAGCTTGCGTATATATGTGTGAAGGGTTTTTAGCTGTGTCTTGTTTTCCGTCGCCAAAATCCCAAAAAAACTTTTTACCACCAATGCTCTTATTTGTAATGGTAATATTACCCGGGAAACATTGTGACCTTGGAAGTACTGTAAAGTCAGCAATTACAGCGTTAGAAATTTGAAAATCTATTTTAAATGAAGCATTGCTGCATCTAGGACTTGGGTTTGTTTTTGAAAAAGCAGAGGCTGTAGTAGGGAAATTGCTAATATTAGAAAGATTACCTGCGGGGCAACTGCTGCACACTGATTGATATACAACACCTCTTGGGTCAAATCTACTTGTACCTCCGTCAACATGGTCGCTAAACTCGCCTGATTGGCCAGGCGAACCAAAAAAAGTAGCATAGGCAACGCCTTGTAAATTCTTAGAAAACACTATGAGATAAAAATCATTCCCATCAGTAGTTTTTTGAACTGCATTATTGCTAACATATAAGCCTAATGTGGTTCCTACTTGGTCTGATGGGTTTGCTACATCACTACCCCAGCCTGAAAAATATACATTTTCGCAATAATCTACCATAAAAGCAGAAGGTTTTAAATCAGCTGTCTGACTGCCATTACCAAAAGTTGTAGACAAAATAACTTGTCTTAAATCTGGCGATAATTTTATGATAAATTGACCTGAATTGGGTTGACTATATACCGAACCAACTATAGGAAACACCCCATCTGTTTGCCCAGTTGCATATATTTTACCTTTAATGTCTTGTTCTATAAAATATACTTGATTATACTCGCTGGTACCAATATAAGTTGCTCTTATATATTTAAGGCTGTCATTGGTAAAACAAGCTATATAGCCATCAGCTCTGCCACCTTTGTATGCTGTGTCTATAGCTAAAGTATCTGTGAGCATTCCTTTACTAGTAGTGCTTCCACCAATATATACTAAAGTGTCGTTTACAATTTCTATAGAGTAAAAAGCATCTTCTCCTTTCATTCCCCAATAGCTACTCCAATCAAGCTTTACAAGATTGCTATCTAGTTTTATCATTACTGCCTCTAAAGAATCATTGGCTTTAGTTTGTGGGGCAAATGCGGATACTGGAAAATTTTTACTTCTTGTACAAGTGGCAATATATATACTGCCATAGTTGTCAACATCTACTTCGCCTCTAAACTCATCAGCATAATTATATTTTAGAGGTCCGTCAACGTTAAAGCCATCTTCAGCTGAGCCACCAATATAACTAGAGCCTATAAGCTTAGATCCATCATGACTAAATTTTGAAACTATAATATCAAACGAGCCATTAAAACTGGTGTCAAAGGCTGTAACAGTGGTCGGGAAATCTCTTGATGTTGTTGTTCCAAAAACAATGAGTTGGTCATTTTGATCAACTACTATACTGTGAGGATATTCGTTTTTTGTGCCACCTAAATACGTTGCCCACACCAGTGAATCGCCGTTGGGAGTGTATTTGCTTATGCTTATATCACACGGAAAACCTTCCCAGCCATTTCCATCACCCCCACCATAGCTATATTGAAAAGCACCAACAGTAGTTGGATAACGCCCAGATGGGAATTTAGTTGGCTTTGAGGCAATGCCTCCAGCATATAAAGAGCCTTTGCTATCATAGGTAGCAGTAAACCCAAAATTATCAACCGTAGAACCAGAGTAAGTAGAAAAAACCAGAATTGGGTCAAGCACCAATGTATATGCAGAATAATCTTTTGAGGTTGAAAATGAAATAGTGTTGTTATTGAGAATATAATTACATGAAATAGGCTGGATAGCTCCCTCTTTTTTTATATATGCTAGAGGTAATTTTTCTATATATTCGTTTACTGAAGTTTTTATAGTTAAGTTGTTTTTATTTTTCAGTTTTAGATAAGTAGCACCTTCATATGAAGTTTTAATTTTCCCTATATCAGCACCTACATGTATAATAAAATTATATTTGAAACTATTGCCTTGTGCTATAATTTCTAAATCAATTTTTGGCCAAACGTTTTTAAAATATAACTCACCAAATCCTTTAACATTTGAGGCCCAGTTTTTTGGATTGTTTTGGAGGTAATAATTAATAAACCCAATGGCTTCGTTATTAGTTGAAACGTTATTAAAATGTGCACCTTCAAACTTTAGAATTAAAGTGTGGTAATGTAAAGTTTTAGGTTTTTTGTTAAACGTTTTGGGGATAGGGTGAGCAATTATTTGTTTCCATTCTTGCTCATTATAATACACAAATTTGAGTAAGCCATCCTCTATAAATAAAGAACCATTGGGAAGTTGTTTTTCAAACAAAACTTGAGAATCTAACTGACCTTTGTTTTGAATAAATGACTGATGCACATCAATGGCTGAAGCAATTGATACCTTAATTAATAAAAATAATATAAGTATATGTTTTATATAATTGATCAAAAATATATTTAAAAGTAAAGACAATTATACAAGAAAATTAGTTGCTTACAAACTTTAATGTTAAGATAAATATATTAAATCTAATTTTTAGTGTAAACTTTTTAGGATACCTAGTTGATAACAAAAAAAGATTCGTGAGTACTTGGGTTTAATTTTGCATGTAGAATCAACAGAATGAATTGCATTAAAAAAATCTTCTATATTCTCCCTTTATATTTTATTGTGTTATCGTCATGTGCACAATCAGATAGTTCCAGTTTAAGAGGAGCGTGGCTTACTACCGTAGACAATATTGATTGGCCATCAAAAAAAGGATTAAGTGCCGAAGCACAACAAAAAGAGTTAATATATATATTAGATTTTTTAAAGCAAAAAGGTTTCAATGCAGTATTTATGCAAGTGAGACCGGCAGCTGATGCTTTCTATTTATCAAGTTATGAACCTTGGAGTATATATTTGACTGGCGACCAAGGAACCGATCCCGGCTATGATCCACTTGCTTTTGCTATTGAAGAATGCCACAAAAGAAAAATGTCTTTACATGCATGGATGAACCCATATAGAGCTGTTCAAAACATATATGGACCTGCTCAGTCACCAGGGCATATCACTAAAACCCATCCAGAGTGGTTTATTACCTATGGCAGACAAAAATTGTTCAACCCAGGATTACCAGAAGTTTGGAAATATATCACCAATATAGCAGCTGAAATAGTGACTAAGTATGATGTTGATGGACTACATATGGACGATTATTTTTACCCATATAGACAAGCAGGTAATCCGTTCCCTGATGCAAACACTTATCTTAAATTTAATAGAGGACTTTTATTAGATGATTGGAGAAGAAGTAATGTTGATACGGTGATTCATATGTTACATGATACCATAAAGTCTATTAAACCCAACCTTCCTTTTGGTATTAGCCCGTTTGGCGTATGGAGAAATGCTTCAAGCGATACAGCAGGTTCATATACTAGAGCTGGTCAAACTAATTATGATGATTTATATGCTGACATTTTGAAATGGATGAAAAATGATTGGATTGACTATGCTGCACCTCAACTCTATTGGGAATGCGGGAATAAATTGTGCGACTATCATGTATTGGCTCAATGGTGGAAAAATCACAGCTATGGTAAACATATATATGCTGGTTTAGCTTCATATCGTGTAGGTGAAAAAACACCATCATGGAATGGTCATGCAGGGATTAAAAAACAGTATCAGTTGTCTAAGTCTTATGGTTTACAAGGAGTTATTTTTTATAATACAAATTCTATTTTAAAAAATAAGTTTATGTGGATAGACCAATTAGACTAAGTATACATTTTCAATCAATTTAATTTCAATTCTTTGTTATCTTGCAGCCTTAAAAAAAACCTGCGTATGCAAAGAGACGAAAAGATATTTAATCTGATTGATAGAGAGTTACAAAGACAAAAACAAGGAGTTGAATTAATAGCTTCTGAGAATTTTGTGAGCAAACAAGTGATGCAAGCAATGGGTAGTTGCTTAACAAATAAGTATGCTGAAGGTTTACCGGGAAAAAGATATTATGGAGGATGTGAGGTGGTAGATGAAGTTGAACAATTAGCTATTGATAGATTAAAAGAACTTTTTGGGACAGCTTGGGCCAATGTTCAACCGCACAGTGGAGCACAAGCAAATGCTGCTGTAATGCTAGGTTGTTTAAATGCAGGAGATAAAATATTAGGCTTTGACTTAAGCCATGGAGGGCATTTAACTCATGGCTCATCTGTAAATTTTTCAGGTAAATTATATCAACCATCTTTTTATGGTGTTGAAGCAGAAACAGGAACCATAGATTTTAATAAAATTGAAGACATTGCCAAACGTGAAAAACCTAAATTAATTATTTGTGGGGCATCTTCTTATAGTCGTGATTGGGATTATAAAAAATTAAGAGAAGTTGCTGATTATGTGGGGGCTTTACTTTTAGCTGATATTTCACATCCTGCAGGTTTAATTGCAAAAGGATATTTAAACAATCCGATTCCTCATTGTCATATAGTAACAAGTACCACTCATAAAACACTTCGTGGACCAAGAGGTGGTGTTATAATGATGGGACAAGATTTTGAAAATCCTTGGGGACTAAAAACACCTAAAGGAGAAACAAAAATGATGAGTGCAGTGCTTGATGGTGCTGTGTTCCCGGGTACTCAAGGGGGGCCGCTAGAGCATGTAATAGCAGCTAAAGCAGTAGCTTTTGGTGAAGACTTAACTGATGAATATAAAATATATGCGGGCCAAGTAATACAAAATGCTAGAGCTATGGCAAATGCATTTGTAGATTTAGGTTATAAGGTCATTTCTGGTGGAACTGACAACCATATGATGCTTATAGATTTAAGAAGTAAAAACTTAAATGGAAAATTAGCTGAAAACACTTTAGTTAAAGCAGGCATCACGCTGAATAAAAACATGGTGCCTTTTGATGATAAAAGTCCGTTTGTAACCTCTGGTATGAGAATTGGAACATCAGCCATGACAACAAGAGGTCTTAAAGAAAAGCAATTTATAGAAGTGGCTCAGTTAATTGATAAAGCATTACTGAATAATGAAAATGAGACAGTACTTGCTGAGGTGAAAAATGAAGCTATTAAAATAGCTACTGATTTCCCTTTATATGCGTAATAAAAATTAATGTCAAACAATTTACATCCTTTTACTATCAAAACTGAATGGACAGGAAACATAGGAACTGGCACTTCTGGATATACTGATTATAACAGAAACCATATAGTTTCAGTTGAACATAAAGTAGATATACAATGTAGCACTGACCCATTGTTTAAAGGCGATGCCACCAAACACAACCCAGAAGATTTTTTTATTTCAGCACTTTCTACTTGCCATATGCTTTGGTATTTGCACTTATGTGCTGATGCTGGTATTATAGTAACTGCATACACTGACCAAGCTACAGGCATTTTAGATTTAGATAAAGGGAAATTTATAGAAGTCACTCTAAAGCCTAATGTTATTGTGAGTGAGGAGCATATGATAGCTAAAGCCATAAGTTTACATCACGCTGCTAACAGCAAATGTTTTATTGCCAACTCTTGCAATTTTGAAATAAAACATCAGCCAACTTGTGGTGTGAAATAATATATATAATTTTAAAATACACAGATGACTAATTCTAATCAACAACAAATATTATTTGGTACTAGAGCAGTATTAGAAGCTGTTATTGCTGGCAGACCATTACAAAGAATATATATTCAAAATCAATTACAAAATCCGCTTACAGAAGAGCTTAAAACTAAAGCTAGAGAATTGCAAATTCCAATTCAAAAAGTACAACGCGATTTTTTTGATAGATTTAAAGACAAAAACCACCAAGGTGTGATGGCAGAGGCTGCAAGTGTAGAGTATCATGATATAGAAAATATTGTCAGAAGTACTTTTGAAGCAGGCAGACTTCCTTTGTTATTAATTTTAGACCATATAGTAGATGTCAGAAACTTTGGAGCTATTTGTAGAACAGCCGAAATTACTGGGGTTGATGCTATTATTATACCAGCAGATGGAGCAGCAAAAATAAACGAAGATGCCGTAAAAACTTCAGCAGGTGCTTTAAATCATATTAAACTTTGTAGAAGTCAAAGTCTTATTCAAACATTGGTATATTTAAAAGAATCAGGTGTAAAAATTATATCAGCATCAGAGAAGGCCTCTAAATATATATATGATGTAGAAATGAATGACCCTATTGCCATCATGATGGGTAGTGAAGAAAAAGGAATTTCTAGAGTATTGCTTAAGTATACAGATGAATTGGTGAAAATCCCTCAATATGGCCAAATTGAATCATTAAATGTTTCAGTAGCATGTGGAATTTTACTATATGAATGCATCAGACAAAGACATCACTTATAACCCATATATTTGTTGAACCATGATTGAAAAAATAAAGCAACTTAGCCTACAATACTTTGAGGAACATGTGGCCATCAGAAGACATTTACATGCTAATCCTGAGTTAAGTTTTCAAGAATTTAGAACCTCAGCATATATATATGATCAACTGATAAAAATTGGCATTACCAAAATTGAAAAGAAGGCAGGGACAGGTTGGGTGGCTTTAATAGAAGGAAAAAATAAAGATAAAAAAGTTATAGCTTTAAGGGCAGATATTGATGCACTGCCTATTACTGAGTTAAACTCATGCGAATATATTAGTACAAACCCAGGTGTAATGCACGCATGCGGACATGATGTACATACCACGTGTTTGTTAGGAGCAGCAAAAATTTTATTTGAATTAAGAGAAGAATGGGAGGGAACTGTTAAAATTTTATTTCAACCAGGAGAAGAAACATTGCCAGGAGGAGCATCAATGATGATTAAAGAAAAAGCACTTGAAAATCCTACTCCAACCAATATCACTGGCCAGCACGTTATGCCTCTTATACCTGCAGGCAAGGTAGGTTTTAGAGAAGGATTATATATGGCTAGTACTGATGAGCTTTATATAACAGTAAAAGGAAAAGGCGGACACGGAGCTATGCCACATTTGAATATAGACCCTGTACTTATTTCATCACATATGATTGTGGCTTTGCAACAACTAGTGAGCCGTATGGCCAGCCCTATTATACCCACCGTGTTAAGTTTTGGAAAAGTAATTGCCAATGGTGCAACCAATGTGATACCTGATGAAGTATATATAGAAGGCACGTTTAGAACATTAGACGAAACATGGAGAGAACAAGCCCATGTAAAAATGAAAACGCTTGCCGAACATTTAGTTGAAGGTATGGGTGGTACTGTTGATTTTAATATAGAGAAAGGATATCCATTTTTATATAATGATATAGAGCTAACCAAAAGACATAAAATAGCTGCCATAGATTATTTGGGTGCTGGTCATGTTTTAGATTTAGATATATGGATGGCTGCTGAAGACTTTAGTTTTTATAGCCAGTATATGCCTGCCTGCTTTTATAGATTAGGTACTCGAAATGAAGCCAAAGGTATTACCGCATCTGTTCATAACCCAAGATTTGATATAGACGAAACCGCCATAGAAACAGGAATGGGATTGATGGCTTGGTTGGCTGTGAGCGAATTAAAAAAATAAATTTTCTTTTTTTAAGAGTTATTTAATTTAGCTACATTCCTTATTAGATAAGAGAATCAGTGTATTTTGAATTCCGATTTAACCGTTTATAAACGGCTATTTTCGATTATAAATATTTTGATACCGAGTAAGTTTTTTAGGTCTCTACAATTTTGCAGCATCAAATCACAACTGAGTGGTTTGAACGAAAATCAAAATTAAATAATCATAAATTAAACAAACAAATTACAACAATGAACAATTTACGTAACTCAGTACGCCTTATTGGCAACCTAGGCATGAACCCAGAATCAAGAGAAATTGCCGCAGACCGCAAAGTAGTTAAATTTTCTATCGCTACCTCAGAAACACACAAAGACAAGCAAGGTAATAAAATTGTAGACACACAATGGCACAACATTACTTGCTGGGGCAAACAAGCTGAGATAGCTGAAAAATATTTGCAAAAAGGAAGCGAAGTAGCTGTTGAAGGAAAACTGGTAAACAGATCGTATACTGATAAAAATGGTGTAAAGAAATTTTCAACTGAAATTGTAGTAAACGAACTGCTATTAATGGGAAAGAAAAACTAGGTTTTTAGTTTTTATATATTGAATCCCTAATCTGTATACTCAGGTTAGGGATTTTGTATTTTAATCCTTTTTACTCACTAATATTTTATTAAAATCGAGCAATGTGTAATGATAAGTATGTGCTCGTGCATCAAACAAGGCAGCCAGTTTGCTGAATTGTCTCATTTGCTTACTAGATTGCACTACTTTGTTAAACATGATAATTCCATTTGTATCGCAAATATGAAACAATTGAGATATAAATTCTTCTGATTCAAACTGAGAAGGTATATCTAAATCTATATATATATCTACAATGATTAAATCATATATATCTTTAGTTTCAAAAACAAAATCATAAGCATCTTGATTGATAACACTACAGTTTTTGTATGAATCTAAATTAAAATATTGTCTTGAAACATGAATAATTTCAGCATCAATTTCAACGGCAGTAAATAGTTTTTTTTGGTTGTAATTGTTTTTAAGTAAATCAATAACAGAGCCAGCACCCATTCCTAAAAGGAGTATATGTTTATATTGTTTTTTGCCAATGTTTTCAGTCCTAAAAACTTCATCAAACACTACATGTAAATTTCCATAACTATAATTACCGTTGTCTGAGTTAAGAACCAATATGCCATTTTCAAGAGCTACTTCAATAGTTTGATTAAATTGGCTACTGCTTCTGCTTATTATTTTGTCTTTAGGTATTTCTCTCATTTTTTGGCTTTAATTAAAAGCCAAACTGCAATAAAACTATATAATATATTAGGGATCCAAACTGCAAGCCATACAGGTACTAAATCGTTTTTGGCAAACTCACCTGTAAATCTCATTAATAATATATATGAAAAACTCAAACTCAAACCAATGAGTATTTGACTTCCCATACCCTCGCGTGACTTTCTAAACGAAACACAAAACCCAATAATGGTTAATATAAAACTTGAAAATGGAGTAGAAAAACGTTGATATTTTTCTAATTGATACCAAACAATGGTATCGGCCCCTCTCATTTGTTCCTTTTTAATATAATTATTTAACTGTTTATAATCTAATTGTTCTACTAAATGTTCGTCAACTATAAAGTCTTTTGGATTAAAAATTAAAGCTGTATCCATTGACAGGCCAGCTTCAATCTTGTCACCATTTTCATTAAGTCTTCTTAATACATAACTATCTAAGGTCCATTTTTTTTTGGCTTTGTTCCATTGTATTCTTTGAGCTGTAAGACGTGCCACAAGTTTTTTATTGACCATTTTGTCCATAGAAAACCTATAAGCCATGCTGTCTGAATATAAAAAACTCTCCATATAAACATATACACCCGGTGCAATTTGTCTATGTATATTTCTAGAAACGTTTGACCTATTTGGCGATATATATTGATTCTCAAATTTCCATCTTTTTTTCTGATTGTCAGGTATAACTTGGTTATATAAGTATATAGAAAACAAAGTACAAATAGTTGCAAATATCATATATGGTCTCAGTATTCTGCTGATGCCGGCCCCGCTGTTTAGTATGGCAATAAACTCACTTTGATTAGCCATTTTAGAGGTAAAAAAGATGACTGAAACAAAAATGAAAAGAGGTAATAGCAAATTTAATAGGGAGGGTAAAAAATTAGCATAATATTCAAATAGAATGACATATAAGCTTGCATTGTTTTGAATAAAGTCATCTATTTTTTGAGAAACATCAAAAACTACAATTATGCTAGAAAGCAACAATAACATATAAAATAAAGTTCCAAAACAACGTTTTAATATATATCTATCTAAAATCTTTAACATATATATATATTATTTCTGTTTTTTAAACAGCTTTACTTTTATTTCATTTAGATTTAAAGCCAATGTAAAGTGATTAGTAGTTTGCCCAACATGATATTGTGCACTTCCATAATTAAACGAAAAACTTTTTAGTCTCATACCAAAACCCCATGAAAAACCGGTAACTCCTTTGATATCTTCAAGTACCATATCTCTTCTGGTTCGGTAGTTATAGCCCACTTGCAAATAAAACTTTTTCATGATAATAAATTCAGCTCCTACAGTTAAATGACTAAATATTTTTGCCGCAACTGGAATGGTTTGAGGTATTTCTATTCCAGAATCTAAATCAAATTTTTTAGGTTTGTTAGGGTTTATAAATGTGGTGTTTTGGGTTTGTAAATTAGTGCCAGCAAAAGAGAATCTGATAGGCATATGCTTGGGTTTAAAACTGATACCTATTTGCACTTCGTAAGGTATAGGTTCTGCTAAAGCTCCAGTGTAATATCTCTGCATTTGAGCACCCATGTTTTTAAGTAATATAGTTGCAGTAAACAAACTGTCATTGCTTCTATAGGTTGTGCCAAAATCTAAAGCTATGGCATTTGAAATATATCCTGCTAAATTTGAAGCTATAAATTTAAAATTGCTCCCGAAAATGATGTTTTTATTAAACTGATAGCCATATCCTACATAAAAACATTGCTCTCCAGCTTTAACATTACCTTGAAAAATAGCATTTTCGTCATAACCTTTTATGTCGCCATAGTTTATATAATGAATACCTAAAACCCATGTACTAAGTTTTTTTACTTTTAAGGCATAAGAAAAGTCACCAAAAGTTATATCATTAAAATAGTTAACCGCAGACATAGATAATTTATTGTGCATACTTTGGTTAATTAAGGAAGGATTTTGAAAAGCTTGATTCACATCTTCATCAATTACAGAATTTAAAGTTCCACCAAGTGCAGCTGTTCTTGCCGATGATGGCAGTTTTAAAAAAGCATATGAAGTAAGGCCTCCTATTTGGCAATTGGCTTTAAATTGAAGAAAAAGAATCAATAAAAACAAAAATATTTTTTGCATGTGCATCAAGGTTTCAAAGATAACGCCTTTAAAGTTATTTTATTTTAACTATTACATTTCTTACAGTTAAAGAAAATAATATTTAAAATACACTTGATGAAATGTATAATTGTAGCTTTATGGAACAAGTTAAAATACTTTTTGTGTGTTTAGGAAATATATGTCGGTCGCCAATGGCTGAAGCAATTATGAATAAACACATAGCCGACTTAGGACTTTCATCAAATTTTAGATGCGACTCTGCAGGAACTTCCAATAATCATGTTGGAGAAAATCCTGACAATAGAACAATTGTCACTTGTAAAAAAAACAACATACCAATTAACCACAAAGCTCGCCAAATAAATACTTCAGATTATACAAAATTTGATATGCTTGTGGCTATGGATGAGAGTAATTTTATATATCTAAATAAGTTTGCAGCCAAAAACATGTTGCCTGTGAGTCATATAAAAATGATGAGAGAGTTTGATATAGATTTAAAAGATATTAATGTTGCAGATCCTTGGTTTGGTGACTTAACTGATTTTGACTTGTGCTATGAGACTTTAAATAGAAACTGCGAATTACTTTTAAACAATATTCTTGAAAATGGTCATAAATAAATATATAATACTTTTCCTTGTTTTCCTTTCAACAGATTTTATAAAAGCCCAAATAGGTTTTCAAAGCAACGATGTAAATACTCCTGAATATACTAAGTATGCTTTAATTCATGCCAATATATTTATAGATGCAGATACTTATGTCTCAGATGCAACTTTACTTGTTGAAAATGGAAAAATAATGGCAGTTGGTAAAAGTATTAATATTCCTAAAGATGCTACAATTATAGATGTAAAAAATAAATACATCATGGCGTCTTTTATTGAAACTTTTAGTAGTTTGGGTATTGAAAAAACTGAAAACAAACATGCTGAAGGCAACCAGATGAATAGTAATAAAACCGGACCATATTCATGGAATGAAGCCATAAAACCCGAAGTAAATGCCGTAGACTATTATAAGCTTAATCAAGAACAATTGTTACAATACATTCAAGCTGGTTTTGGTGTGGTATTGACTCATCAAAATGATGGAATTATGAGAGGAAGTGGAGCATTGGTTTATACCCAACCTTTAACTCAAGCTAAAAAAATATATCAAACGCAAGCCGCTACTTTTTATTCGTTTAACAAAGGTTCATCTACTCAAGATTATCCTTCATCGTTAATGGGAAGTATTGCCTTGCTAAGACAGTCTTTATATGATGCTCAATGGTATAAAACAGCATTAGAAAAAAACCCAGACCTTAGTTTAGAAGCTTATAATAACCTAGAAAAATTACCTAAAATATTTGAGGTAAATAATAATTATGATATGATGAGAGCATATAAGATAAGTGAAGAATTCAAATCAAAATTTATATATAAAACCGATGGACAAGAGTATCAAATCATACACGAGATAATACCTATTCATGCCAATCTAATAGTACCTGTCAACTTCTCAAAACCATTAAACCCATTGACTTTCCAAGATTGGAAATATGTTTCGTATAAAGATATGCTTCACTATGAACAAGGCCCAACCAATTTGTATCAACTGTATAAAAACAATATAAATTTTTGCATCACAGCTGATGGGTGCAAACTTCAACAAGAATTTTATAAAAATATATATAAAGCCATAGAACAAGGATTGCCTTCTAGGGCTGTGTTAAAAGCTTTGACACAAACACCAGCTTCTTTTATTAGTATTGAAAAAAAAATCGGGGTCTTAAAACCAGGATTTGATGCTTTTTTTATTGTAACATCAGATAGTATTGGTTCTAAAAACTTCGAAGTGTTAGAGAATTGGTCTTTAAATAAAAGGAAAGTGATATTTCAGTCATCATTTACAGATTTAAGAGGTAAATATATATATAAATATGATCTAAAAACTGATACAATTTATATTGATGATAGTATGACTAATCCTTCAGTAAAATGGGGCAAAGAGAAAGGTCAAGCTAAAATTAATATTGATTATACTGAGCTAACTTTTTCTAAAATATCCATTACGTTTAAATCAAGATATAGTAATGAAAGTGAATGGACTTCTAACATTTATTATAAAGACTCTCTAGGTAAAATTATTCAAGAATCAGTTGGGGTTTTTACTAAAATTGGTTTAATACCAACTAAGTTTAAAACTGTCAACACGCCTTTGGTTCATTTATATCCGTATGCTGAATTTGGCGATACAATTATTAGAAAAAATACAACTAAAACTTTGTTTAAAAATGCTACTATTTGGACTGCTGAAAGTGAAGGTGTGATTTCTAATTCAGATATCATGATTGATAACAACGGTAAAATTGTAAAAATTGGTAAGAATATAACGTGCAATGATTGTCAAATAATAGATGCTACAGGTAAACACATTGCTCCAGGAATCATTGATGAACACTCACATATAGCCATTAGACATGGAGTAAATGAAGGTACACAGAGTGTGACAAGCGAAGTTAGGATTGGCGATGTTTTATTTCCTGAAGATATAAATATATACAGACAATTAGCAGGTGGTGTTACATCTAGTCATCTTCTTCATGGTTCAGCCAATTGTATTGGTGGTCAAACACAATTAATTAAATTAAGATGGGGGAAAGGAATAGAAGAATTAAAGATGAATGATTGGGATGGATATATAAAATTTGCTTTAGGAGAAAATGTTAAACAAAGCAATTGGGGCGATAGAGCAGTTGTTCGCTATCCTCAAACCAGAATGGGAGTAGAACAAGTTATGATTGACGCTTTTACTAGAGCCAAAGAGTATAAACAACAATGGATGCAATACTCATTAGGCAAGATTAAAACAACCCCTAGAAGAGATTTAGAATTAGATGCTTTAGTTGAAATATTAGAGGATAAAAGACATATAACTTGTCATAGTTATGTACAAAGCGAAATAAATATGCTTATACATGTTGCAGACAGTATGGGTTTTAAAGTGAATACATTTACACATATACTAGAAGGATATAAAGTAGCAGATAAAATGAAAAAGCATGGAGCTGCTGGTAGCACATTTGCCGACTGGTGGGCCTATAAACATGAAGTAATGGAAGCAATTCCATACAATGCTTTTTTATTACATAAAATGGGCATTGTAACAGCTGTGAATAGTGATGATGCTGAAATGGCTAGAAGACTTAATCAAGAAGCTGCTAAAAGTGCTAAATATGGACAACTAAGTGACACAGAATGTATAAAGCTTTGCACCATTAATCCCGCAAAAATGATGCGTGTAGATACCCATACAGGTAGTATAAAAGTAGGTAAAGATGCTGACATTGTTGTGTGGGACAATAACCCAATGGATATTCAAGCTAAAGTTTTACAGACATATATAGATGGTATTTGTTATTATGATATTTACGATCAAAATAGACTTAAAAGTATAATTGAGGCTAACCGGAAAAGGTTAATATTAAAGATGAGTGAAGCCATTAAAAATGGTGAAAATTCAGAAACACCAACTTTTAAGTCTCAAGAAATGTACAATTGTAAAGAAGACGAATAAGTTACGCTTTATTGTTTTTATGAATTATTTTTGTTCAATCACTAAAGTTTGATGGACAAGAATTCTTCAACATATAAAATTCTTTTTTATAAAGTTACTAACTGGATTGAAAAAAAATTTTCAAATACTGATAGTAAAAGAGAATTTACACTTCAAGGATTAGTATATTTTAAGTGGTATAGTATGCCTATAGTTAGGCTTTTACTACCTTTTTTAATTGGGATTATTTCTGAAAGTTTTTTTGATGTAGATTTAACTTCAGCTATTTATATGTTAAGCACAGTTTTTGTGTTTTATTTGTGCTGGATATTTATTAAAAAAACTTCTCAATCATATAGTTATAGCTTTATTACAGGAGTTTTTTTATTTCTATTTTTAATAGTTTATGGGAATGTTTCAGTAAATCTTAAAAGAAATATTCTATCACCAAATCATTTTAATTCTTTGTTAATTGATACTAATGCAAAAGCTTTAATAAAGATATATGAGCCCCCCACCGAACTTCAAAATTCATATAGAACAAAAGCAGTTGTAGTTCAAGTCTTTCAAAATAAATATTCATATAAAACATCAGGTAATTTACTTTTATATTTTGAGAAATCAAAGGCTATTGAAAATATAAAATACGGAAGTGAACTTCTTATATATTTTAATCCCCAAAAAACTGATTCTCCTAAAAACCCTTTTGAGTTTAATTATAAAAAATATTTAGAAAACAATGATATATATTTCTCACAAAGACTTAATTCAAATCAATGGTTAAAATGGTCAAATGGGAATAGTAATCTATTTATGAATTGGTCATATTTTCTAAAAACCAAAATATTTGAAGTTTATAAGAAATACATACCTAACAAAACACAAAGTGGAGTTGCTGCTGCTTTAATATTCGGTTATAGAGAAGAGTTAGATAAAGACCTTGTAAATGCATATGCACATACGGGCACTTTGCATGTGTTAGCAGTTTCTGGTTTACATGTAGGAATTGTATATACTGTACTAACTTTTTTATTGTCTTTTATGAACAAAAAAAGGAAATTTCTTATGTTAAAAACGGTGATAGTTATTATTTTGTTGTGGTTTTATGCTATGCTTACTGGTTTTTCTCCTTCTGTTCTTAGAGCGGCTTTAATGTTTAGTTTTATATCCATAGGTATTGGATTAAATAGAAATATTAACATATATAATTCTATTGCTGCTTCAGCTTTTATTTTATTAGTGAATAATCCTTTACTCGTTTATGATGTAGGTTTTCAATTATCTTATTGTGCTGTTTTAGGCATCATTTTTTTGCATCCCAAACTATATCAATTTTACCAACCTAAATATTGGATATTAGATCAAATTTGGAATATATCGTGCGTGTCTATAGCGGCCCAAGCTGCAACATGTCCTTTTAGTTTTTATTATTTCCACCAGTTTCCTAACTATTTTTTACTAAGTAATTTATTAATCATTCCATTGTCAACTCTTATTACCTACTTAGGTTTAATTTTATTGGCTGTTAGTTCTATTCCTATACTAGCACAAGCTTGTGGATGGTTATTAAATGCTACTATATACTTAACTGACGAATTGGTATATACTATTGATAAAATTCCCTATTCAACTACTAATGATTTGGTTATTAGTTTACCCCAAGCTATACTTATTGCTTGTTTGATCCTCTTTAGTGCTTTTATTATTGTATATAAAAATAAAAATTGGATTTGGGCAGTTTTATTTACCTTGATCATGCTAACATTTTCTAAATCTATTGAAGATATAAGACACCAAGAACAACAAGAAGTTTGGATATATCATTGGCCTAAAAATACTACTTTTTCTTTTTTAAATGGTAAAGAATCTATAGTTATTTCTGATTCATCATGTTTTAATTTTAACAAACTTTTTGATTTGAAAATTAAACCTCATTTGATGAACAGTTATATTGATAAGATAAGAGTGATGAAATCTAATTCTGTCATTCAGAATAAAAATATTAAATCAAGTAATAATTTATATATATTTAATAAAGTATATTTGTTTAGAATAGACACTAAAAATATTCCTACAATTTCTAAACCAATAGATTGTGTTCTTGTCAGTTGTAGTCCTAAAATATTTTTAAAAGAAATAGTTAATAAAATTAATTGCAAACAAATTGTAATTGATGGAAACAATAAACTTTGGCTAATAAAAAGATGGAAAAATGAACTAAAGAATTTGTCTATTCCTGTTCATTTTACTTATGAAGAGGGAGCATATATGATAAATGCAAATTAATTAAAATGGTATCTTATTCCTAAGTTTATACCGGTTGCATAATTATATTGTTTGACAGGATAGGTAGAATTAAATATTGAGTTAAATTTATATCTGAAAATTGGTTCTACAGTGATACTATATTGATGGCTCATTTGATAGCTACCTCCCATGGCTAACCACATGCCCCATATTTGTTTAACTGTTGGAATATTATTGTTCTCAATAGACTCAACTTTCATTGAACTTGCTGACAACATGCCTCCTCTTTTACTTAAAATTAAGCTCCATTCAGGACCTGCCATTGCATGGAATGTCCATCTTTTATCTCCAAACCTATATCCTATCATTAATGGAATTTCAAATGTAGAAAATGCATAATGAGTATTGGTGTCAACATTAAATAGTACTTTGTTTTCTATTTTTGTTATATTACCCAAAGCATCTCTTGTAGTATCTGGTTTAACTATTTTTTTGTTGTAAGCAACATTCATGGCTTGGTTAGCAAAAACTCCATTTGCTTGTATATACCAATGTTCGTTTATCATATATGAGAATGTGATACCACTGTGGAAAGATGTTGGTCTGAATAATTCTTGGTTTTTCCTCACATCTTTATATATTTCATTTCCACCTTTTAATGTAAAATTTCCATAATCTATTCCTGACATGATACCAATTTTAAACTTTGATTCTTCGTTATTAATATCTGTTTCTTTTGTATATTTTACATAGTTGTTTACTTTCTTATTGTTTTTATTTTGTTCGCTATTCTTTAAGCTTTTAGTCTTTGAAGATTGAGTAACTCCATCATTTTTTACTGGGATTAAATTAGCACTATCAATAGTCAATATTTTTTCATCTTTTGTTAATTCTAAGTTATCTTGAATCAAAACTTCATTGTCTGACGATTGCTCTTTATTTACATTTAAACTATTTGCTTTTAAAGTAAAGTTTAAATCATTTGAGTTGTTATATTTACTATTATTAGTCTTGTTTAAAGATATATTTTGAACTTTAGCATTGCCTTCTGTTGGAACTTGTTTGTATGTATTTGTTGAAATTATAGAAGGTGTGTTGGTTGATGTAATTTTATCAAATGGAATTTCAATAGTTTTTTTATTTTCAACTAAACCTTTTTTATTGTTTTTAGGTGTAGATGAATTTTTAACAGGTGAAGAATCGATATTGAAATACAAGGTAGCAATGCCACCAACAAACAACAAGAAAAACAAAAAGTATTTTAAACGGCGGTAAAACATTTTTTTGATTAAAAAATCTTTTATACCAAACCAAACACCACTTGATGGATTTGAAGTGAAATTATTGAAGACCTTAGAAAATACACTTTCTGGGGTTTGTTCAACCAACCCCAAATTTTGTTTCATTTCCCTGTCTTTAGCAATTGTATTCCAAACATCTTTTGATGGCTCACCTTCAAAGCCTTCAAAAGCGTTTTTAAATACATCTTCAAAGTTGTTTTCTTTATTCATGATAATTTTGTTTGCCTTCAATTTGTTCTCTTATAAATTTTCTGGCTTTTAAATATTGTGTTTTTGAAGTACTTTCAGAAATACCAAGCATTTCTCCAATTTCTTTATGACCATAACCTTCTATGGCAAATAAATTAAATACTGTTCTATATCCTGTAGGTAACTTCTCAATTATTTTTAACAAGTCGTTTGCATTCATTTTGTCTGATATGCTCTCAGCTGTTGCAAATTCGTATTCATTTACTGAGTCTATATCTTCAGAAGTGTTTCGCCATTTGTTTCTACTGATATGGTTTAGGGCACAGTTTACAATTATTCTTCTTATCCAAGCTTCTACTGGGCCTTCAGCTCTAAATGATTTGATTTTATCGAATACCTTTATAAATCCTTCTTGCAACACATCCTCTGCTTCTTCTCTGCTTGTCATATAGCGAAGACATACACCCATCATTTTTCCACAAAACATTTTGTATAGTTTTTCTTGAAAAATAATGTTTTCTCTTATGCAGCCTTCAACTATTTCTTGCTCGGTCATAATATTTTTTATATACCTTCTTCAGTTATGACAAATATCTTAATTAAATAGTTGCCTAGGCAAAAAAAATTAATTATATTTGTTTTATTCAAAAATATAACTAAATTTGATCTAACAAATATCAATCTTAATATGAAGAGATTTTTGAATTTATCCCTGTTAATTGTTGTATTTAGTTATAATTTAATTTCAACATGCAAAGCAGATTGTATACCTGTTGATGCTGTTTTAGGAATTCAAAAATTAAATTGTGGTCAGTTCAAGTTTCATATAGAGTTAGTAAATGGTTCATCGCCATGGGTTCAATGGACTATAAATGGCAAAACCAAAATGGGTTCTTTAGATACAGTTGTTAGATTTACGAATGCTTCTTTGGTTGTTTGCAAAATAGTTATCGGTAACAATTGTAGCAGTGTTACTTTAGATTCAACTTTTAATAATAATTATACCAAGCCAGTATTACTTAAAGTAGAAAGTGAAATAAAAGAATGCTCGGACGTACTTCTTAAACCCAAATTTATAGGTAATACAAGCGATTTAAATTTTATATGGACTGGTGATGATATGATGGATATTCATGATTCTGAAGCCAGACACACTTATACCATGCCTGGTAAATATTCATATAAAATTTATGCTAATAATTCTTGTGGCGATCAGTTTATATACGATGGGAAAATAACCATAGAAAACACTGTTAGTTGTAATGCAGGCAATGACCTTAGAACATGTATTGATGCAGGTGCGATTAAACTTAACGGAAAGCCATTTGGAGGCCAATGGTTTGGTAAAGGTATCAGAGGCAATATGTTTTATCCTGAATTAGCTGGCAATGGCGAGCATACAATGGTTTATTTATATAAGCTTAATGGTTGTGTTGCTACCGATACATTAATTGCTCAAGTTGAAAAATTAGAAGTTGAAGCAGATTTTATCCAAAGTAGTAATATAGTTCCTTCAGCAGTCTTATTTGCTAACTACTCTAAAGGAAAACGTATAAAAAGCGTTTGGAATTTTGGTGATGGTAATTCTTCTTTACTAACAAATCCTGAACATATATATACCAACCCCGGCACATATATAGTTACACTTGATATATATGATGAAGAATTAGGATGCATGGCTTCAAAAACATTGACTAAATATATTACTGTAGAGCCTTTGCTGTTTAGACCTTCTAATAATATTATTACATATAACAATAGAATAAACATTACTCCTAATCCTTCTCTTGGTCAAATTCAAGTAAGTATTGATAAAAGTGCGGAAGTTAATGAGTTTGATGTTCAGCTTACTGATATATATGGGAAAGTTTTGGTTTCATACAATAACCTTACCCAAGATCACTTAACATTTGCAGTACCTCATTGGCCTTCAGGAGTTTTTATTGTTAGGGTTTTATGTAATGATGGTTCTGAATTTAGCCAAAAATTTGTTACATTGAGATAGTTTATATCTATTCTACAATCGTTATATATTTATCTCTTTTTTCAACAAACGCTCCTATTTCTTTAAAATAAAATCCATTGGCTATCATGTCAGTCTCAAAATCGCTTGTCGACGTTTCAGCTATCGCTAACATTAGTCCACCATTGGTTTGTGGGTCATTTAAAATTTGAAATGCTTTCATACTTGAAATGCCTTCAACTTTACTTTCATATGAATTCCAGTTTCTATAAGTATTATCAGGCAAACAATTTTGTTTTAAGTATTCGTCTATAAAACTATATATAGGAATATCTTTAAAATTTATCATTGCAGAAATTTGATGGTCATCAAGCATTTCAATTAAGTGCCCTAACATTCCAAACCCTGTAATATCAGTCATTGCGTGCACATATAGTTTTTCTCCTAACATACGTCCAGCTGTATTTAAATTTGACATATTTTCAATGTGAGATACTATATGTTCGGGTTGGGCAATATCTCTCTTAATCGCTGTATTTAATATACCTATTCCTAATGGTTTAGTTATATATATTTTATCTCCACATTTGGCACCTACATTGCGTTTCAGATTTCTAGCTTTTACTATGCCTGTCACACTTAAACCAAAAAAAGGTTCCGGATTTTCAATTGTATGTCCACCGGCAATTGTAATACCCGCTTCTTCACATATACTTTTACCACCTTCTAGAATTTGGGTAACAATACTTTTTTCTAGTTTTTCTGATGGAAATCCAAGAATTGAAATAGCTAATATAGGATTGCCTCCCATGGCATATACATCGCTTATTGCATTTGCAGCTGCTATTCTTCCAAATTGAAAAGCATCATCTACCACAGGTGTAAAAAAATCTACTGTACTAATTATATAATGATCGGCATCGAGTTCATATACTGCTGCGTCATCTTTGGTTTCAAAACCTGCAATTAATTTTTTGTTAGGGACTGCAACAGAAACATTACTTAAAATATCATGAAGTAAAGCAGGGGCTATTTTACAACCACAACCACTTCCTTTGGTCATTTGTGTTAACTTAATTGGTATATTCATTTAACTATATCTGTTGAATCTGTTACTCTTCTTTTATAATTAATTCTATCTAAAATTTCTGGATGTAGCAATTTGTATTCTTCATAGCATTGGTTTATTCTGGTATACAATTCATAGTCATTATACATCATCATCAATTCATAACTTGGTCTACAGAAAAATAAAAAACCATCTAAATCTTTACCCGCTAATCCAGTGAGCAAAACAGCTTTAAAACGACTAAATCGTTCTTCCATATATCTTCGTTTTTCATCTTCATAATATAATGCTTCGAGCTTACGTAGTTCTTTACCTTTTTTACTGAATTGTTGATATAAAGCTGTAATAGGGCTTTGTGCTGAAGCATGTGACCTGTCAAGTACATATGACCACTCTTTTCTTCGTTCAACTGGGTCTATCGAAACATGTTTGTAATTGAAAGTAAATGAAGGCAACATTATAGGTTTAACTTTCATATATATATCGATATAAATTCTATTATTTTTGATTAGATTCCAAGAATTCCACACTTTTAATGTGTCTGTCTCAAAGCCTAATTTTTTAAATATAATAACAGTATGGCTGTCAGCATTTATTGTAAAATTACCTTTTATATCACTAAATACACCTGTGTTAGTTCTTTTGTTAATGACCATCACTTGGTCTATATTGTAAAATGTACTGTCTTTTCTAATAGTTTTTCCTGAAATTATAATTTGTGCGTTTGCTGAAATACAATAGATTAAACAAAAAAACAGTATATATACATTTTTGAATGCAGTAAGATTATATTTTTTGTGATGTGTTATCAAGAGAGTATATAACGACTATGAAGCCAAGATGGTTACTAATAGATATTGTATAAGCAAATGTAAAATGAATTAAAAATTGATTGAATAAAAATTAATTAATTTCTCTTAAGAATGATATAAAACTAGATGATTGCTTATCTTTAGAAAAGCTATAGATGTTTTCTTTTATAAAAGTATGTTCACTCTGATTAAGCCATATTTTATATATATAATTCTTGAGTCGGTCAGTTTCATTTCGTTCAAATGTATCACCACTATCACAGAATTTGATCAAGTTTGCTGTTTCACATGTTTTGTTGGTGATATTGATAATAACTCTTTTAGCAGCCAAATATTCGTAAATTTTTCCTGGTATTACCATGTCTTCTTGTTCTATTTTGGGGTTTACTAGCAGCAATACATCTGCAGATTTTAGAAGCTGAATAGACTGTGAATGTGGTAAATAACCCAACTCTTGTAGGTTTTTTTCAAGTCCAGCTTTAATTATATATGTTCTTATATTTTCAGCTAAGATACCCGCAAATTGCAAAGTAAAATCAAAGGCAGGATGTTCTAATTTAATTGCTACTAAAGCATCTATAAATACCTCTGGATGGTAATTGTCACTTATGGTTCCTGTGTATGCAAAGGTTAGATGATTTTTAGGCTCTCTATGTTTAGGGGTTGAATCTAAAAATTTATTTTCGTCAAATGCCATTCTTAAGATATGAAATTTAGAAGGTTTAAGATTAACTGATTTACTACAAAATTTTTGAATCCAATTTTCTCCTACAGTTAATACATGATCACTTTTATCTAGTACTTTCTTTTCGAGAGAAGCATCAATTAAAGCAGCTATTTTGGTATGAAAAAGTTCTTTATAAAAAATAATATCTGTCCATGCATCGTGAAAATCAGCTATCCAATATATATGGGGAAATGCTTTTTTTATTTTTAAACCCATTAAATGGGTAGAATGTGGAGGGCCGGCGGTAATAACAACGTCAACCTTGTGGTCATATATAATTTGTTTAGCTTTAGGTAAAGCATATTTATTCCAGGCTTTACGTGCATCAGGAATAAAAAAATTTCCTCTAATAAATCTAGCTATTTTTTTTAACGGTCCAGGGTTGCTTTCATTAGCAAAGGCACTGCTAGGTACTTGCCCACGTCCAATGGTTTTTTTATATAAATTAAAAACTTCTTTGGTTTTTGTTTTGTATACATTTATTCCTTCTTCTATTTGGGTGTTTAAACTTAAATCTATTGAAGGGAAACTAGCATAATTTTCATCAACTGTTAAAATAGATACTTCAAATCCTGCTTTTTTTAAATATGCAGAATAACTAAGCCATCTTTGTACAGCCGGACCGCCACTTGGTGGCCAATAATAAGTAATAATTAATATATGTTTTTTAATGGTCATGGTCTGTTCATAAACACAATACCATAAGCTGCTGCATATATAAATGTCATTACAACAATTCCTCTAACACTTCTGTAGTGTCCTTTATTTAAGAAATAATAAAAACCAATTAAATTGCCAAAGATAGAAATTCTTTCAATTAATAAAGCTTCTCTATATGGATCAATAGGCGATGGACTTCTAAGTTGATCATATATAAAATTTAAAAGAAAATACGTAATCCATGGTAAGATAGCACCAAAAATAATCCCAATATATAATTTGTTTCTGTGTATAAAATTCATTTTTTATTTAAAAGTAATTTGATGTTTTTTTGCATAAATTGGTATTAGTTTTTGCCAATTCCATGAACTGAGCATAGCATCTTCTATGATAAGTTTGGTTTTCCAACCTAGTTTTTGATTTGATTTTAGACAGTCACTCCAAATTTTTTCTACATCACCTTCTCTTCTTGGTCCTATATTATAATTTAGTTTTAATCCTGTAGCTTTTTCAAAAGCATTTATAGCTTGCAATACTGATGTGCCTGTCCCACTTCCTAAATTAAATATTTCGAAATTTTGCTTTTCAAAATCATTCCATTCGATAGCTTTTACATGTGCTTCAGCTATATCTATCACATGTATATAATCTCTTATACATGTTCCATCTATGGTGTCATAATCATTTCCATATACTGTAATATTCCCTCTTAATCCTGCTGCACTTTGAGTGATAACTGGGATTAAATTATTGGGCACTCCTATGGGCAATTCACCTAACAATCCACTTTGATGTGCACCTACCGGATTAAAATATCTTAGTGCAATAGCGTGAAGATTGCTTGTAAGCGATACATCTTTTAATATTTCTTCTCCTATTTGTTTAGTATTACCATAGGGTGATTCAGCTAACATAAATGGTGTTTCCTCTGTAACTGGAAGTACTTGAGTATTGCCATAGACACTGCATGATGAGGAGAATACTATTTTAAAACAATGTCTTTTTTGCATCACTTGAAGCAATGTTACTAACCCATTAATATTGTTTTTATAATATTTAAGTGGGTCCAAAACTGATTCTCCTACAGCCTTGTATGCAGCAAAGTGAATGACTGCCTCTATGTTTTTTTCTTTCTCAAACAATAAATCTAAAGCCTCTTCATCACATATATTTATTTGATAAAACGAAGGTTTTTTTCCTGCTATTTCAACTATATGCTCAAGAATAAAACCATGAGAGTTACTTAAATTGTCAGCTATAACTACCTCGTATCCTTGTTCTAGCAAACATACTACTGTATGACTTCCAATATATCCTATTCCACCGGTTACAAGTACTTTCAAAACGGTATATTTATTTTAATTTTTCTTTTAAAGCATTCATCATCGAGTCTGTTCTTTGTTTGTCATTATTAACTAATGAATCTGATTTTTTTATTTCTTTTTCTGTTGGTGCATTTGTTTCTGTTGTTTCTTCCTTTGATTCAGAACAAGAAATAAAAACCATCAGTGTAAAAATATACATACAAAATGTTTTTTTCATTGGTTAATGAATATGATGACAAAAGTAATTAATATTTTAACCCCTTTTCTTTAATTAATTCTCTTTCTTTTTCGGTCCACGAATTTGTTTTGAAAAAATCGCTAATGGCTTTTTTGTTCACCACATTCATACTTAATTGGCTCAATGCTTCATTAGCGGGCCCAGCTAATCTGCTGTTCCAAGATAATGTTGCATTGAAAATATTTTTAAGCATGCTTTGATTTACTACTCCTAATGTTTTAATAGCATTCATTGCATTTATTCTGGTTCTAAATTCATAGTTACTAGATGCATATTCAATAAGTTGGTCTAATGCTACTTTGTTTCCATTTAAATAAGATATATAAAGCCATTTTATTTTTAAAGCATTGGCCATTCCATATTCATTTTTAGTTATTTCTAACCATTGTTGGGTTTCGTTAGGATAGATATTTGACAATTTCTCTAATACACTCTCGATGATACTATACGACGAGTCATTAAGCATTTTTATTAAAAGTGTTTTTTGTTGAGCATTTACTTCATCAATTACATTTATTGCAGCTTGTCTTACTTGAACTTGTTTGTCTTCTAATCCTTTTTCAATTACTATGACACTATGTGGGTCTTTATCTTTTGCTAATTGATTTATTATCTCAACACGCATGGCATAAAATGTTTCATTGTCATATATACGATACAAGGTTTCTCTTTTTTCTTCTATTTTAACATCTTTTAAAGCAAGTAAAGCATCATATCTATCAATCATATGCTCAGCTGTTTTTAGTTGTTCTAAAAGCTCTGCAGTTGATTTCTTAAAATTAATAGTTTTAACAATTTGTGAATTGGGGTCAAACAAGCAAAAAGCAATATCTTTATCTTTATCTTTTTTAATGTGGATGATAGTTTCAGCACCTTCAATCCAATGTGTTTCTGATGTTTTTGTTCCATCTTTATAGTATATATCAAACACCACTGGCATTTTAAAATAGCCAACCACATCTTCTATAGCATGTGTTTGTTTTATATCAAACCTTATATACTCATTATTATCACTTGTATATATTTGTTTTTGAACTTCATAGGCAGGAACACCGCCTCTATAACACCATTGGTCAAAAAACCAATCTAATGTTCTTCCTGAACTTTCGTGAATGGATACTTCTAAATCATTTGTTTCTACATTTTTATAATCATGCTTTTTAAGATAATACGTAATCATTCTTTTAAATTGATCATTACCTAATACATATCTAAGCATGTCAATGACTGCCGATCCTTTTTGGTATACTCTGGTTGTGCCACTTGTAGTATTTACTATTGGTAACCTGTTGTTTTTTTCTGCATCTAAAATACTATTGAGTTCAAGTCTTCTTTGCCATTGAAAATAATCTTCACCATAAATTTTTCTAAAAAAATATTTAGGATAATGAGTGGCAAAACTTTCTTGAAGCCATTGATTGTTGTAGCTTCTGGCTGTTATCAAATCGCCAAACCATTGGTGGGTGAACTCATGCATGTTTACTCCTAAATAGTTGCGATCTAAGAATGCTCTTGAATTTACATTAAAAAAATCTCCAAATATAGTAGCTGTTGTATTTTCCATAGCTCCATATATAAAGTCTTGAACCATTACTTGACTATACGACTCCCATGGATAATTTACACCTAATTCTTCTTCCATAAAATCTACCATTTCTTCGGTATATAAACTACTTGGACCTACTCTTTCAGGAAACTCAGGATAATACCAAAACTGAACCGGTACGCCTCTTTTGCTGGTTGTTTTTTTAACCGCAAATTTATCTATAGCTACCATTAAAAGATAGTTTGCATGTGGTTTGCTCATAGCATAATGCCATGTATATGTTCCATCTTTGTTCTCTTTCTTTTCTTTTAAAACACCGTTTGATAACACATTGAATTCTTTATTAAAAGTTATATATGTTTCTGTAATTACTTTATCATTATGCTCGTCATAACTTGGTATCCAATACCTGTTGTCAGTGCCTTGACCTTGAGTCCATATTTGTTCTCTTATATGTCCTAATTCTTTTAATTTTTCATTGGTTACATTGTCATTCCAACCAATAAAATAGATTCCTTTTTTAGGGTTTGCCTCATATTCAAAAGTTATTTTATATGTTTTATCCCAAATTAACCCTATTGGGTAAACTACTATACCAGTAGCATTGGAAGAATATTTTAGTTCTTTACCATCTAATAATGCTTTACTTATTCTTATACCCGGTCCGTCAAAAAATATGGAGTCTACCTTTTGTTGTAGTGGTGTAAATATATGGTCCACTTTACCTTTAACTAAACCATTTTTTGGTTCAAATGACACATCAACTATCATTTTTATAAAATCTACAGGATGTTCACGGGTATGACTGTTGTCTTTAACATAGCAATCATAACTTCCAATTGTCTGTGCTTTTGCTTGATATATAAAGCATGTAAGCATTAATAGGGCATATATTTTTTTCATTTTATTTTTTTATATGTAAAGTAGTTTGAACCAATTTGTGATCACTCCAATATTTATCTCCTAATTCATAATTATATATATCAAAAGATTTATCGGCTAATATATAATCAATTCTAAAAGAGGGCATTCTGCCTGAATAAGTCTGACTAAAACCAGAACCACTTTCTATAAATGCATCTTTTAAATTACCTACAACAGTATTATAAGTATAAGATATTGGTGTATCGTTAAAATCGCCACAAAGTATTATTTTATGTGGGCATGATTCTATATGGTCTTTTAATAATTCAGCTTGTTTTGCTCTTACTTGCCATGCTTCTTTCATTTTTAGCATAATACTCTCAGCTTTATTTATGATAGTATCGTTATTGCCATTAAGCTTCATAATGTCATAGTCTCTTTCATCAAATTTTATACTTTGCAAATGCACATTGTATATTCGAAATGTTTCATTCTTAATTTTGACGTCAACCCATTGTACACAATTACCTTTGGTGTTTTCAAATTCTATCTTACCTGTGTTAACTATAGGAAATTTTGTATATATAAACATTCCATATTCTCTATGTATAGTATCCATAGCAGTATATACATTTAAGAAAGATACATGCCCACCTGGCAAATAATTATTTGTTTTTTTTATATAATTTTTGCGTTTGTTGTTTTCCCACATAAACTCTTGAAAACAAAATATATCTGGGTTTTCTTCCTTCAAATGCTCAAAAAAAGAAGTAGAATTAATGGTAGTGCTGTATACGCCAAAATAGTTGCCATTAAAACTCATAACCTTTATTGTGTTTTCTTTTAATTCGCTAACATTATTGTTCAACTTAAAAACTTTTTGTATATGACTAAATCCTATTGCAATTGCAGCAAGTGAATATATAATTTTGAAGAATTTAAAAAATATCAACCAGTATATCACAAAAAGTATATTAGCTAATAAAAGTAGTGTATATGAAATACCAACTAAACTTAAAAGCCACATGTATGTTGGACTTATATAGGGTGCCAAATAAGAAGCTAATAATAAAAGAACAGCACAAAAATTAATGAAAAAAACAATGCGATGTATTATAAACATCACACCCTTGCTTGCTACTTTGGTTGCTATGGCCAATATTATTTAAATTAGTCTTTTAGTCTTTCTTTTATATCTAGGCGGTTTTTTCTTAAGGTGTCTTTAGCGATGTCATATCCAGCATCAGCATGCCTTATCACTCCCATTGCGGGGTCGTTGTGTAAAACTCTTTTTAAACGCTTTTTTGCATCTTCAGTTCCATCAGCAACTATAACCATACCTGCATGTATACTATAACCCATACCTACGCCTCCGCCATGGTGCAATGAGACCCAGCTAGCCCCTCCTGCAGTATTTATTAATGAGTTTAACACTGGCCAATCTGCAACGGCATCACTTCCATCAAGCATAGCTTCTGTTTCTCTATTAGGTGATGCAACAGAGCCTGTATCTAAATGGTCTCTACCAATAACAATTGGAGCTTTAACTTTTCCAGTTCTTACTAGTTCGTTAAATGCAAGTCCAGCTTTTTCTCTTTCACCTTGGCCTAGCCAACATATTCTTGAGGGTAAACCCTGAAAAGCTATTTTTTCTTTAACCATTTTCATCCAACGTTGCAAACCTTCGTTCTCAGGGAACATCTCCATGATAACCTTATCTGTTGTATATATATCTTCTGGATCGCCGCTTAAAGCTACCCATCTAAACGGCCCTTTTCCTTCGCAGAAAAGTGGGCGTATATATGCCGGCACAAACCCAGGAAAATCAAAAGCATGCTCAACTCCCGCTTCTTTGGCTCTAGCTCTTAAATTGTTGCCATAGTCAAATGTGATGGCTCCTCTCTTTTGCAGTTCAAGCATCATCACTACATGGTGAGCCATTGTTTTATATGACTGACGAGTATATTCTTCAGGGTTGGTTTTTCTTAAATTATCGGCTACTTCTTCAGGCAATCCTTGAGGATAATAACCAATAAGTGGATCGTGAGCACTGGTTTGATCGGTTAACAAATCAGGTGTGATATTTCGCTCAATCAGTCTTTCTAACAAATCGGCTATATTACAACAAACACCAATCGAGACAGCCATTCCAGCTTGCTTGTTTCTAATGGCTAAATCAATTGCCTCATCTATATCCATACACAACATGTCTAAATACCTAGTTTCAAGACGTTTTTTAATTCGCCAAAGGACTACATCAGCTACTAAACATACACCCTCATTCATAGTAACTGATAGTGGTTGAGCACCACCCATACCACCTAACCCTGCTGTAACTGTAAGCGTACCTTTTAGTGTTCCATTAAAGTGTTTTCTTGCAGCTGCTCCAAATGTTTCGTAGGTACCTTGTACAATCCCTTGCGAGCCAATATATATCCATGAGCCTGCTGTCATTTGTCCATACATCATCAAACCTTTGGCTTCTAGTTCTCTAAAATGCTCCCAAGTAGCCCATTTAGGTACCAACTGAGAATTAGATATAAGTACCCTAGGTGCATCTTTGTGGGTTGGCAATATTCCTACAGGCTTTCCACTTTGAATTAATAAAGTTTCATCTTCATTTAAATCTTGAAGAGCTTTAACTATAAGATCAAAACATTCCCAATTTCTTGCTGCTTTTCCAAGTCCACCATATACAATAAGTTCATCAGGTCTTTCTGCTACATCAGGATCTAGGTTATTACACAACATTCTTAGTGCCGCTTCTTGAACCCACCCCTTACAGCTAAGTTTATTGCCTGTTGCGGCTTTTATTATTTTAGTTTCGTTCATGTATATATAAAAAGTGAGCTTTATGAATTGTTTGCGAAGATAAGCAGAAAATTTATCAGTAGTAGAATTTCAACTATTTTCGATTTATAAATGAGCTTTCGTTTTTTCATAACATATTTGCATTCATAATTAAAAAAAACATGAATATTGTTGAAGCTACAAAAGCTGATATTGAATCAATAAAAAGCCTAGCGTATGTTATTTGGCATCACCATTATATTCCTATTATAGGTATTGACCAAGTAAATTATATGCTTTCTAAAATATATGACATTGAATCTTTAAAAAGACAAATGATAGAAGGTCATAAATTTTATATGATTCAAGATAATGCTACAGACATTGGTTTTATTTCTATTGTATATAATGAGAACGACGTTCTGTTTTTAAATAAATTTTATATAGATACTACTCATCAGAATAAAGGAATAGGAGGGAAGGCTTTAGTAGCAATTTTAAAGATGTTTCCTGAATCTAAAGCCATGCGTTTACAAGTAAATAGAAAAAATTATAAGAGTATAAACTTCTACTTTAAAATGGGTTTTGTAATTGAAGAAGTGGCAGATTTTGATATTGGCGATGGGTATTTAATGGAAGATTTTGTGATGGTATTAACTATTAGATAAATTTTTTTACTTAGTTTTTTGATGTTTAATATCCCTTATTAATGCTGATATTAATTCTTGACCTTTAATGCTTAGCATTAATGCCCTTATTTTATCAATAGATAAAGGTATAGGCTTTTTTAAAATTATTCTATTTAGTTTTTTCTTTTTTACTTGATATATACTATTTATTAAAAATGAAAATGGACTCTTCTTTACTTGATAAAATGAAACCGACATTGAGTCTGATGTTGGTATTTTAATTTGACCATATAATGAAGTTGTAAATATTATTTTAAAAAAATAATATTTATATATACTTAACCATCTTTAACTACTATATCCCTGTCCTAATGGCTTCAACTGGGTCTAGTTTTGATGCATTGATTGCCGGAATTAAACCAAATACTATCCCAATAGTGATACTGATAACCGAACCTAAAAAAATATTGCTACTTGACAAAAAAAGATTAAAACCTACTGTTCCGCTTAGTAAAATGGTGAGCAACCAAACTATTAACATACCTAAAGCCCCACCTATAAAAGTAAGTATTATAGATTCAAATAAAAACTGAGTGAGTATAAAATATCTTTTTGCACCTAACGACTTTTGAATGCCTATTTGGTTGGTTCTTTCTTTAACAGACACAAACATAATATTGGCAATGCCAAAACCACCAACCAATATAGAAAGTCCACCTATTAACCATCCTGCTTTGGTGAGTATACCAAAAAAAGTATCTAGCCCTTTCGATATTAAAGTTATTTTATTTAAAGCAAAATTATCATCTTGACTTGGTTTAAGTTTTCTAGCAGCTCGCATCACACTTTTAAGTTCACTTTCTACTTGCTCAAAAGCAATACCTATTTTTGGCTTTACCATCAATGTTGGATTTAACCTTTCATCATCTATATTCACTATGTTTCTTGCATAGTTTATAGGTATGATCATTTGATTGTCTAAACTAGTAGAAGCTAGCAAACTCTCTCCTTCTCTTTTAAAAACTCCAATCACTTTAAGTTTGATGCCTTTTACTTTTATATATTTACCAATAGGCTCTATTCCACCAAATAAACCATCGGCAATAGCTGAGCCTATAAGGGCAACTGCTCTGCCTGAGTTTGATTCATCTTCAGTAAAATATCTTCCTTTGTCAAAATCTACCACTCTCAGTTGCGACCAATTGTGAGAAACAGCTTGAACATTAGCATTTGTAACTGAATTGTTATAATACTTAAATGTTCCGGGTATTAAATTAATAGTATATGCTGGTGTAGCAATATTGCTCAATCTTCTGTCAATATATTCTAATTCTTTAAATTTAGCATTGGGTCTATTCATATATTTCCACCAAGGATAATCGCTACCAAAAGACCATGGCCATTTTTGAACAAATACTACATCACTACCTAAACTTTCTATACTTGTTTTTATATTCCTCTCCATAGAATCAGTGAGTGTGAAAACTAAAATTATAGAGAATATGCCCACTGTGATACCTAAAAGAGATAGAAAACTCCTGAGCTTGTTAGACCAAAGTGAATGTAATGCAAACGACAAGCTTTCTTTGATTATGGTAGTATATATATGCAACATAAATATTGCAACAAATGTAAGTAAACTTATATAATTAATTCATAGCAAAGCAATTTCAAAGAAAGATTAATTATTGATTTAAATTGGTTGTTAAGTATAATTGTGCATGATATACAATTTCTGCCATACATATATACTAATTTTAGATATACTTTTGCAGTTAAATGAGTATGCAAAAAACAACTTTCTTTTCTTTAATAGTTATAACGTTCATTATTGCTTGTGTAAAAGTACCAATCACTAACAGAAAGCAAATGAAACTATTGCCTGAGTCTATGTTGCAAAACATGAGTTTAACCGAATATAAAAAAGTTATTACAGCAGGGCCTTTGTCAAAAAACACAACCGATGTAAATCGCATAAAGAATATTGGAAGCAATGTTTCTGTTGCTATTGCTACTTATTTAAAATCTCATAACGGACAAAGTCGTTTAGATGGTGTAAATTGGGAGTTTAATTTAATTGAAAGTAATCTGGAAAATGCTTGGTGTATGCCAGGTGGTAAAGTGGCTTTTTATTCTGGTTTACTTCCTTTATGTAAAGATGACAATGGCATTGCAGTGGTTATGGGGCACGAAATTGCACATGCTATAGCAAGACACGGAAACGAAAGAATGAGCCAACAAATGTTGCTTCAAACAGGGCAGATAACTTTAGCCCTTGCCATGCAAAGCAAACCTCAAGAAACACAAAAACTTTTTATGACTGCTTATGGTATTGGTACCGAGGTAGGCTTAGCACTTCCATATTCTAGAATGCATGAATCTGAAGCTGACAAAATGGGATTAATATTTATGGCTATGGCAGGTTATGACCCTAAAACTGCTATAGACTTTTGGAAAAGAATGAGCCAAGCAGGAGGGCAAAAACCACCGCAAATTTTAAGTACTCACCCAAGTGACGAAAAACGCATAAAAGATTTACAAGATTTTATGCCTCAAGCATTAAAATACTACAACAAAAAATAGTTTTTATATAGCTATTTTTTTAATTCCATTTTTCACAAACCTATACAGTATAGTTTGTATGTCTTTGTTATGACTGTATTTTTTTATACAATCTTTCATATCCTCGATTGTTGGATTTGACTCACGCATATCTATAAATCCAAATCCTTTATAAACACCTTTATCAATATATATAACTGCTTTTTCGTGTTGGTGTTTCCCTTTGTCTACTATTAAAAAACTCTGATGCTTAAAACTGATACTTTCTATAGCTTTTGAAGCTCTATCATTATACATTTCAACGCTTTCTTTGTTTATACAAGCACCATTGCATATATGTATTTGGTAATTAAAACATGCCCCACCTGTTTTATGTATATCGGCTTTTGATAAGCACAAATTGTACTTTTCAATAAGTTTATAATAAGTGTTTTTTGCTTCAACTAAATTGTCTATAGTTAGAATAGGTTCGTCGTCTTCTTGTAGTTTTTTTGTATATAAGTTTATATATCCTTGTTCGTCTATTTTTTCAAAAATGCCGTAAAAAGGTATTGACCTGGTTCTTTTTTGTGAGCGGTTATATAAAGGCTTTAACTTTTTTATTTCATCTGATTCTAATAGCAAAGCAACTAGCTCGCTTCCTGTGGGCTCAAAACTTATATCTGCAATTTCATGCTGCATTCTGATTACTTTCTGACTTTTTTGGTTTGCAAAATGTTGTATCAGTCTTTTTTTAATGTCTATACTTTTTCCCACATATATCACCTCTCCATCTTTATTATGGAAGTAATAAACGCCTGTGGTTTTATAGGGAATTTTTTCTAATACACTTTCGCCCAATAAGGGTGGATGCGTTAGTTTTTGTAATTCCGAATTAAGCCAGTCATTGGGTAATAAGTTAGCATTTTTTTCAACCATTTTGCTAAAAAGCAAGGCTGTAGCTTCTGCATCTCCTAATGCTCTATGTCTGTTTTTTAGCTGAATGTTTAGGCTATTGCACAACTTCCCCAAGCTATATGATGGCAAACCCGGAAAAGTATTTCTACTTAACCTTACCGTGCACAAAGTTTTTCGTTGATAGTCATACCCAAGTTCTTTAAAAGCTGCTTTTACAAATCCATAATCAAACTTTACATTATGTGCTACAAAAACGCAATCTTGAGTAAGTTCTACAATTTCTTTTGCTACCTCATAAAACTTTGGGGCATCTTTTACCATTTCATCTGTGATGCCAGTAAACTGCGTAATTTGATATGGAATTCTACACTCAGGGTTTACAAGCGTTGAAAATGTTTGTATAGCCTTTTCACCATCGTGAATAATGATAGCAATTTCAGTAATTTTACTTCTTTCAGCACTCCCACCAGTTGTTTCTATATCAACAATTGCATACATTTCATATATATAATTGTTTGGCTAGTTGTCGTAACCAAGCACAGGACTTAACCAACGCTCTATGACAGCTAAATCCATTCCTTTACGTTTTGCATAGTCTTCAACTTGGTCTTTATATATTTTACCTAAACCAAAGTACTTGGACTGTGGATGACTAAAATACCATCCACTAACACTACTAGCAGGCCACATAGCAAAACTTTCGGTGAGACTTATACCTGTATTCTTTTCTACATCCAACAACTTCCACAAAGTAGCTTTCTCGGTATGGTCAGGGCAAGCTGGATAGCCAGGTGCTGGCCTGATACCATCATATTGTTCAGAAATAAGTTCTTCATTAGTAAGTTGCTCATTCTCGGCATAGCCCCAATATTCTTTGCGTATAAGTGCATGCATGGTCTCTGCAAATGCTTCAGCCAATCTATCGGCAATGGCTTTGGCCAATATACTGTGATAGTCATCATGGTCTGCATCGTATTTGGCAACCAAATGTTCCAATTCAAAACCGGCAGACACCGCGAATGAACCTATATAATCTTTAATTCCTGATTCTTTAGGTGCAATAAAATCTGACAAACATATATTAGAAACCCCTTCACCTTTCTGTCCTTGTTGACGCAATTGGTGAAGCACTGTTCCATTCTCCAAATAAATATCATCGCCAACAGCATTTGCTTCAAACAAACCAATGACTGCTTTAGCTTTTAAAGAATGATTAGCGATAATTTCATCTAACATCAAATTAGCATCTACAAATAATTTTTTTGCTTCTTCGCCTACATAAGCATCGTCAAAAATACGAGGATATTTACCTCTTAATTCCCATGTACTAAAGAATGGTGTCCAATCTATATTCTCACGAATGGTAGCCAAATCAAAATCTTCAAATACAGTAATACCAAGCTTTTTAGGCACAGGTGGTTGATATCCTTTCCAATCTATTTTAGCACCATTTTTACGAGCTTCATCTATGGTTATATAATTCTTATCTTGTTTTCTATTCTTATGATCTTCACGCAACTGAGCATACTCTTGCTTGATTGTTTTTTCATATTCAGGTCGGTGTTCTCGGCTGATCAAATTACCAGCAACTGGCACGCTTCTACTAGCATCTAATACATGCACCACAGGACCACTGTAGCAAGGATCAATCTTGACAGCCGCATGTATACGCGAAGTGGTAGCTCCACCTATAAGCAATGGAATATCAAATTTTAAACGTTCCATTTCTTTGGCTACGTGTACCATTTCATCAAGTGATGGAGTAATCAATCCTGATAGACCAATGATGTCAGCATTAATTTCTTTGGCCTTAGCCAATATTTTATCTGCTGCAACCATTACTCCCATGTCTACTATTTCGTAGTTGTTACAAGCAAGCACTACACCTACAATGTTTTTTCCTATATCGTGTACATCACCTTTGACAGTGGCCATCAATATTTTACCTTGAGCTTGTGTGTTTCCAGAGGCTAATTTTTCTTCCTCTATATATGGTGTTAAAACGGCTACTGCTTTTTTCATTACCCTAGCACTTTTTACTACTTGAGGCAAGAACATTTTACCTGCTCCAAACAAATCTCCAACTACATTCATACCTGCCATCAATGGCCCTTCAATTACTTCTAATGGTTTAGGGTATTTCAAACGTGCTTCTTCAGTATCAGCTTCAACATATTCTACGATACCTTTTACCAATGCATGACTCAAACGTTCTTCAACTGTACCATTTCTCCAAGCCTCATCTCTTTCGTTTACTTTGCCTGCGCCTTTTACTTGTTCGGCATAAGCTATCAATTTCTCTGTAGCCTCAGGTTTTCTGTTAAGCAAAACATCCTCAACATATTCAAGCAAATCCTTTGGAATTTCATCATATACTTCCACCATTCCTGCATTCACAATTCCCATGTCCATACCAGCTTTAATAGCATGGTATAAGAAGGCCGAATGCATGGCTTCTCTCACTTTATCGTTGCCTCTGAAAGAGAAAGATATATTACTTACCCCACCCGAAACTTTAGCATAAGGTAAATTCTCTTTAATCCACTTGGTTGCTTTTATGAAATCAACCGCATAGTTGTTATGCTCTTCCATACCAGTAGCAACTGTCAAAATATTTGGGTCGAAAATGATGTCTTCGGCTGGAAACTTTACCACATCAACCAATATATCATAAGCTCTTTTGCAAATTTCTATTCTTCTCTCATAATTATCGGCCTGCCCAGATTCATCAAAAGCCATAACCACGGTAGCCGCACCAAATTTTTTAATAATCTTGGCTCTCTCTATAAATTTTTCTTCTCCATCTTTCAGTGATATCGAGTTCACAATACCTTTTCCTTGTAGGCATTTTAGCCCTGCTTCTATAATCTCCCATTTAGAAGAGTCGATCATGATAGGAACTCTAGAAATATCAGGCTCTGAAGCAATTAAATTCAAAAAATGAGTCATGGAAGCAACACCGTCTAGCATTCCCTCATCCATATTCACATCTATTACTTGAGCTCCATTCTCTACCTGTTGTCTTGCAACTGAAAGGGCCGATTCAAAATCACCTTTCAAAATCATTTTAGCAAACGCTCTAGAACCTGATACATTGGTTCTTTCACCAATGTTTACAAAATTAGTTTCTGGAGTAATTATTAATGGCTCAAGCCCTGATAATCTTAAATATTTTGACATTTTTATTTTTTTCCTATATGATATATGTTGTTGTGGGTGTCTCAATCATTGTTAAATTGAATAAACAACAATTGAAATAGATATATATAATTTCTAATATGAAGAGCTCAAATGATTAGTTATTTTCCTCAATTAAAATCAATGGTCTAGGTTGATAATTAGCAGCCAATCTAGCAATTTCTGCAATATGATCTGGAGTAGTTCCGCAACATCCACCAATAATATTGATGAATCCTGATTCAAGAAAATCTTTTACTTGAGAACCCATAGCTGCAGGACTTTCATCATACTCTCCAAACTCATTTGGTAAGCCAGCATTAGGATAGCAACTCACGTAGCATTCGGCCATATTGCTAAGTGCTTCTATATATGGTCTCATTTGCTGGGCACCAAGAGCACAGTTAATCCCTACACTAATAGGATTAGCATGCCTAACTGATAAATAAAATGCTTCAATTGTTTGACCTGAAAGCGTTCTGCCACTGGCATCGGTGATGGTTCCACTAATCATGATTGGCAATTCCTTATTCATAATTTCAAATGCCTCCATGCAAGCATATATTGCCGCTTTACAATTTAAGGTGTCAAAAATGGTTTCAATTAAAATTAGATCAACACCACCTTCTATAAGTGCAATAGCTTGTTCTAAATATGCATTTTTTACTTGGTCAAAAACCACTGTTCTAAACTCAGGTTTATTTACATCTGGTGAAAGAGAAAGTGTTCTGTTCATTGGCCCAATGGCACCTGCAACAAAACGAGGCTTATCTGGAGTTAAAGCTGTGTATTCATCTGCTGCTTCTCTGGCTATTTTAGCTGCTTCCAAATTTATTTCTCTGCTCAAATGCTGCATATCATAGTCTTCCATCGATACTTGTTGTGCATTAAAAGTATTGGTTTCTACAATATCTGAACCTGCTTCAAAATACTTTCTATGAATGTCTTTTATAATCTGAGGTTGGGTTAAACACAATAGGTCATTGTTACCTTTAATATCTTTGTGAAAATCTTTGAATCTCTCTCCTCTATAGTCGGCTTCTTGAAGATTGTGGCGTTGAATCATGGTACCCATGGCACCATCTAGAATCAAAATTCTTTCGTTTAATAATTTTCTAATATCTGTTTTCATTTTTGATTTTTTATGTGTTTGGTTCTTCATTGTGTTAAGCAATGACATAATAATTTATCAAAAAAGAAGAGGAGAAAAGTGTATAATTATACTTCTTATCTCTCCCTCAACACTTATGATAGGGTAGGAATTAGCACCCAACTGCTTGGGTTGCTAAGACATCATAGGGCCTCGTCCCTCCGTCTTTCTTGATAAGTGGTGCAAATATACTTTAAATCAATTAAAAATATAGATTATTTTTTTAATCCAATCTCTCTTAATCTTTCGTCTAAATATTCTCCTGCACTTATTGGGCTATAATGAATTGGATTTGACTCGGTAATACAAGATTCTAAGCAATCTAGCCTCATCTCGCTTCGTGGATGAAGGAAAAATGGGATAGAATATCTTGAAGAACCCCACATTTCTTTTGGTGGATTCACTACCCTGTGTGTAGTTGAACGAAGCCTATTATTAGTTAATCGTTGGAGCATGTCGCCTACGTTCACTACAATTTGGTCAGGTAGTGATGTTACTCCTACCCATTCATTTTTTTTATTTAAAACCTCTAGTCCATCAGCACTAGCTCCCATTAATAAAGTGATGAGGTTTATATCTTCGTGCTGTCCAGATCTCACAGCGTTTTTGGGCTCTCCCTCAATGGGTCCATAATGTATGGGTCTTAAAATACTATTGCCATGGTGTATTTTTTGATCAAAATAGAATTCATCTAATCCTAAAAACAAAGCAATGGCTCTAAGCATATAGGTACCTGTTTTTTCCATGGTTTTATAAGCTTCTATCCCAATTTTATTAAATTCAGGCAGTTCTTCTGCAAATATATTGTCTGGATATTCTGATTTAATTGGGTCATTATCTTCTATTGTTTGCCCAAAATGCCAAAACTCTTTCAAATCTCCAACACTTGAACCCTTGGCATGTTCACGTCCAAAAGAGGTATAGCCTCGTTGGCCAGCTAGTCCTTCTATTTCGTATTTTTGTTTGATTTCTTGAGGTAAATCAAAAAAAGCTTTCACTTGTTTATATAATTCCTTTTCTACTTCATAACTAAACAAATGATTTTTAACTGCTACAAAACCAATATTTTCATAGGCTTCACCAAGTTCTCTTATAAATTCGCTTTTAGAATGTTGGTCGCCATGTATAAATTTTGATAAATCAACTGAAGGTATTGACATTTTGATATATATTTTTAGCTACAAACGTAATGTGTTTTAGTTGAATTTAAAAACCTTTGAAATGTTTTGCATGGTTATCAGTATTTTACTATATTTTTGCAGCTTATTTTTTATAAAGAAATGTCAAGACCATTTACTAGCAAAAACAACAAAGACGACAACAAAGGCAGAAGCAGAAAGCCCGATACAGACAAATCTAAATTTAAGCCTAAATTTTCTAAGCCTTCAGAAAGCAGTAAGGGGTATAGTAAACCTGAAAGAAGGGGTGCTGAAGACCGCCCTAAACGCCCATTTACTAAGAGAGAAGATTCTAATACCGGCGGATACGAAAAACGCCCATATACCAAAAGAGATGAGGGTGACAGAGGAGGCTCAACCGAGCGTAAAAGTTTTTCAAAACCTGACAGAGGTGGATATGAAGACCGCCCTAAACGCCCATTTACTAAGAGAGAAGATTCAAATACCGGCGAATACGAAAAACGCCCATATACCAAAAGAGATGAGGGTGACAGAGGAGGCTCAACTGAGCGTAGAAGTTTTTCAAAACCTGACAGAGGTGGATACGAAAAACGCTCTTATACTAAAAGAAACGAAAGTGATAGCAAATCTAAAGATTGGGTCCCTAAAGGCAAACGCATAATCTTAAAAGAAGAGCCAATAAAACTAAAATCACGAAAAAGTGCTGGTGATGAAAGCGATTTCTATCCAGATAATGTTGATGTGAGTATCAGGCTTAATAGGTTTTTATCTAATGCAGGTATTGCCTCAAGAAGAGAAGCTGATGTGATGATTACAGCCGGTCTTGTAAAAGTAAATGGCAAAATAATTACTGAATTAGGAACTAAAGTAAACCCTCAAAAAGATGAGATTAGTTATGGCGATGCTAGAGTTAAGGTAGAAAAGAAAGTTTATGTGCTCATTAATAAACCTAAGAATGTAATCACCACCACTGACGATCCTGAAGGTAGAAATACCATCATGGAACTGGTGAAAGATGCTACTAAAGAAAGAATTTTTCCGGTAGGTAGGCTCGATAGAAACACTACGGGTGTGTTGCTTTTAACCAATGATGGTGATTTATCTAACAAACTTACGCATCCAAAATTTGGTATCAAAAAAGTATATATTGCTCAATTGGACCAAAACTTTAAACTTGCTGACAAACAAAAATTATTAGAAGGTGTTGAATTAGAAGATGGACCTATTCATGCTGATGCTTTAGAGTTTAAAAGCACTGACGACAAAAAAACCTTGTTTGTCGAAATACATAGTGGTAGAAACAGAATCGTGCATCGCATGTTCGAATCATTGGGTTATAAAGTAGACAAATTGGATAGAACTTATTTTGCAGGCTTGACCAAAACAAGCTTGAAAAGAGGACAGTGGCGATTGTTGAGTGAGCAAGAAGTGAATATCTTAAGAAGACAATAGTAAAAATATTGAATATAAAATTATTGCTTTTTATTTGATATTTCTTTAATTTCAGATAGATATATACCTAAAATAGGTACTTGTTTAAAATCATTCTAAACAAATAATATTTTAAAACCACATTTGTCTCTCGCTTGTTTGAATTGTAGTTTCGCAGAACAATAATTAACAAAAATTATATACATTAATGAATTGGTTTACAAAAGCATTTACGTCAACATTAGGCCGTAAATTAGTCATGGCACTTACAGGTTTATTCCTTTGTTTGTTCCTTGTAGTTCACGTTTCAGGGAATTTTCAACTTTTTAAAGATGATGGTGGGTTTTCGTTTAATATGTATTCTGTGTTTATGACACACAACCCTTTAATCAAAACAGTTTCTTATCTATTATATGCAACTTTTATTATACATATTATACAATCGTTGCTTTTAACAATATATAATAAAAAAGCACGCCCTCAAGGCTATGTAAAAAACAGTCCTGACAAAAACAGTGCTTGGAGCAGCAGAAATATGGGTATTTTGGGAACCATTATCTTGGTGTTTTTAGTTTTCCATATGAAAGATTTTTGGTGGGAATATCACAATGGAGAAATGCCAAAAGCAAAATATGTTGAGTTTGTGCAAGATGGAGAACACAAAACCATGACAGATACCTTATGGCAATCATATGTCGAAGAAATTAAAAAGAAAATGGCTGCATCAGGTGGAGCTTACGACCCTAAAATTTCTGAATACAAACAAGTAATATATAAAGATTTGTATGCTGAAGTAGCTGAAGAATTTAAAGAACCTGCAATAGTGATACTTTATTTAATTGCCATGATAGCTTTGGCTTTCCACTTATTACACGGTTTTCAAAGTGCTTGGCAAAGTTTGGGCGTAAACCATCGAAAGTATGTGCCCGTTATTAAAACCATAGGTTGGTTTTTCTCTATAGCCATCACCGCTGGTTTTGCTGCTATGCCTTTGTACTTCTTTTTAAAATAAAGGATTTTTTTAATAGCGTTTTATAAAATTTATCATTCAATCTAAATCAATATATAACATGATACTTGATTCAAAAATTCCAGAAGGCCCATTAGAAAAGAAATGGGAAACATATAAATCTAAAGTTAAATTAGTAAATCCTGCAAACAAACGTAAATTAGAAGTAATAGTAGTTGGAACAGGGTTAGCAGGTGGTGCAGCAGCTGCATCTTTAGCAGAATTGGGATATAAAGTAAAAACATTTTGTTACCAAGACAGTGCAAGAAGAGCTCATAGTATTGCTGCTCAAGGGGGTATTAACGCTGCCAAAAATTATAAAAATGATGGCGACTCAGTATACCGTTTGTTTTATGATACTATAAAAGGCGGTGACTTTAGAGCACGTGAAGCCAATGTATACAGACTTGCTGAAGTAAGTGCAAGCATTATAGACCAGTGTGTAGCTCAAGGGGTGCCTTTTGCTAGAGATTATGGAGGTTTATTAGATAACCGTTCGTTTGGCGGTGCACAAGTAAGTCGTACTTTTTATGCGAGAGGACAAACTGGGCAACAATTATTATTAGGTGCATACTCAGCTATGATGCGTCAGGTAGGATTGGGAAATATAGAACAATTCGGAAGACATGAAATGGTTGAAGTGGTTAAAATAGACGGAAAAGCCAGAGGTATTATTGCCAGAAACATGGTTACCGGTGAATTAGAAAAACACTTTGGTCACGCTGTTGTATTAGCAACCGGCGGATACGGTAATGTGTTTTTCTTATCAACCAATGCCATGGGTTGTAATGTAACAGCTGCTTGGAAAGCCCATAAATCTGGTGCATTTTTCGGCAACCCTTGTTATACTCAAATCCACCCAACTTGTATTCCTGTGAGTGGAGATTATCAATCAAAATTAACGTTGATGTCAGAATCATTGAGAAATGATGGACGAGTTTGGGTTCCTAAAAAGCAAGAAGATTGCAAAAAACGTCCACAAGATATTGCTGAAGACGATAGAGATTATTACTTAGAGCGTAAGTATCCATCATTTGGAAACTTGGCACCTAGAGACATAGCTAGTCGTGCCGCAAAAGAAGCTTGTGACGATGGTAGAGGTGTTGGAGAATCGGGACTAGCTGTATACTTAGATTTTGCTGATTCGATTAGAAGACTTGGCAAATCAGTGGTAGAAGCTAGATATGGTAATCTGTTTGATATGTATCACCACATCACCGGTGAGAATCCATACGAAGTTCCTATGCGTATATACCCAGCGGTGCATTATACCATGGGCGGACTTTGGGTTGATTACAACCTGATGACCACTGTACCAGGTTTATATGCTGCTGGTGAGTGTAATTTTAGTGATCATGGTGCCAACCGTCTTGGTGCCTCAGCATTGATGCAAGGATTGGCTGATGGATATTTCGTACTACCATATACTATTGGAAATTACTTGGCTGATGAAATATTCACCAAAGCTATAGATACTGACCATCCTGAGTTTGAAGCTGCTGCCAATAGAGCCAAAGAGAGAATAGAGAAATTATTGTCTATCAATGGTAACCAAACAGTTGATGATTTCCATAAAAAATTAGGTAAAATTATGTGGGACTATTGCGGAATGGCAAGAACTGCAGAAGGTTTAACCAAAGCAAGAGTGATGGTTCAAGAGCTTAGAGCAGAGTTTTGGAAAGATGTAAAAGTAACCGGTAAAAATGACGAGTTAAACCCTGACTTAGAAAAAGCCATGAGAGTTGCAGACTTCTTAGAACTAGGAGAGTTGATGATAGTGGACGCTCTTAACAGAAATGAGTCATGCGGTGGACACTTCAGAACAGAGTATCAAGATGCAGGAGAAGCCAAAAGAAACGATGACTTATTCTCATATGTAGCAGCATGGGAGCACAAAGGTGAAAACACTGATCCAGTAATGCACAGAGAAGATTTGAAATTTGAAAACATAAAATTACAAGTTCGTAGTTATAAATAAAATATATAATACAATGAAATTTAATTTAAAAGTATGGCGTCAACCAAATACGAATACGCCTGGTAAAATGGTTGATTATAAAATAGACAATGTCAATCCTGATATGTCTTTCTTAGAAATGATAGATGTGTTGAACGAAGATATCATTAGAAAAGGCGAAGCACCGGTTGCATTTGACCACGATTGTAGAGAAGGTATATGCGGAATGTGTAGTATGTATATTAATGGTAGAGCTCATGGCCCATTAAAAGGTACTACCACTTGCCAATTGATGATGAGAAACTTTACTGATGGCGAAACTATACATGTAGAGCCATTTAGAGCTAAAGCATTCCCAGTATTAAAAGACTTAATAGTAGACAGAACTGCGTTTGACAGGATTCAAGCTGTTGGTGGTTTTGTGTCAGTAAATACAGGACAAGTGCAGGATGCCAATAACTTGCCAGTTGAGAAAGAAAAGGCAGATTTAGCAATGGATGCTGCTTCTTGTATTGGATGTGGTGCTTGCGTGGCTGCTTGTAAAAACGCTTCGGCTATGTTATTTGTAGGAGCTAAAGTATCTCAATATGCTTTATTACCTCAAGGTCAAATAGAACGTAAAATAAGGGTTCAGAAAATGGTTGCTCAGATGGATGAAGAAGGATTTGGTGCTTGTACCAACACAGGTGCTTGTAGTGCTGAATGTCCTAAAGAGATTTCCATCACTAACATTGCAAGAATGAATAGAGAATATCTTTCTACCTCATTGTTAGAAGACTAGAATATATGAATACAAAAAAGCCCGCAAATAGTCATTGCGGGCTTTTTTTTGCCTTTGATTTTTTAACATATAACTTACTTTAAAAGTACTTAATTTTGTACCATACCATGAAATTATACTCTAAATATTTAATTATTATTTGTTTCTTAGCTTTCAGTTTGAACATGGCACATGCTCAAGACAAAAAAGCCGAACAAATTTTAAAAACCATAGCTACCAAATACAAGTCTTTTAAGAGTTATAAAGCAGATTTTGTATATGTATTAGAGAACAAAAAAGACAAGCTGAACATAAACAAAAAAGGATTGCTCTATGTAAAGCAAGGCAAATACAAATTAGAAATGGGCCCTCTTACCATTATATGCGACAACAAAACTTTGTGGAACTATAACAAAGACAATAACGAAGTGCAGATTAGCGATTATGACCCCAACTCAGCAGAGATCAATCCTTCTAAGTTATTCATGGTATATGAGAAGGGTTTTTTAAGTCAGTTTATTGAAGAAAAAACAGAAAAGGGTAAGATTATACAATTAGTAGAATTAACACCCACAGATAAGAAGAAAAGCTATTTTAAATTGAAACTATATATCGATAAATCATTGAGTCAGATTGTGAGGTCTAAAATTTTTGACAAGAATGGAAATATATATACCTATGAAATAAACAAGTTCCAAGGCCACATCAAAATCAAAGACAATTTCTTTACCTTTACCAAAAAGCAGTATCCTGGGGTTGAAGTACTAGATTTGAGGTAGTTAGTCTTCATTTTTCTAATTATAAATTATAACTTTCAGGGTTTATCCACTTTATTTTGTGTAAAGTTGGTTAATATAAGCTGAATATTATAGTGGTTTTTTGTAGGCTCAAATTCAAACGTAAAACTAAGTAATTTAAAAAACGATATGGCATCAGCAGATAACGAAAAAAGTAAATCTTTACAAGCAACATTAGAGAGGCTTGAAAAGCAGTTTGGCAAAGGCATTATCATGAAACTAAGCGATGACAAAGTAGAGAATGTAGAAGCATTGCCTACGGGTTCATTAGGCTTAGATATAGCATTAGGCATTGGTGGTTTGCCCAAAGGTAGAGTAATAGAAATATATGGTCCTGAGTCTTCAGGAAAAACAACATTGTCTATGCACGCCATTGCCGAAGCTCAAAAACAAGGCGGTATGGCAGCATTTATAGACGCAGAGCATGCTTTCGACAAAGCTTATGCTGAGCGTTTAGGCATAGACACTGCTAACTTACTCATCTCACAACCTGACGACGGAGAGCAAGCCTTAGAAATAGCAGATAACTTAATCAGATCAGGAGCTATAGATATCATCGTGATCGACTCTGTAGCGGCATTGGTTCCTCGTGCCGAGATTGAAGGAGAAATGGGCGACAGCAAAATGGGGTTACAAGCCCGTTTGATGAGCCAAGCTCTTAGAAAACTAACAGGTACCATCAACAAAACCAACTGTTGTTGTATATTCATCAACCAATTGAGAGAAAAAATTGGAGTAATGTTTGGCAGCCCTGAAACCACTACGGGTGGTAATGCTTTAAAGTTTTATGCTTCAGTAAGGTTAGACATCAGAAGAATTGGACAAATAAAAGACGGAACTGAAATAGTAGGAAATAGAACTAAGGTTAAAATTGCCAAAAACAAAGTAGCACCTCCATTCAGAGTAGTAGAGTTTGATATTATGTATGGCGAGGGTATCTCTAAAAATGGCGAAATAGTAGACTTAGGTGTAGATTATGAAATCATCAAAAAAAGTGGTTCATGGTTTAGCTATAACGACACAAAAATTGGGCAAGGCAGAGATTCAGTGAAGAAGATGTTAGAAGACAACCCCGAACTTGCCGAAGAAATAGAAATGAAAATAAAAGAGAAGGCATTCTCAGGCGGCGTAAAGGTAAAAGTAGAGGTAGATGCATAAGTATATTGAGTTATAAAAATCTAAAAAAGCCATTACCAGTGTAGTGGCTTTTTTGTTGTGGGCTTTACAATGGTTCATGTATTTAAATTGCTATAGCTACAAAAAGCAGAAATATTATTAGGTATACACTAAAACACATAAATTTGTAGCATCAAGGGGGATTAGCTCAGCTGGCTAGAGTGCTTGCATGGCATGCAAGAGGTCATCGGTTCGACTCCGATATTCTCCACAATTTACCAACCCAAAAAAGAGTATAAATATATTGACAATCAATATTTTATACTCTTTTTTTGATTTTATAGTGTAAAACAAATGTGTGTAACATTTTATCGTTTCCTTTTTCTATAAAAAATCCTTTCTTCTCAAACTCAACTTTTCTATCTCAATACATATAAGAGTAATCCAACCAAGGTTGGACTAAAAAATAATTACAACTCTTATGAGAAAAGGAAAACACATTCAGACCGATTTTATCAAATTCATTTTAGAGAAATATCCTAATCCAAAAATTGAAGATGAAACCCAAGATGAGGTTGAACCACAAACAGAAGATGATTTTGAGTTTGATGAAAACAGATTAAGAAAACTCAAAAAAAATATTCAAGATGAGGAAGACCAAACATCAGAAGAACCCATTGAAGAGAATGAGGAAGACAAAATTGATGACCTCATCAATGAGTATAAAAAAATAAAAAAACTATATGAAAATAGTAGAATACAGAATAAACGGAAGTGATGGTTTATATGACTTCAACACCATTCAGTCTATTGTAAAAACCCATAGGTCAAAACTCAAAAGAGATATAAAACGAGTTTCAAATAATGACTATGTTATTTACAAAAACCAACACCTCTACAAAAAGGAAATACTCTTCCAGTTGATGGAAGAGACACTAATTGAGAGATTAGATAAAATATAATTTTTATGAAATGAATTTTGAAAAGATTAGACAAATTGAGGATAGAATAACGAAAAATAGAATAAAATTACAAGAAGAGAAAGACCCTAAAAAGAAAGAAGTATTGAGATTGAAAATTGGAATTGATGAGTATAAGGTTAAATTAGAAAGATTGAAAAAATAACGGTCATTGGGAAAGTCAAAACCATTACGGGTTTTCAGTTCTTGTCTTCTGTAAAAAGACCCAACAACAAATAATCAGACCAAAGATTTACCTTTGGTTTGATTGTTTATTGATAAAAATTATAGATTATGTATTGAAACAATATCCATTAAAACCTCATCAGAAACGAATGATTGAAGATGTGAAGAAACTACTACAAAATAGATTGTATTATGTCGTAATTCAACAGAATAGTTCTGAAACGAATTTTACCCTCACCGAACTTAAAAAACACCTCCAATACTCAATAAAAAGATATGTCCGTGAGTTTTTCAGTATGGAATACCGATATGGTTTAAAAAAAGAATTGATTCAGAATGTTTGTTTCTTTGAAACAAACAAATAATATAATCAAACTATATTCAATAGTAATATTTCTAAGGAATTATATTTTGGTTTTCAATTTTCGTACTAATATAACACTTATAGCATACAAGGACAATGTTTTTTCCACATATACCAAACCATTTGATTGATGTATCTATATTGACAAACGGTAATTGTATATTGAATATTTTTGATGATGAAAAAAATATACAAACTATAAAGTTTGTAAAGGCGGAGTAAATAAAAGTCTTATACCAGTTGTTTATATATAATCCCCGCCGCTTTAGCCGAAGCACCTGAGTTTCCTAAAATATCTTTCAACTGAATATAGTCATGAAGTATATGACTTCGCTTAGCCCCCGTAGTTATTTGGGTAAACTCTTGATCGAGTTTCTGCATATTAAAATCTCCTTGTATCAGTTCTACCACCGCAGGTTTGTCTAATATTAAATTGACTAGTGATATATATTTAATTTTCACCAATCTTTTCCCTATTTGATAACTGATAGTACTCCCTTTATAACAGACCACTTGCGGCACATTAAATAAAGCGGTTTCTAGGGTAGCAGTTCCTGAGGTGACCAACGCCGCGTAAGACTCTTTCAGCAAGGTATATGTTTGGTCTTTTACGATAAAACAGTTTTGATAGGCTTGTATATATGTTTGGTAAAAAGCCAATGTTTGACCTGGGGCAGCAGCCACCACAAAATTATACTCTTGGTGTTTTTTACTAAGCTCTAACATCAAAGGTAGCATCTTGGCTATTTCTTGTTTTCTGCTTCCGGGCAACAACGCTATTATGGGCTTGCTGTCGATATGGTGTTTGGCTCTAAAATGTATATCGGTATCAATGTTCTGAATGGCATCGAGCAACGGATGACCCACATAAGCGGCGTCATAATTCCATTTTTTATAGAAATCTTTTTCAAATGGTAGTATGCATATCATGAGGTCTATGCATTGTTTGATCTTCTTCACCCTGTTTTCTTTCCAAGCCCACACTTGTGGCGATATATAGTAAACAGTTTTAATACCTATTTGGTGCACATATTCGGCTATTCTGAGATTAAACCCCGGATAGTCAATAAACACCACCACATCTGGTTTATAGGCTGCTATATCTTCTTTGCAAAAAGCAATGTTTTTAAATATGGTGTTAATATTGGCCACCACTTCTTTAAAACCCATAAAAGCCAATTCTTTGTAGTGTTTAACTAAGGTAGCTCCTTGCTCTTGCATCAAATCGCCACCCCAACACCTAATGTCTATATCAGCATCAAGTAGTTTTAGCTCTTTGATAAGGTTAGCACCATGCAAATCGCCAGAAGCTTCACCTGCTATGAGATAATATTTCAATAGTTGGTTAGGTTAAATTAGACTTACACCGGTCATTTCAGGTGGTTGTGGCACTTGAAGCAAAGCTAAAATGGTAGGAGCGAGGTCGGCCAGTTTGCCATGGTGCAACGATTTAATCTCAGGGTCTATGAGCCTAAGCGGAACATCGTTAGTAGTATGGGCGGTGTTGGGTGTGCCATCGTCATTTATCATATATTCGGCATTGCCATGGTCAGCGGTTATCAATAAAGTATAGCCGTTTTGTTGAGCAACATCCACAAGTTCTTTTACACAATTATCAACTGTGTTAATAGCTGTGATTACTGCAGGCAACACACCTGTATGACCAACCATATCAGGGTTAGCAAAATTGGTAACAATAAAATCTTTGTTATCTTCGACCATGGCTTTAATGGTAGCTTTTTTCACTTCCTCAGCACTCATTTCAGGTTGCAAATCGTAGGTGGCTACTTTAGGCGATGGGCATAAATACCTGCTTTCGTTGTTAAACTCGGTTTCTCTACCTCCGCTAAAAAAGAAGGTCACATGCGGGTATTTTTCAGTTTCGGCAATACGGGCTTGTGTTTTACCATGTTTTTCTAATACCTCACCCAGGGTCATCGCTAAGTCGTCGTTGGCAAATAGTGTATCAACATTTAAGTAGGTTTCGTCATAAGTAGTCATGGTGATATACTTCACGTCTAACTTATGCATGTTTTGCTCATGAAAATCTTTTTGGGTAAGCACCTCTGAAATTTCTCTACCTCTATCGGTTCTAAAATTAAAATTAATCACCACATCACCTTCTTCAATCACAGCAACAGGTGTATCACCTTCTGTCACCACTATAGGTTTTACAAACTCATCGGTAACACCTTCGGCATACGAGTTATGTATAGCCTCTTCAACTTGGGTGGTATGTGTGCCTATGCCCATCACCATGGCATCGTAAGCCAGTTTTATTCTTTCCCAACGTTTGTCTCTGTCCATGGCATAATACCTACCTATAAGCGAAGCTATCTTAACACATGTGCCTGTTATATGAGATTGTAGATCGTGTATAAAACCCAATCCTGATTTAGGGTCGGTATCTCTTCCATCTAAAAACCCGTGTATATATACTTTTACAAGACCAAAATTATTGGCCGTAGTGCAAAGCCCTTTTAAATGATTGATATGTGAATGCACACCTCCGTTGCTCACAAGTCCAATAAAGTGCACGCTTTTGTTTTCTTTTTTTGCATACTCAAATGCTTGAATCAGTGTTTTGTTTTGGTTGATACTGCCATCAGCAAAAGCTTTGTTTATCAGCACCAGTTGTTGGTAAACCACACGGCCTGCACCAATGTTTAAGTGTCCCACTTCACTATTGCCCATTTGCCCCTCAGGTAAGCCCACAGCCTCGCCTGATGTTTGAAGCATGGCATGAGGCCAATGTTGGTTTAACGATTCAACAAAATGTTTAGCAGCATTGGTTACAGCATTGCCTTTGTAGTCTTTGCCTTTGCCCCAACCGTCTAATATGAGTAATAAAACTTTTCTATTCATTTCACTTGCAAAAATACTTTGGTTTGAGATAGTATTTGTTATAGAATAATGATATCAGATATTTTATTTGATTATTCGATTGAAAAACAGAATCAGTGCTTTGGCATAATTTTAGCGAACACCTGCGTACAATGAAAAAAATAAAAATGATTTTGATGTCTGTAAGTATGTTGTTGATTTTAATATCGACCACTTCAGCTCAAACAGATGTGTTTGATACTTTTGCTAAAAATATTAAAACGTCAAATGTATCAGCTTTATCTTCAAGTTTTAACACTACCATTGAATTAGGATTGCCTAATAATGATGATGCCTATAGCAAATCGCAAGCTGAAATGATACTTAAAGATTTTTTCTCAAAAAACATCCTATCAAGTTTTACCATTGACCATAAAGGCACTTCAGGCAATAGTAAATTTGCAAATGGTACTCTAGAAACAAATACGGGCAGATACAAAGTATATATATTGGTTAAAGGAAATATTATATACGAACTCAGATTCGACAAACAATAACAGAAACAATAGTTGATTAAAAAAACTCTATACATTTAGTTGTGTAGAGTTTTTTTTGTCAATTTCGCATCACCACATGCACTTTTTGTTTACTTTTGAAACGATGAATGAGCAGCATATTTTTGAACTACCCGAGATTAAAAGATTTATACAACAAGCCATAGACGAAGATAGAGGAGATGGCGACCATACCTCCTTAGCCACCATACCAGCCAGCCATATAGCCAAGGCTAAATTATTGGTGAAAGATGATGGCATCATAGCCGGTGTTGCCTTAGCTCAGCTTATCTTTAACATGGTAGATGAAAAAATTGGATACCAAATTCTGATGAAAGATGGCAGCAATATAAACAAAGGCGATATCGTGTTATATGCCGAAGGACCTGCCCAATCTTTATTACTTGCCGAGCGGTTGGTGCTTAATTGCATGCAAAGATTAAGCGGCATTGCTACAGCCACAAACAAACTAGTAAAACTTATTGAAGGTACCCATGCCAAACTTTTAGACACTCGTAAAACCACACCGGGTATGCGGTTATTAGAAAAGTGGGCAGTGACTATGGGAGGAGGCGTAAACCATCGTATTGGTTTATATGATATGATGATGATAAAAGATAATCATGTGGATGCTTCAGGAGGAATAGAGCAGGCCATTACAAGGGCTAATGCATACAAGAAAAGTCAACATAAAGAGAACCTGAAGATTGAAGTGGAGACAAGAAATATAGATGAAGTGAAACAAGTGCTTGCTATAGGTGGTATAGATAGGATTATGCTTGATAATTTTTCGCCAACCCTCATGAAAGAGGCTGTTATGCTTATAGATGGTAAATATGAAACAGAAGCTTCAGGTGGTATTACAGAAGATACGATAAGAACCTACGCTGAGACTGGCGTTGATTATATTTCAGTAGGTGCCATTACGCACTCAGTTAAAGCACTAGATTTAAGCTTGAAAATAGTGTTGTAGGTCAACTACATCATTCCTTCGCCATCACCACTACTCTTGTTGTTTTTGCGTTTAAACAAAGAGGCATCAAACTTACCAAAACGATAGCTTATATTCAGTCTGAAAAATTGCCAATCTCTTTGTCTAAAACTTTCTAAAGCAAAATATCCTGAACTAGAAACAGAGTACATACGTTTGGTATGAAATATATCCATGAAGTTTAAAGTCACAGAGAGCATTTTAGATTTTAAAAACTCTTTCTTAATAGCAGCATCTACACTGTAGTTAGGCATGGTATAACCTTGAGCAGTGTTTTGAGTACCACCCATGCCACCACCCATCATGCCACCACCACCGCCGCCTCCTTGTTGAAAGGCCATCTTAGAGAAATACTCCCCTGAAACTTGAAGGCTCCATGTTTTCAAAATCTTAAAATTAGCATTCACCCTCGAAAACCAAGAAAGCTGTTTGTTGGTTAAGGTAGCCGTGTTTATTTGCGATTGATATATATTAAAGTTTGAAGTCACATCAAACCATTTTTTGTAGGTGTTTTTTGAAACCAATTCAATGCCGTATGCTGAGCTTGATAGGGCGTTTTCATAACTACTCACAATAATGTCTTTTTTCAGCAAGTCGTTATACTCGCTTAGTATATACCTGGTGATAAGCCCAGTCGACATTTTTGCATATATATTGGCCATAAAAGACTGGTTGTTTTTATATGAATACAAATATGAAATTTCTGAAGCGTAAGTAAACTCAGGTCTTAAGTTAGGGTTACCACGAGATAAGTTAAGTGAATCAGAAAAATCTATATAAGGCATTAACTGAAAGAAACCCGGTCTGTTTATTCTTCTGTTCAAATTGATATTGATATCATTATTCTCTTTGATTTTATAAGAAGCTGCAAAACTTGGGAATAGACTGATTGGGTATTGAATAACAAAGTTTTTGTCTACAGTATCTTTTAAGGTTCCTTTGTAAAAGCTGCTTTCAACTCTAAGTCCGGTTTGTATTCCCCACTTTTTCTTTTGTCGAGAGTAGTTTACATAGGCAGCATTTACAAGGTCGGTATATTCATAGTCGTTTTTCTGGCTAACCAGTACTTTGTCTAAATTCTGAGCATCATACAGAGAGTTGCTGTTGTTGCTAATAAAAATTCGGTATGCTGACCGTACCCCGATATCAATTTTTGAATAGTCGTTTAAAGGATTGGTAAAGTCTACTTGAGCAGTAAAAAAAGACGAACCCCCATTGTAGTCTTGTCTTTGTTTTGAATCGCTTCTATAAGGGTTGCCAAAGCCATCTGTGTAATGGGTAATAGCGTCAGCACCACCCACTGCTTTAATAGCGTTATAGTTGATATCAGCCGTAAGTTCTTTGCCAGTTTTAGGGAATAAATGTTTATACAATAAGGCATTTCCCCAGTTTCTGAAATTTCTAAACGAGTTGGTATTTCTTTCTGATAAAGAGTTTACACTTAATGAAGGGAAATTTCTATATTGAATATCTAAGTTATCGGTTGGTTTATGATTTCCAACGGTATAATTGGTACTAAGCGTTATGGTATTTCTATTGTCAATAAAGTAGTCAAACCCAAACCTATTGGTATACATCAAATTGTTTTGTTCGCTATATGTTTTTTGGTAGGTATTGGTGGTGTCAAAAGCAAAATAATTATCTCTGTTGCTCCAACCTTCAGCTATAGATTTTCTTTGGTTCACACTGCTTCCAACAAAGAAGTTCAATTTTTTTTCTCTGATGTTTAAGTCCAACCCAGCATTTATTTTTCCTCTTTTATCAATACCTGCTCTCACACTTCCATTATAGCCCATGCGTTTGTTTTTCTTTAACACAATATTGATAATTCCAGCCATTCCACCAGAAGCATCGTATTTAACAGAGGGGTTGGTGATAACCTCAATGCTTTGAATATTGTCTGCTGGTATTTGGTCAAGGGTAAGTGTAGTGGGTCTGCCATCAACAAAAATGGTAGGAGCTGCATTTCTCATGGTTACATTTCCATCTATATCAACATTTACAGCAGGAATATTCTTCATCGCATCTTGGGCGTTTCCACCGGCAGCTGTTAAGTTTTTATCTACGTTGTACACTTTCTTATCAATAGTCATTTTTACAGTTGGCTCATCTGCTTTTACTATTACACCTTCTAGTTCTTTGACATTTGCAGTTATTTTTATATTGCCAATGTCTTTATCAGAGAGGCTCATCATGTCTTTGGCTTTGCCGGGAGTGATGTCAAAAGATATTGTTTTCTCTGTTGTGATAAAGCCTAGTGCTGTCACTTTTAATTTAATGGGTCCCATCAATGGTAGTCCTTCTACACTAAAATCGCCATTGCCTTCTGTCAATTGTCCACCTAAGAGTTTAAGTTTATTTTGTTTTGAAACAGAATCAAATTTTTCTTGCCAAAACTGCACTGAAGCATCTTCAATACCTTTTCCTGTTTTGTCGTCTACCACTTTACCATACATTCTACCGGTAAGCATCGACCTGTTTTGAGGGCCTCCATTCCTGGGGCCACCAGGTTGAGCATTCAATTTAAATGAGACAGTTAAAACAAGGAAAAGTATATATTTATAATTCATATTTTAAATTTAAGATACAATATTAGTTTAAAGATGTTAAATGTTAGAGAAGGTTTAAATAGATTTTAGATTGCATACTAAAGTTTATAAAGCTGAGGCAATAAACACTGCACTAACGGTACAATTAGGAATTTGGTTTAATAAAGAAATACATGATTCTATAGTAGCTCCTGTGGTGATTACATCATCAACTATCAATATATGTTTGTTTTGAAAAAAGTCAGAGTCATTTATTTCAAATTTTTCTTGTTGGTTTTGCCAACGGTTCCATCTGTTAAGGTTTGTTTGAGAACTGGTTTGTTGCTTTTTAATTAAATGAGAATTATCAACTGGTTTCAGCAATACATCACTTATTCCTTCAGCAATCATTTGGCTTTGGTTATATCCTCTCTTTTTTTCTTTGCCTTTAAACAATGGAACAGGAACTATATAATCTATGCTTTTTAAAGCATCTACTTTTTTAAGTTCTGTTGCATATATCTTCCCTAATTTTTGCCCAATTTCTTTTCCATTTTTATACTTCAGTTGGTGTAATAAATGTTGAACCATCCCATCTTTGATAAAATGTAAAAAAGACGAACAGTGCTCTACTCTCACTCTTCCCCATAGTTTTTTAGCCACTTTGTTTTCAGCTTCTAACCAATATTGAGTTTGTGGAAGTTGAAACAAACAATAAGCACATATAATATCTTCGTTTGAAGCCAGATTCTGTCCGCAATGAGAACAAGTAATTGGAAAAAGTAAATTAAAAAAATCTTTAAACATATATACTTTTTAAAGTAAATAATTAAAAAATAATTAGTCGGCTAGCCAGTCTGATGGGTTAAGTTTTACAGTGTTTTTCCAAACCTCAAAATGCACAATGGTTCTTTCTTCTTCAGTGTCAGTATATACACTGCCAATAACTTGTTTGGTGGTAACATGGTCACCCGTTTTAACATATACATCAGCTAAATGGCAATACACAGTATAATAATCACCGTGGTTTATCATCACACATTTTTGCATACCCGGAACCGAGAATACTGCTTTAACTTGACCTTTAAATGAAGCCCTAATTTTACTACCTGGTTGGGTGCTTATATCAATTCCGTTGTTTTCTACTTGAATATTTTTTAAAGTAGGGTGTGGATGTGTGCCAAAGGTGCCAATGATAAAACCTTTCTCCACAGGCCAAGGGAGTCTGTTTTTGTTACCTGAAAAATCAGAGGTGAGTTGGTCATATTCGGCCGTTTTTGTTAGCTCTTTCTTTTCGGTTTTGGTAGTTGAGGTTGAAGTATTTTCTTTGTCTTTGTTTGCAGCCAGTTCACGCTTTCTTTCTTCTTCACGTCTTTTTCTTTCTTCTTCAATTTCTCGTGCAATGATTTTAGCAATTTCAGCATTTAGTTTTCTAGCTGCTTCTTTTTGCAATTTTAAAGTATGAGTCAGTTCTTTTTCTTTACTCTTAAGTTGGTTAAAAATAATGGCTTGTTCTTTTTTATCAACCACCAATTCTTTTTTCTCTAGTTCCTTATCAATTATAAGTTCTTCCTTATTGGTTTTAATTCCAAGTAATTTGTTTTTGGCAATTGCTAATTCTTCTTGTTTAAGCTTTAAAAGTTTTAACTGTTTAGCTCTGTTTTCGCTTAACAATTTAATATATCTTGAGCGTTTAAGAGCTTGGTTAAAAGATTTTGAAGAGAGCACAAAACTTAATTTTTGGTATTGGTTTCTGTTTTTATATGCCTCTTGAATCATTTTAGCATACTCGCCTTTTAATCTTAATTCATCCTTTTCTAATTGAATAATAGTAGCATTTAAAGTATCAATTTCATTTTCTAAAACACCTACTTGTCTATTGGTTTTATCAATAATATTTTCTCTGATATTAATCTGACTATTGATGGTTTGTAAAAGCGTAATAGTAGTTTTTTGTTTAGTCTTATTCTCTTTTATAAAAGTTTGCGTAAGCTCTATTTCTTTGTGCTTTTGTTGTATTTTTTTTTGAAGCTCGTCTTTGTTTGGTTTGTTGTTTTGAGCGTTTACATCAACAGTAAACATAACCATACAGCATATATATAATATGGTATAGACAACTTTTTTAGTATGTATTATGTTTAACACCACAATCTTATTTTATTGCATTTTTTTATAACTAGCTGGGATGTTAAACTCAGCAGTTATTGGTTTGTTTAATTGGGTTCCGTTATATTCAAGGTCAATGGTCGACTTGTCAGGTTTGGTAGTACTTAAATTGATTTTTTTAGGAATTTGTTGGCCTTCTATTTCTTCAAATTCAGGATATATAGCCGTAATATCTACATTTTGAATTTTGTCAATATATATATTCTTTTTAACTCGCAAATTATTAAACAAAGCAAAGATGGTGTTTTTAACTTTTGCATCTTGAAAAATAGCCATCATCATATTGTCTGAAGTATCAATAGTGGCATCTTTAAGTTTAAAAGTAGGGTTGCCAATTAAAGCATCTTGTAGTTTGTCTAAACTCAAAGGTACAGAGCTAAATTTTTGTAAATAGGAAAAATTAGTCAGCAAATATCTTTTGTTATATCTATCTAAAACTTTAACTGAATCTTTGGTGATAAGAGCCCTGACAGCTTCTCCTAAAATAGGAACTTGAATAGTCATCCATATATAATTATCTTTAGACATTCTAATCTGCCCACTAAAAGAATTGATAGGAAGAGAATGGGCTTCACTTTCGTATTCGATATTTATTTTAGAAGAAAAGGTGCTCCAATTGTTTACAGTAAAACTTAATACTTTAGCGGGTTTTATATTATTAGGTTTAGTCTCAGCTTTTACTGAGTCTTTTTTAACTTCATTATTTTTGGCAATATTTTTTTTGCTTTTACAAGCAACTATTGTCGAAATAATAACAAATAAAGAAACAATTAATAAATGATGATATTTTAGTTTCATTGAGATATTTAAGAACGCAAAAATACTCTCATTATTGTTTTAAGCCTATACTAATTGTCCACGTTTCCACAATGAAGACAAACAATGCAAAATCTCAAATAAACGAAAATGATAGCCACCATGTACCAAACAGTAAAACCTTTTAACCATGCTGTATGTTTAAAATATATAACAATAGAAAAGTAAAGTTACATATAAATTTCTGTTTTTTCAGGTTCTTACACTGTTTAGTAAATAGTACATAAATGCATGATTGAAGACCATTACCTCACTTTTTATTATGCTATTCATACTTACATTTGCTATTCATAATTTTGATTAATTTTAATATATATATATGTCGGCAATCAAACCATTTATTTATTTTAGTTTAGTAGCATTTGGATTGTTCTTAGGAATTTGGTTAAAACCTTCTTCAGGAGTATTCAATAATTCATCACCTATTGATGAAGCCATTTCACTTGCTAAAGCAGCATATGTTGATACTATAAATGAGCAGCAGTTGAAGCAAACCGCTATAGAATCTATGTTAGCTAATTTAGACCCCCATTCGGTGTATATACCAGCTAAAGATTTAGCTGAATCGAATGAGCCCTTAGAAGGTGGATTTGATGGAATCGGTGTAGAATTTAATATATATAAAGATACTATTTTAGTTGTCTCATCTATTAATGGCGGCCCGTCTCAATCAGCGGGGATTATCAGTGGCGATAAGATTGTAAAAGTGAACAATAAAATTGTAGCTGGTATCAAAATCACCAACGAACAGGTGATGAAGTTGCTTAAGGGGCCTAAAGGCACCAAAGTGTCGCTGGGTATACAAAGAAGAAATAAAGCACGGTTGCTTTCTTTTGAAATTATTAGAGATAAAATCCCTATATATAGTGTTGATGCAGGATATATGATAGATGCCGAGAATGGCTATATCAAAATAAGTAGGTTTGCCGAAACAACTTACGATGAGTTTTTAGCTAGGCTAAAAAAATTGAAAGAAAAAGGTCTCAAAAATTTAATTTTAGATTTGAGGGGCAATCCAGGTGGGTATCTTACAGCCGCCACTAAAATTACAGATGAGTTATTGTCTGATAAAAAACTAATTGTATATACCGAAGGACTTCACCAAAAAAAATCTGAGTATTTTTGCGAAAAAGAAGGACTTTTTGAAACCGGAAAACTTATCATAATTATTGATGAAGGCTCTGCATCAGCTAGCGAAATAGTGAGTGGCAGTATACAAGATAGCGATAGAGGCTTGATTTTAGGCAGACGCTCTTTTGGTAAAGGTTTGGTGCAAGAACAAATGCAATTATCTGACGGATCAGGGTTGAGATTAACAGTAGCAAGGTATTATACACCATCAGGCAGGTGTATTCAAAAAGCATATGACCACGATATTGAGGGGTATGAAAGTGAAGTATATGACAGATATAAAAATGGAGAGCTAGCCAAGCTTGACAGTGCAAAAATTACCAAACATAAAGCCTTTAAAACACTTGCTGGCAGAACGGTTTACGATGGTGGTGGTATTTCGCCAGATATATTTGTACCTGCTGACACGGGCGGGCATTATAGTTTGATAAACGCAATGTTGCAAGAGAATGTATTAAGGAATATAGCCATTGATTTAAATGAAAAATATAAAAGCGAGTTCAATTCGTTAAAGCAAGTGAATGATATAGATGCTGCTTGGAAAAAGATAGAAAAAGAGGCTGAAGTTCTAGTGAATATAGAAATTAAAAGATTGGGTTTTACTCATAAAGCATCGCCTCCTGCTGTTAAACAAGTATTGCTATATGTAGAAAGTGTGATTGCCAGATTACATTTTAGCGAAGAAGGATTTTATTATATATACAACCAAAAAGACAAAAATATTATTCAAGCTTTATCAGTATTCAAGTCTAAAAAAGAATGGAAATTTATAGAATAGTACTGTGAGTAAATATATCAATATATATAGCGTTTTATTTTTATACTTATTTATTGGTATTTTAAAAATAGTTTATTTTATATATGTACCTGAATATTCGATAGACGCTGTGTGGACGGCCACTGGGGCATATGCTAATTTAAGAGGGGAGTTCTGGACAGATAGTGTTGCTGGGTTTAGATTCCCCAATTTGTATTCATATTTTGTATCGTTTGTGTTGTTAATTACTGGCAATACAAATTACTCGTTACATATTTGGTATATACTCTTACCTATATGTTTTGGTATTAGTATTTATTATTTGTTTAATAAAAAGTTTCAAAACAATACACTTACGAACTTATTGATTTCATTGGCATTTTCAAATGATATACTTGTTTCAAATGAAAGGCCTGAATTGTTCTGCATGCTGTTTTTATTTGTTTGGATATTGATGGTAAAAGATTTTAACTATAAACATAGTATTGGTTTACTAATTTCTTTTTTGTTACATCCGGTTACTTGTGTTTTTTATGGTTTATATATATTGATGAATGAAAAAGTAAGTGTAAAACAATATTTACTAGGGGGTTTGGTTTTTTTAGTGTTGTTCGTTTTTAATGCTGAATCAACTTCCTTATGGCTTCAAACCTTGTATATCAGAATACAAGCAGAGCATTTATTTCAACAAATTAATGATGCTAAATACCTGTTGTTATTTCAGCTTACCGTTTGTGTAGTTATATATTCTTCTAAGAATTTCAAAAAATATATTACACAAATAATTCCTGTTTTTATAGCGATGCTGATGCTAGGAAAACCATATTATTTTGCATATATCAATCTGTTTTCATTGTTGTTTTTATATACTCATAGCATCCATTTTTCTAGGATAGGTCAGTATATAACGGCAATTGTTTTCTTATTGAATGTATATATAACTGTGCTTTTTCCTTGGATAAATCATGTGGTATTAAACCCAAATTATGGGGCATTTATTAAGCGCAGAAATGATATCTTACAAGGTCAAGCCAAAATAGTTAAAAACGCTTTGTTACCTTTAGATATAGCTATTCCATTTTTAGTTGAAAAAAGTCAATTTAAAGTTTTTGATCCAAACAATTTAAAGAGAACTGTAAGAAAAAAAGAGACCAATGAAATGGTATACACCGCGCAGGTAGAAAATATAAACCAAAGTGAATATACAATTACAGAAATACTAAAACCACTTGAATTTACTGAATATTCGTTACTTCTGACTAAGACTAAGAAAACAAAATGGGGGTTATATAAAATAGAATAATTAAGTTGTTTTTTTATGATACACATCAACTGCTGTGATCACTCCCATAAAGCCCCAAACCAACACTGCAGCTTTGTCTATCTCTATATAATTGTTAAGGAACCCATGCACAAAATAGGTAACTAAACCCAACATGGCTGATAAAGCTAACAGTCGATTTTGCTCATCGCCATCATAATAATATATTTTTATAGCAGAAAATATCACTATTACAATTAATCCTATCCATGTTAAAAAACCAATAAGGCCAATTTCAGCTAGAGGTTGTAAATACTCACTATGACAGTTGCCTAAAGTAGACATATTGGTACTAATTTTAGTCATTTCACTTGCTTTTTGATAAGGAGCATATTCAAACATATATGTACCGGGTCCAAAACCAACTATTGGATGGTCGGCAAACATTCGCATGGCACACATCCACCTGTTTATACGTTCAAGGTTTGAATCATCGTTTTTTACATTATAGATAGATTTAACATGCTGTTCAAAATTATCACTTGATGCTTGTTTGTTTTTTCTGAGTGCTTTTTCTATAGAATCTTGAATCCCAAAAGAGGCAATTATTAATAAAATAGCTCCAAACATATAGGTTGAAAATTTAAACCTAAAAGCCAAAGCACTGCCAACGGCAATTGCTGCAACAACACTAATCCATGCAGCCCTTGTAAATGAATAGACCAAGCCTGCTAAAAATATAGTAAAGACTATGGTGATGACGACTTGTTGAAATATGTTGTAGTTAAAAATTCTTGGACGTATCATTACAAACCAAAGAAAGGGCATAAACATAGCAATAGCAGCTGCATATATACCATGATTTACATAGAAAGGTTGAGCAATACCATATGAAGCTCTTTGGTCAAAATTGTAATCGTAATGGTTAATAAATGCATATATAATCACCAACATTAATGGCACAATATATAACCACATATAAGTTTTTATTTTGTCTTTGTTCTTAAACACCTGAATCATGACAAAGTAAAAAAGGATGATAAAAAAACTTCTAGAAACAAAATACTTAAACGACACTAAAGGCAAACTACTAGTGAATGATGTAAAAAAAATCCAACCCAAATTGATGAATAATGCTATAGTTATTGGATGCTTAAGTACTTTAACGTCATACATTTTTTCACTAAAAAGCTTATATATGATAGCTGTACTTAAAATCATCAATAATGGGTCGGTGGGAATATCTAGTCCAATTCCACCAATTACATCTTCATATCTAACTGAAAAAGGGGTAAAGAGAATGGTTAAAAATATAAGTTTATCAAATGAAAATATACCAATAAATACACCCATAAGCAATATAGGTAAAAGTAAACCTATATAGAATTGGTTGTATAAAAAAATAGCATTAACTATTACAAAAAATGCAATAGAAGTCCAAAACCAGATTTTAGTTTTAAATACAGAATCAGGCGGAAGCTTGGTTCTCAGCATTTTTCAGCTTTATAGGTTTGTATATTTTCTCGAAAATAATCATAAACAGAATGGCTGCAGCTAAGGCTGAAAAAGTACCAATAACCACCAATAACCAACGAACAGGGTATGCTTTATATAAAGAAACACCTGACTTACTTACCACAAATTTATGAGTAATAGAAGCTTCAGCATCTACTTTAGCTTGCATATATTTCTCTCTTAAGTTGGTTTCTTTTTCTTGTTCTAAAAATTTTCTTCTTGAAAGTGTTTCGAAACTGTTTCCGTATCTTGCTAAAAGTTCTTGTTGTTTTAAAATGGCTGAAGTGTTTCCTCCGCCTTTAGCTAATAAATCTGTTAATGCTTTGGCTTGCTCAGATGAGTTATATATACCAAGTTTTCCTAATACATCTAATGAATCATCTATGGTTTTAATTTCCATGCTTTTCTCTAAGTATGAGCGTTCCACTACAGCTAATGCTTGCATAGCTACTTGTCTTTGTATAGATGTTTTGATGGAGTCTATTAATTCTGAAACTCCGTCCACAATTTTAGAGGCCATTTCAGGGCTTTCATCTAATACCTTTACTTCAATTGATGTGTAATCAGTACGTTTAAAACTAATATTCTTTTTAAGTAATAAATCTAATTTTTTGTAACGTTGAAAATCATTTTCATCAAGTTTGTAATATTTCATTAAATCAAAACGCTTAATGATTTCGCCTTTCATTAAATCTGAGTTTAAAATTTGAAGCATTTCTTCTACTTCAGTTTCAGAGCCAAATTCTAAAGGGTCGCCTTTAGAACCTGAAGATTCTTTTAGATATGATGATGAAAATGAATTGCCCACCGTAGGATAAAAAACCATGTTTGATTCAAATTTTTCTGTAACCATAAAAGATACAACAGCCGAAACTACTGCAGCTATCAATGAAACCATGATTAGCTTTTTACGCCAAAGCCATAGCAGCTCTATCAATTCTAGGAAATTAAATGAAAATTCATATTTGTTGTCTTGCATTCAGTAAAAAAATTAATGGGCAAAGGTAATAAAAACAAAGCTATTGATATTGTTGAATTTTTGGTATCTTTGAAGCATGCATGTTCAATATTATGATGCCGTAGTTGTTGATATCAAGGATGAAACGGCTGATGTTAAGCGGTATTTTATAAAAATGCCTGATGAAATTACATTTGAGTTTAAAGCCGGGCAATTTGTAATGCTCGATTTGCCTATTGAAGCTAAGTTTACTAACAGAAGTTATTCTATTGCTTCAGCTCCCACTTCAGATAATATTTTTGAATTGTGCATAGTACTTAAGCCCGATGGGGCAGGAACACCACATTTGTGGGAGCATGTGCATGTGGGCTCAGTTGTTAAAACAGCAGGGCCTTATGGTAAATTTGTTTTACCTGAAACTATAGATGTTGACATTTGTTTTATAGCTACTGGTACAGGCATTGCACCACTTAGAAGTATGTTGTTTCATATCTTAAGCAACCAATTGCCTCATCAAAGCATATATATGATTTTTGGAAACAGATATTTAAAGGATGTAGTTTACTATAATGAAATGCTTGATATTCAAAATCAATTCCCATCATTTAAGTTTATTCCAGTTTTGTCAAGAGAAAATGAAACAACATGGGAAGGTAGACAAGGATATGTTCACCAGGTATATCAGCAGCTGTTCGAAAATAAAAGGCAGGCATTGTTTTATATATGTGGTTGGAAAAACATGGTAAGAGAGGCTAGAGAAAACTTAAAACTTATGGGCTATGGCAAAGCAGAAATTAAATTTGAATCATACGATTAAAGTAGTAACTTAAATTATTAAACAGATGTCTATACTATCAATGAGAATATATATATATATATGGGTGATGATTTTATTTAGTTTTCAAACTTTTGCTCAAAAAAGTAAAGCCCCAACCCCACCTATTAAAGCTCAGCTTACCTTTGAAAAAACAATCTTTGATTTTGGAAATATACCTCAGTGGCAACCGGTTTCACACACTTTTAAATTTAAAAATACTGGAACCAAACCCTTATATATATACAATGTAAATAGAAAATGTGGTTGTACTACTCCAAGGTGGACAAGCGGTATGATAAACCCAGGTGATAGCGGCTCAGTTACCATTACATTTAACGCTGCCGAAGCCGGACAGTTTGATAAAGATATGACGGTATCGTGTAACGGGGTAGAAGAATATATAGATATTGAAATTGTAGGTACTGTATCCCCAGCACCTATGCCCGAAGAGTTGAAAAATAAAGAATAAAAACTACCCGAATATTCTTCCAAAGAACCCTTTCTTTTTCTTCTTTTTATTAGGAAGTTTTTGACCTTTTACACCTTTAAACATTTTCTTTCCTACAGGCGATCTTTTAAGAGAACTTAAGTTTTTCTCTTCTGCATCTTGCTCTTGACTAAATTGATAGTTGCAATAATCTTCATCATAGCATTCATATAATTCGGTTTTTCTGTTAAACTTATATTTGTTACTACCTATAGCCAAAATCCCATTAATAGTATGGGCTGGTATATCTAACACATCGTCTTCTATGGTATGTAACGAACCTCCTGTTTTATAAGCAAGATTTATATATTCTACATTGATGCCCCATTCACAGCCAACCAAAACTACTTTAACAGGATGTTTAATTTTGCTAATCAATTCTTTGTCTCTGATATTGGTATTGTCGGCAACAAGTATTAAGGTTTCAAACTTTCCTTCAAAGTGTTCTTCAGCTTTGACAATGGATTCTATATCGTTTTCGTCAAGAGTTTCGCCACCATAACCACTTTTCATCACTCTGTAAAATAAAGGCACCAACTTATCAGGTTTGTTGGCTTCTTGAAAATATATACCACCAGTTTCGCCAATTTTTTTCTCAATTTCAGGTTTTCTATCACCATCATTAAAATAACAAAAAAACTTGATTCCGCTTTTTTCCATGTTTTTCAAATGCCACAAAACTGCTTGTGGAGCATACTGATACATACTTCCTGTCATGTCCATAACTACCAAAGCATTCTTCCACGACTTATGGTCTTCAAATGCTTTGTAAACAATAGAGTCTTGAATGCCACCAACTTCAACTAGATATCTTTCTACTTTTTCTATTGGGGTCATTTGCACATCTGGTTTCACTGGTATGTTTAGTTTTCTTTTTTCGTATTTTATAATCATACCATGAAACATAGTCTTTGCTTCGTCTTGTGTTTCGCATTCGGTTTGCAATACCAAGTTCCATTTTATTTTGTTGTCATTAAGCGTTGAGTCTAGCTTGAACAATTCTGCTAAACGTTTCACTAAAAGTTCGTGATAATCAGTTAACCAAAATTCTTTATCTTTAGGATATTTGGTGTAAACAATATCAATTTGCACAGATTGCCAGGCTTGTCTCATACGTATCCAATCGCCACCGTTTTTTAATTTAGATTGGGCATATCCATTTTCTAATACAACAACATTTTTTTGCTTCTGTGGAAATACTCTTTTGGTTTCGATGGTCTTAAATAATCCTTCTAACAACGAACCATTTTTTTTAGGGTCGTCAAAAATTCTTCTTTCAAATTTAGGTGTAATCTCTTGTGTGTTTTGAGCACAAAGAGTTTGAGAGAAAACCCAAATTAAAAGTATGATTAAAAAATATTTCATAGGTTAATGAATTTGCAATATTAACGAATCTAAAACAGATATATGATATGAGAAGTTTATAAATAATTTCAAACTTAAAAATTTAAACTAATTTTATTTTTGAAACAGATTGAATGTCAAATTCATATTAGTTTATGTATACTAATGTTAATTCTAGCATTAATATCTATTTTTGCAGCCAATTAGTTGTTATATGAAAATTACTGAATATATAAAAAATTCTCAAGGTAAAACATTGTTTTCTATAGAGATATTACCACCCTTGAAAGGGAAAAGTATACATTCCATATTTAATGGGATAGACCCATTAATGGAGTTTAAACCTGCTTTTGTAGACGTTACATACCATAGAGAAGAGTATGTGATTAGAAGAAGAAACGATGGCACTTCAGAAAAAATTTCAACCAAAAAACGACCAGGGACTGTGGCTATATGTGCTGCCATTATGAACAAGTATAAGGTGGAAGCAGTGCCTCATATAATATGTGGTGGATTTGGAAAAGAAGAAACTGAAAATGCACTTATAGACCTCCACTTTTTAGGCATTGATAATATATTAGCTTTAAGAGGTGATAGCTTAAAAACTGAAACTACCTTTCAACCTGAGCCTGATGGCAATCACAATGCTTTAGAGTTGGTTCAACAAATTACTAATATGAATAATGGAGTGTATTTAGATCTTGAACTTACCAATCCTTTCCCAACAAGTTTTTGTACAGGAGTTGCTGGTTATCCTGAAAAACATTTTGAGGCAGTAAGTGATGCCAGCGACCTAAATTTTTTGAAACGTAAAGTAGATGCAGGTGCAGAATATATAGTTACACAAATGTTTTTTAACAATCAAAAATATTTTGACTTTGTAAAAAAATGCAGAGAAATAGGAATTAACGTCCCGATTATTCCTGGTTTAAAACCTATCACTAATAAAAAACAATTAGAAATTTTACCACAAATATTCTATACTGAAATTCCTCAAGATTTGGTGAATTCTATAAATAAAGCAACAACTGACCAAGCTGTGAAAGATGCAGGTATTGAATGGACAATTATGCAGTCTAAAGAACTAAAAGCAGCCGGAGTTCCAGTATTGCATTATTATACCATGGGACTTTCAGAAGCTACCAGAAGAATTGCGAGTGACGTTTTTTAATATATATATGTTAGATGGATATAGAAAAGCTAAGAGATTATTGCTTAAATAAAAAAGCTGTATCAGAAGAGTTTCCTTTTGATAGTGAAACTTTAGTTTTTAAATTAGCTGGGAAGATATTTTTACTAACAGGTATAGAGAATTTTAGCGACGTGAATGTGAAATGTGACCCTGAGAAAGCAATTGAACTTAGAGAACTATATACAGATGTGATACCTGGTTATCATATGAATAAGAAGCATTGGAATACGTTAAAAATGAACGGCGTGTTGACTGATAAATTTATACTTGAACAAGTTGACCATTCCTACGTACTAATATTAAATTCATTACCATTAAAAATAAAGAAAGAGATAATAGCCTAGCATCCACAAGCTGAGCGTTTGATGATTTTTCCTTTGTTGTTTCTAGTTTCTATAATTTTTCCGCTATTATAATATACAGACCATATATATTTACCATTTATATATTTCTCTCTCAATACAATAGAGCCAGTAGTGTCTTTATATTGCCATGTTCCATGCCTTTTGCCATCTACAAATATACCTTTCTCATGCAGTTTGCATTCAGGTCTAAAATACTGCCATTTAACTTGGCCATTTTTTGTCGAATCAGGAATTACTTGGCCTGATATATATGTACTACTTAAAACAAAAAAAGCAAGAAGCCATCGCATCTATAATTGAATTAAAACTTGGTTTTTTTCTACTTTATCACCGGCATTAACCAACACTTTTTTGATGGTAATATCTTCGCTTGACTTGAGCATGTTTTCCATTTTCATCGCTTCAAGTACTAATAGATTTTCGCCTTTTTTTACTTCTTGTCCTTCTGTTACCAATACCTTTAAAACCAAACCAGGCATAGGTGCTTTCACATCAGATGCTTTTTTGGCAGCAAGGCTATCTAAGCCCAAATCGTGAAGCAGTAAGTCAAAAGTGTCTTTAATTTTTACGTCTACTTTTTGGTTGTTTACCATTAAAGTCACCACTTTGTTTTCTTTGTCAATGCTTATTAGCTCAGTCATGATGGGCTTATTGTTCACCATCAAATGTAACTTGCTTTCTGAAACTTTAAGCGTATCAGCTGAAACCAATTTATTGTCAATATATATATTATTATCTTTGTTTTCAACCTCAAAAGACTTGTCTGCTATTTCTACCTTATACATGTTGCAAAAGTAATAAACTATTATCAGAAATAAAGGATGGTTTCAAAAGTGGCTTAAGTTAAAAAAAATATACGCCCAATAATTTCGAATTGAGTATATAGCCTTATATATTACTTATTATTCTTTTTAAACTCTTTACTTAAATTTTCAAAAGGCTTACTCACATTAAAGTATAATTTCTTTAAATTGTTGTCATCCTTTTTCTTTTTTTTCTTTTGGGTAGATAAGTTTAATAGGTCTGTTGGGCCATAAGTATTGTCAAATAACAAAGCTTGGCCTGTACTTTCTAAACCAAAATCTGCAAGCACTTGGTACTCGTCGTCTACTTCAATAACTACATAAGCTGATTCGCTACTTTTGCCATCTCCACTTTTATATATCACATCGAGAAATGAATAATATTTTCTGGCATATGTATGTGAAGAGTCTAGTATATCTAGTGCATGATAGCAAACCATTACTTTAAATGTTATTTTTAAATTGATGGGGTTTTCTTCTAAAACTTTAAGGCCAATAGGTATGGCGTTTCTATATTCACCTTTGTTATATATAGTCAAAAAAGAATCTTCTAAGTTGCTGGTGCTATATGGGTTGTAGTTTTGAGTGAATGTGCTTCCATAATATATATAGTAGTATGCATTGATATCTAAATTTGAATCGTTCTTGCTTAACCTTTCTAATAATGTAGGATAGAAATAAACTGAATTTGAATCTTTAGTTTCTTTTTTTATAGCATCAAAATCTACATTTACAATTCTTTGACCTACAGAAATGTAAGTAGAAAAAGTAAATATTATTGCCGATATTATTTTCTTCATTTTTTGTATAAGTTTATACAAAAATGAGCATATAATTTTACATCAACAAAATTATTATAGAAAGTACAATATATGTTATACTATAATTTCCAGCTTAAACTCAATGTAACACTTCTTCCATTATATATAGTGTTCATGGGGCGGGTGTTTTTAATATTAATAGTTTCGCCAGTAGGAACAGATATTGGTTGGTAATAGACTAAGTTTTGAGCGAGCAAATCAGCTACGTTTAGTTTGATATCAATTTTATCTTTCTTAAATGATTTGCTAATTTGTAAATCGATGATGTGACGTGGCTTTTCGTAATATTCTAAATAGTTTGCAGTTCCTACGTTAGATATTCTAGGGCCTACTACATTGTATGCTGCATTGATACTCCACCCCTTGTTTTGGAAACTTAAAGTTCCGTTAACAATATATGGAGATTGTCCTTGTAATGGTCTGAATTTTCTGCCAGAAGCGGTTAAGTTTGATACATCTACTTTACTTACTATATATGAAGCATTGGTGCTGAAAGTTATATATTTAGTGAATCTTGCAAAAGACAATGCTGGTAAACGTTTTCTGAATTCTAATTCTAACCCATAAGCTTGTGCCTTGTCTATATTTTGATAAGTCATGCTTCTGGTTCCTCCGCCAATGGCTGGGTCAAGAACTATTTCAATTGGGTTTATAAATTGCTTGTAAAAGGTACTTACTGAAAAAACTTCACCATCACCCGGGTATGTTTCATATCTGAGGTCATAATTTCTGATTAAGCTTCTTTGTAATTTGCTATTGCCTTGCATTGATACAAACTGATTGAAGTCAAAGAATCCAAATGGAGCAAGTTCTCTAAACTCTGGTCTCGATACAGTTTGAGAAGCCGCCATTCTTAAGTTAGATTTTTTATTTAAAGCATATGAAAGGTTGATGCTTGGCAACCAATCTGGTTTTTTAGTATCAATTTCTATAGGTTTGTTTGTATAATCTCTAGATTGAAGCATTTGATGAAAATATTCGTAACGCACACCATAAATCAAACGTAGCTTTTCTGTTACTCTTTGATCGGCCATGGCATATGCGGCAAACAATCTACTACTAGCTGTGTATTGGTCGCTAGGGTTAGTGCTTTCTGATAACCTGAACCCTTTAATATTCATGTTAGCTTCTGAGAAAATATCTTGAACATCTTGTTTGGCGATATTGTAATTAAATTGTGGGTTGGTGATATATCCCAATACTCTAGCACTAAAATCTCTACTTCTGTCTATTAAAGCCAAGCCTGATTTAAGATCAATTTTAGAAGATTTTACTCTCACGGTTTTTGTAAAATTTACACTCCCGCTCCACACGTGTTCTTTTAATTTTGAATAGAAACGGCCACCATCATTAGGTGAAGCACTAGGCGATACAACTGCTTGCCAGTAATCTTGAGGGTTGTCAGGGTCTTGGTTTTCAGGAGTTGGCATGGTATAACGCACTCTTCTGTAATCAGGGATTTGACGGTTTATATAACTATATCCTATATTCCAATTGATTTTGATTTTTTGCGTTTGAAATAAATGGTCACCAGTTAATTGACTTGAGGTTAACAAATTTTGGTTAAATATATAGGCATAAGATTTTATATAATTACCTGAAGCGAAATCTGTTCCTTGTCTTACCACCATTTGATTTTCGCTATTGATGTTTAAAGAGTTTTTGAAACTAATTTTATGCCCTTGAGCAATCTTGATACTGTTATTAAAAATAATCCCACCTAATACGTTTGATTTATAGCCAGAATCTATATAACTAAAAACATTGCCTTGCTGGTCAAAATCGTTTCTTTCAGCTTTAACAAATCTATTTTGATTGCTATAAGTGATACCAATAAAAACACCTGCCTCTTTTTTGCCTATTTTATAAGGCAAACCTCCTACCAATGAAAAAGTGTTGCCAGGTGCAAATGATTTTTTTTGTTGAATAGCCCAATCATTGTTTAATGACTTGCTTTGCTCTATTTGTGTAGCAATATTTGCTTTGGTATAATCAGCAGACGAAGCGAAAGAACTAGGCAATTGTCTGGTACCATTGTCATATCCAAGCCAATCAGTACTACTTCCTTTATATGTTTGATAATTTTTGAAGGTACTTACACTGTGGTAATTGCTTCCATACTGTACTTGAAAAAATCTTTTTTCAGGAATATCTCGTGTAGTTATTTCTATAATTCCACCTGCAAACTCACCAGTTTTGTCAGGCGTAGCTGTTTTAGATATGGTAATATTATCAACCATTATGGAAGGAATCATATCAAATGAAAATGCTTTTTTATCAGCCTCAGTACTAGGCAATGGAGAGCCATTTATATATGCAGCATTATATCTATCATTCAATCCTCTTATAATAGCAAACTTACCGTCTTGGATACTCGTACCACTCACTCTTTTCATTACATCAGCTGTATTTCTGTCTGGTGTTTTTCTTATGGTTTCAATAGATACGCCATCACTTACTGCTTGGGCATTTTTTTGTTGAATAAGCAAAGCACCCATGGTTTCTTTTTTGCCTTTACCTTTAACTACTGCACCAGTTAATTCTACACTTGCAGGTTCTAAAACTATATTTACATTTAATTCGTCACCTATTTTTACTTCTATATTTTTTTCTTCTTTAGTAACATAGGCAGCGTTTTTAAAAATTAAAGTATAAACACCAGGTTTTAGATTGATGTTAAATTTTCCTGATCCGTCAGTGTTATGAACTACACTCATGCCATCAATATATACTGCTATACCTGATAATAATTCTCCTGTTTTTTCATCCACAACTTTACCAAAAACAATTCCTGTATTAGATTTTACATTCGTATTAGATTTTTTAATATTTCCAATTTCAGCAATTGGACTGTCTATTTCTTTTTGAGCTTGTGCAGCAAAAAATAATGATACATTTAATAATAAGAGTAAACTAGCTTTTTTCATCTGTATTTATTTATATGCAAAATTCAAAATTAAATATTACCTCAAGGTATTCTTACTATTATGCGATTGTTATTCGAGTGTTAACTTAATGTAAATACGCTTGTAAATCAAATGGATATGAATTTAATACCTTAACATATATTTAACTTGAGCATAACTATACCGCAACAACAGCTTTTGAATTTTGCCTCATTAAAATTATAATTAATTAACACATGAAAAAAGCAATTACATTATTAGCTATTTTAGCCTCTTTAGGTTTAAAAGCTCAATCGTTTTTTACGCCTACCAACTATGTTGGAGCATTTGGAACTACTGACTGGACTTCAGGTTGGGCAAATTGGACTCCAAAAAATACTGCATATGGAGCAACCACCACCAATGTTTCTGGAGATATTACAAGTAACACAACTTGGACAAAAGATAAAGTATATTTATTGACAGGATTTGTATATGTTAAAAATGGTGCTACTCTTACTATTGAAGCAGGAACTGTAATTCGTGGTGATAAGTCTACTAAAGGAACTTTGATAATTACTAGAGGTTCTAAAATAATGGCTGAAGGTACTTCTGCTTCTCCTATTGTTTTCACTTCTAACCAAGATACTGGTAGCCGTAACTATGGTGATTGGGGTGGTTTAGTGGTTTTAGGTAAAGGTAAAATTAATCCTACTGCTGGAACTGCTGCAGTTGAAGGTGGTGTTGACAATGCTAATGGTGATGGTCAATATGGCGGAACTGATAATGCTGACAATTCAGGTTCATTAAAGTTTGTAAGAATAGAATTCCCTGGTATAGCTTTTATGCCTAATAGCGAAATCAATGGTTTAACTTTAGGTGCTGTAGGTAGCGGAACAACTTTAGAACATATACAAGTGAGTTATAGTGGAGATGATAGTTATGAGTGGTTTGGTGGTGCTGCAAATGCAAAATGGTTAATAGCTTTTAAAGGTTGGGATGATGATTTTGATACAGATTTTGGTTTCTCAGGTAATGTACAATTTGGAGTATCTTTAAGAGATTCAGCTGTAGCTGACCAATCAGGTTCTAATGCTTTTGAAAGTGATAATGATGGAACAGGTTCTGATAATAGTCCTTTCTCTTCAGCTTTATTTTGTAACATGACAGTGATTGGCCCTAAAGTAGATGCTACCAATTCTATCAATACTTTATATAAACGTGGTGCTCATATCCGCAGAAACACAAGAGTTTCTATATATAACTCTATCATTACTGGTTTTCCAGTTGGTTTGTTAGTTGATGGTGCTAAAGTTTTAGCTAACTTAAAAAATAATGATTTCCAATTTGAAAACAACATTATAGCTGGAATTTCTAAATATGCAGATACAGTAAGTACTTTTAATGCTGATGCTACATTTGATGTGAAAGCATGGTTTAATGATGCTAAAAGAAGCAACAGAAATTTAACTAATTCAGCTGATGTGAATTTAGTTGATCCGTTTAATTACACTGCTCCTAACTTTTTACCTAAAACAGGTTCACCAGCTTTATCAGGTTACAGTTTTATGAATACTAGATTAGGTGGACAATTTAATTTAGGAACTTCATCAGTTGTTGAAAATGCAATTGAAATGAATGCTTTCCCTGTTCCAGCTAACGACCAAGTTACATTAAACATAGAGCTTGCTAAAGCTTCAGTTACAACTATCAATATTTTAAATATTCAAGGACAAGTAGTTGCAGTAGTAGCTAATAAATTATTAAATGCTGGTTTAAATCAATTAGAAATTAATACTCAAAACTTAAGCTCAGGGCATTATTTTTTACAAATAAATACTAACGATTCTCAAAAGAACTTACCACTTATAGTATCACATAACTAAACTAAGGTTAGTTTATTTCATATTAATTAAAAAAACCTCTTAACGAAAGTTAAGAGGTTTTTTTTGCTTTTATATACACCATGTCACTATGAACCGATGATGTCACCCTGAATTTATTTCAGGGTCTCTATTAATGTTCTAAAGAAATTGAAATAAACAGAGATGTTGAAACAAGTTCAGCAGGACGTATTGGCGGGAGTTTATTTGTACCGATAGTTCGACACCTTTAACTGATGCCGTCACCCTGAATTTATTTCAGGGTCTCTATTAATGTTCTAAAGAAATTGAAATAAACAGAGATGTTGAAACAAGTTCAGCAAGACGCATTGTAAGGTGTGTATATGTTCCGATAGTTCGACACCTTTAACTGATGCCGTCACCCTGAATTTATTTCAGGGTCTCTATTAATGTTCTAAAGAAATTGAAATAAACAGAGATGCTGAAACAAGTTCAGCAAGACGCGATAGAGGAAATGTATATGTTCCGATAGTTCGACACCTTTAACTGATGCCGTCACCCTGAATTTATTTCAGGGTCTCTATTAATGTTCTAAAGAAATTGAAATAAACAGAGATGTTGAAACAAGTTCAGCAGGACGTATTGGCGGGAGTTTATTTGTACCGATAATTCGTCTCCCTTAACTTATTTAAGGGTCATTTCATTTTTGACTGCTTCATTTTAATTTAAATGCATATTAATATATTTTTGTATAAATATTAAAATATGAAAACAAAAAATATTAAGCAAACAGTAACTTTCAATGCCAGCCCAATTGATATATATAATTTATTAATGGATTCTAATAAACATGCTGCATTTACTGGTGATGTAGCCAAACTAAGCACAAAAATTAAAGGTGAGTTTAGCGTGTTTGGTGGATATTGTCATGGATATAATATAGAGTTAATTCCTGGTAGTAAAATAGTCCAAGCATGGCATTTTGCTGAAGATGGTTGGCCTGATGAACATTACAGTATTTGTACTTTTAAATTTGAACCAGTTGGGGACAAAATCAAACTTGTATTTACCCAAACAGATATTCCTGAGCATAAAGTTGATTCACTTAAAAGTGGCTGGAAAGAATTTTATTGGGAAGCCATCAAATCATATATAAAGAATAACTAATTATGATAGATTTTGCACTTAGACCCTGGAGATTGGATGATATAGATAGTTTGGTAAAATATGCCAACAACCCCCACATTGCTCAATATATGACTGATGGATTTACCCATCCATATACTATAGAAACTGGTATGGCATTCATAGTTTTTGCAAACAAAGACACACCTATACATATATTTGCCATTGAAGTAAACGGAGAAGCCATAGGAGGGATTGGTATTCATCTACAAGCAGATATATTTAGAAAAAACGCTGAAATTGGATATTGGTTAGCAGAGGAATATTGGGGCAACGGAATTATATCTCAAGCAATACTTAACGCAACAGATTTTGCTTTTAATACTTACGATATTACTAGGGTGTTTGCTCGAACGTTTGAAAGCAATAAAGCCTCGCAGCGGGTGTTAGAAAAGGCAGGATTTTTATTAGAAGGAAGGTTTGAACAGACTATATATAAAAATGGAGCGTTTCAAAACGAAATAGTTTACGCCAAACGCAAGTAAAAATTTTCAAAAATATTTTGTTTTGTAATTCTATATATCGTAATATTGCAATATATAAATATTATTTATGGGAGCTACAAAAACTGAACACTTTACTGAAGAACAAAATGAATTGGCCATCATAGCGAAAGCTCTTGGGCATCCGGCTAGAATTGCTATAATAGACTATCTTTTATCCGTAAATACTTGTATCTGTGGAGACATTGTCAACGAGTTGCCTTTGGCACAACCAACAGTGTCTCAACATCTAAAAGAGCTTAAAAATGCTGGATTGATTAAAGGCAATATAGAAGGCAATGCTATATGTTATTGTATCAATCATGAAGCATTTGATACCTTACGACAATATTTTGATAATATCTCTAAACATGTTAAAAATGGTAAGAATAATTGCTGTTAAAACCCTCTAATAATTAAAAAAATGAAACTTGAAGAATTAAAATCTACATTAAAAACTACTGACCAAGTAAACTTTGTTTTACCCAATGGCACAAAAGTTCCAGAACATTTTCATGTAACAGAAGTAGGCGTTATTTCAAAACACTTTATAGATTGTGGCGGAACAGTGAGAGACGAAAAAGTTGCGAATTTTCAACTTTGGGAAGCAAACGATTTTGATCACAGACTTAAGCCTCAAAAGCTTTTAGGTATAATAGAATTATCTGAGAAACTATGGGGTATGGAGAATTTAGAAATTGAAGTAGAATACCAAGCTGATACCATTGGGAAATATAGTTTAGGTTATAATGGAACAGATTTTTTGTTAGAGTCTAAACACACGAATTGCCTTGCTAGCGACAGCTGTGGAATACCTAAGGAGAAATTGAAATTAAACCTAGTAGACCTTACCGTAAAAAATGATAGTTGCTGTACGCCAGGCGGTGGTTGTTGTTAATAATATATATATATAAATACAATGTTTATTGAACTTAAAAACAGATGTGAAGTATTGGCCAAAAACTTTAATGAGATTCCTAAGTATAGAAAGGAAATATTAGAGAAAGTATCAGAATATATACAATACAGTTTAGCCAATAACAACCAAGTAAATCTGAATTTTATTTGCACTCATAACTCTAGAAGAAGCCATCTAGGGCAAGTTTGGGCTGCAGTGGCTGCAAGCTATTATCAAATACCCAATATATATACATTCTCAGGCGGCACTGAAGCTACAAGATTAAATGCCAATGCAATCAATGCTTTAAAGGGTGCAGGTTTTATCATAAAGCAAACAACAGAAAGCAGCAATCCTATATATCATGTATACATAGACCAAGAAATATATATTACTTGTTTCTCAAAAACATATGATGATGCTTCAAGTCCTAAAAAACATTTTGCTGCTGTGATGACTTGCTCTGATGCCGAACAAAATTGTCCGTTAATTACTGGTTGCGATTTGCGTATTGGTGTAACCTATAACGACCCCAAAGCATATGATAATACTGTGTTACAAGATGAAAAATATACTGAACGCAGCAACCAAATTGCTTTAGAATGTTTGTATATATTTTCTAAAGTATTGTAATAACTATAATAAAAAAGGCCACCCTATAGGCAGCCTTTTTTAATTAAAAATAAGATTAATTTATTGCTTCACCACCCTCACCGTTTTGGTTTCTTTGTCAGAAGTGATGCTTAGCATATATATACCTTTAGCTAATGTTTCAGTTGGGATGTTTAGTCTGGTGTTACCCGCTGTAGTTGTGATAGTTTGGGTAGCCACGGCTCTTCCATTAATGTCGATGAGTTGAATGGTATATATACCTTTGTCAGTAGTTATATCTATATTAAAATCACTGGTAAATGGATTTGGATATACCTCCATATTCAGTGGATATATATTTTGGTTTTCTTCTACAATATATACAGGAGATAATGGGGTATTGATAGAGTCAGAAGCAGTGAACCATATAGTTCCTGTTAATGCAATTCCATTCTTTTTGATGCTTCCCGTTCCACTATTGGCGGTAGTTGGTGTGCAACCTGAGATGCTATTCCAACTAGCCCCTGAAGTGGTTGATTGGTTTAACCTAAGTTTGCTTCTATCTGCTCCAGCCAGTTCGGTTGAGTCGTAGTTAAATTCAAAAGCAGTAGCAGTTACATTATTACTCACATTTACTGCATACCCACGTTTGATGCTGCTACCACTTATACTTGCAAATGATTGATGCCCTCTAACTAGGTAAGTAAGCCCCGGTGCTGCATTGGTAGATAGCTTCAATCCCATTCCAGCTATATTATTATTACTTAAAGCTGCATTATATATTCTGCTAGTAGCTATATATCCTGAGTCACCTTTTACTGTTTGTCCGGCTGTTTCAGAAAGGCTAGCAGTAGAACCCAAAATCATGTATTTTCCATTTAGATCAATATCTCCTTTTTGCAACATTACCAATCCGTTAGCCACAAAACTATTATTTAGTTTTAATCCATTGGCTTTATTTAAAGTTAGATTATATATAGTGTCTAAGATTAAGCCATTGGTTTGAGTTGCAGAGGTATTGCCGTTAAATATGAGTGTACCTATATTGGCTGTGTTTTTTATGCTTCCTAGAACAGAAGTGGCAACACCTAATGCTGAGCTAGTACTTCCTATTTGGGCATTATAGCCATTCATGTCTAATACGCCTTTGCTTAGTGTAGTAGTATTTCCAACTTGTAAGTTAGCTCCTAGTTTTACGCCTTGAGGTCTGTCTATAGTTAAACTTCCATTGGTAGAAAATTTAAAATTAGTGATTAATGGTGCAGATGCGTTGCCGTATATATTGAGCGATGAGGTGCTTGAGCTATTGCCTCCAATGATATTTCCATTGGTGGTGATGATATGACCACGATTGGTAGCGGTATTGCCCACCGTAAGAGCAGCACCTGTATATATTACCCATGTTCCGTTGGTTAATATTAAACTATCGGTAATAGTGTTGTTGCCCATTTGTCTGAGACCTCCAACATTATTCAATTCTACATGACCATAGGTTCCATTTCCTGTTAAAGTACTGGCACAATTAATCGGTCTATTCACTATAAATCTACCTTGTCCACTCATGGTTCCATTATGGGTTACATCGGCTGCTACTTGTAAGTTATAGCCATTCATTTTGAGTGAGGTGCCTGCATTTGGCATCAAGAAATTATGGTTACAATATACATTCCCTCCAAGTATATAATCGCAATTGGCCATGAGTCTGAGTTGCCAATATTTAGCGGCTGGTATGGTGTCACAACTGTTTAATATAATAGTTCCGCCGGTCATCACTAATGCTCCTTTGATTACAAACTTGCCATTGATGGTGAGTATATTTCCGGTGGTGATAAACAAAGTATCGTTAGGGTTGATGGTTAAATTATTACAAGTAGCTTTGGTGGTATTGACAGTTACGTTAGTATTTACAAATACATTAGTACTGCCCGAAGGGGTTAATCCGCCCCAAGTATTGGGATTAGACCAAGTGTTAGTTAATACAGAGGTACCGCAAGTGCTTGTAGTAACTGACACTACATTTGAACTATCTACCCCACATGTAGCTGTTATATAGGCTCTATATTGTGTATATACATTCACAGTTTGGTTGTTAAGTGGATTGGCATTGGCCGCACCTATATTGTTCCATCCACTGCCTGTATTGGCTTGCCATTGCAAAGTGCCTGTATAGCTTGTGAGTGATAAATTAACCGAATTACCTATACATACATTATTGCTACTTGAGCTAGCTGTTCCTATACTTGCCGATTGGTTAACAGTTATCACCACTGAGTCTGTTTTGCTACATCCTGAGGCGGTTACTGTTTCAGTTAAGTAGTATTTAGTGGTTGTGGTTGGGCTTACACTTGGATTGGCTGATGCTGAACTATAACCACTTGGATTTGATGTCCAACTATAGGTATTGCCACTCACTGATGATGCACCGATTTGTATAGAACCACCCGCACATATACTATTGTTTGAACCAACTGTTGCCGATGGTTTTGGATTCACTGTTATCGTCACTGAATCTGTTTTGCTACAACCCGATGCGGTAATCGTTTCAGTTAAATAATACTTTGTAGTTGCACTCGGACTTACTGTTGGATTTGCACTTGTTGAATTATATCCACTTGGATTTGATGTCCAATTATAGGTATTGCCACTCACAGCTGATGCACCGATTTGTATAGAACCACCCGCACATATACTATTGTTTGAACCAACTGTTGCCGATGGTCTCGCATTCAAAGTAATATGAACTTGAGTTCTAGTGCTTGCCGCACATGTACTATCTTGGACATAGAAATTTGTATCGGCTGTTAATACAGAAGTATTATAGGTAGTTCCTCCACCTAAATATATACCACCTGTTGTCGCGCTATACCAACCTAAAGTTCCTGTTCCACTTGCTGTGAGAGAAGTTGAACTACCGGCACATATACTTTTATTTGCATTGCTTGTTGTATTAGTCGGTGATGAAGGAGCCGTACATCCACCTATCAAATCCAAAACCCCAGAACCTCCAACTCCCAATACTTTCACTGGAGTTGTTCTGGTTGTAGTAGTACTATCGCCCAATTGGCCATTACCATTATCTCCAAAAGCATGCACTGACCCATCGGCTGCCAGGGCCATGCTGTAAGTAAACCCCGCCACAACTGAAATAATAGGATTGTTAGCATTGTCGCCCAGATAGGTAGTGCCGCTATAGGCTCCTTTTAATACTTTTACTGGAGTTGTTCTATTTGTTTTGGTGCTATCGCCCAATTGGCCAAAAGCATTCCCCGCAAATGCATACACCGAACCATCGGCTGCCACGGCCATGCTGTGACGAAACCCTACCGCAACTGAAATGATGGGATTATTGGTATTATCGCCCAGATAGGCAGTGCCACTATAAGCACCTTTTAATACTTTTACTGGTGTTTTTCTATCTGTAGTGGTACTATCTCCCAATTGCCCATAATCATTAATTCCAAAAGCATACAATGTCCCATCGGCTGCCAGGGCCATGCTGTGGTAATGTGCCGTAACTAAAATGATGGGATTGTTGGCATTATCACCCAGATAGGTAGTGCCACTATAAGCACCTTTTAATACTTTTACTGGTGTTTTTCTATCTGTAGTGGTGTTATCGCCCAATTGCCCATAATAATTATATCCAAATGTATACACTGAACCATCGGCAGCAAGCGCTATGCTGCTGGCGCCTCCTGAAACAACTGAGATAATTGGATTATTGGTATTATCGCCCAGATAGGTAGTGCCACTATAAGCACCTTTTAATACTTTTACTGGTGTTTTTCTATCTGTAGTGGTGTTATCGCCCAATTCCCCATAATAATTATATCCAAATGTATACACTGACCCATCGGCTGCCAGGGCCATGCTGTGCTGATCCCCTGCCGCAACTGAAATGATGGGATTGTTTGCATTATCTCCCAGATAGGTAGTGCCACTATAGGCTCCTTTTAATACTTGAATTGGAGTGCCTCTGCTGTTAGCAGAGGTATTATCGCCCAATTGTCCATAATAATTAAATCCAAATGTATACACTGACCCATCGGCTGCCAGGGCCATGCTGAAATCAGTCCCTGCCGCAACTGAAATGATGGGATTGTTTGCATTATCACCCAGATAAGTTGTGCCGCTGTAAGCACCTTTAAATACTTTTACTGGAGTTCTTCTAGCTGTGGTGGTACTATCGCCTAATTGGCCAACAGTATTCCTTCCAAAAGCATTCACAATTCCGTCATCCCCAACAGTGAGTGTATGCAAATAGCCGCAAGTTTTAGCGAAACCGCTCCCTGCTGCAAAAACCCTGTCGCTACCATAAGTGGTAGCGCTGCTGTTTACTGCTTTGGCTCTGTAATGGTATGTTTTTCCTGGGGTAAGGCCAGTAATGGCAACTTTTTTAAACAGGGTGGTGCTGCCAGTAGAAGTGCCAGATACACTTGCAGTAGAACCATAAGAAGTGGTGAGTCCGTACTCAAAACTTATTGTGGTGCTGTCGTTGTTGGGGTTTACTAAGCAGTTAAGGTTAGCACCACTATAGGTTATTCTATTGGCTGGGACAGCTTTTACAACTGGAGTTGAAGCATTAGTGTTTAAAGTATATAAAAGCAGTAAAAAAAGATAAGTTCTCATATATGTTAGGTTTATATTATTTAGCATCAATAATAGGCGACAGTTGTACAGATTGATTTTATTATTATTCTTTAAATAATAAAGCTTGAAAGATTTTAATATATATTTACCAAATGCTTGCATATATAAAATTTTTATCTTAATAACATTTTTAAGGTAAAGTTACTAGATATATTTAAACAGAAAAATGTGAAGAAATAAGTGTAGGCCTATACCAAATATTCTCAATAGATTTGTTCGGTTATTTTAAATACTTAATATGCAAGTGGATGAAGCTGTAGAAAACAAAGAACTTATATTGGCCTTTGATTATATCATGAACACCAACAAATCGGTTTTTTTAACTGGTAAAGCGGGTACGGGCAAGACTACATTTCTTAAAAAATTAAAACAAGTATCGCCAAAGCGAATGGCAGTTGTAGCACCTACAGGTGTGGCAGCTATCAATGCTGGTGGTGTTACTATTCATTCTCTTTTTCAACTTCCTTTTTCGCCATATATACCTGCAGAATATTCAGGTTCAACGACCTCGGTAGTAGAAATCAGAAAGTATAGCAGAGATAAAATAAGTTTAATTAAAAGTATTGACTTATTAGTGATTGATGAAATAAGCATGGTGCGTTGTGATGTGCTTGATGCTATTGACTCTGTTTGTAGAATGTTTAGAGATAAATGGAAACCTTTTGGAGGAATACAATTGCTTTTAATAGGTGATATACACCAACTGTCGCCAGTAGCTAAAGACGATGAGTGGAATATGCTCAAGCCTTATTATAAAAGTGCTTATTTTTTTAGTAGTTTAGCATTGCAAAAGGAGTTCCCCATTACCATTGAATTAAAACATATATATAGGCAATCAGACCAAATATTTGTTGAGCTGCTGAACAAAGTTAGAAACAATAATTTAGATAGAGAAGCCATTCAATTACTGCACTCTAGGTATATACCTGGTTTTGATATGAATGCTCACAAAGGATATATAACTCTTACCACTCACAACGCATCAGCTAAAAGAATCAATCAAAATAAATTAGATTCTTTGCCTATTAAATCTAGCTTTTTTAAAGCAATTATAGAAGGTGATTTTCCTGAATATATATATCCAACTGAGCATGAATTAGAATTAAAAGTTGGTGCTCAAGTCATGTTTATCAAAAATGATATATCAGCACATAAGTTATTCTATAATGGAAAAATTGGTACTATCACTGAAATTGATGGGACTGATATATATGTAAAAACGGATGAATATGAACGTATAAAAGTAGAAAAAGAAGTATGGGAAAATATAAAATACACCCTTGATGCTGAATCTAAAAATCTAAACGAATCTATCATTGGCTCTTTTTTACAATACCCATTAAAACTTGCTTGGGCCATTACTATTCATAAAAGTCAAGGTCTCACTTTTGATAAAGTAATTATAGATGCTGAATCCTCTTTTAGTAGCGGACAAGTATATGTGGCACTCAGTAGATGCAAAAGTTTAGATGGTATAGTACTGATAAGCAAAATTGGATACGACAGCATTAAAGATGATATAAATGTTAGCAATTTTAATAAAGATATTTCTCATCAAAATTTAACAGAAGAATTACTCTACCAATCAAAAATAGATTTTCAAAGAGATATCATTAAAGAGCTATTTGATGGTAAAAAATTAAAAAACAATATTGATTATTTTGGAAGATTTATATACGAAAATTCTCCGCCAATTCAGTCCTCACTGATAGCTACTTTTAATCAGTTAAAGAGAATATTAGACACAGAAATATTTGCAGTACTTGATAAATTTAATATACAACTTGAAACTTTTTTGGTGAATAACCAACTGCCTGAGGATAATGAATTGCTGCAAGAAAGAATGACTAAAGCATCTATATATTTTATTGAGAAAATTAAAAATATTATTGAAGTACTTTCTAAAGATTTTATAATAGCTACTGATAATAAGTTGCTACAAAAGTCATTTAAAAAAGCACAAAGTCAACTGTTATATAACTTAATTGAAAAAGAGAAAAGTTTTCAAGTATGTAAAGTTAAATTCAATCCTATTGAAATAATACAAGCAAAAGCAAATGTTTCTATAGACGCTGAAGCTGCCACCAAAAAAGACACATCAGGTATTCATATTCCTAAAGAGGTAAACCATTCTGAATTATATAAAGAACTTGTTATACTTAGAAACGAACTCGCTGCTGAGTTAAACATGGATATATTCAGAGTGATGCAACTTAAAACCATGATAGATATTGCCAATGCATTGCCAACCAAAACTGAAAGTTTATCTAAGATTAAAGGGGTTGGCAATTTCATAATCAGTAGGTTGGGAATACAAATTTTGAACTCAGTACTCAGCTACTGTATTACCAACCAAATAACTGAGACGGATATTCTAACAAATTCGACTAAAACTACCAAATCTAGCAAACCTAAAGTAATAAAAGAAGACACCAAGAACATCAGTTTTGAGTTGTATAAAGAAAAAAAATCAGTTGAAGCAGTGGCTAAAACAAGAGGTTTGGTACCATCAACTATAGAAGGACATTTGGCTCATTATGTGAGCTTAGGGTTGTTGCCGGTGAGCGATTTTATCACCAAAGAAAGACTGCAACTTATAGCTCAAACTATAGAAAATGAAAATGATGCTTCATTAAAAGAGCTTAAAGAAAAATCTGAGGAAGATATAAGCTACAGCGAACTTAAAATGTATAAAAGTTATATGGAGTTTATAAAGAGTAAAGTTTAGTTAGTATCATTCACTAAAACATATATAATTTTTTATAACAGGATGTGGCATGGTATGGAAACCATAGGCTAAAGCAGCTTCAGAGAAGGGGAGGGTTTGGCCATTTTTTAATAAAATACTAATCTCATCCTCTAAACTATATGAATTGATACTTACCTTATCTGTATATATAAAATAAGCTGCATCTGCTTCTTGTAAATTGGTTTTGTTACACCATTCTTTCGTTTTGTTTTTTACAATTTCAGTTTCGAATGGTTGGGTTTGTAAAATTACTTTTGGCAATTTTCTTGACGCTAAATTTTGGCAAAGCATAGCCAACACTTGGTCATCGGTATACAACCATTCTTTTATACTGGCCATCAAATCAAAATCATCTAGCACACTAAATTTATCAAGTACTTCAGCATGATTAGCCATCATGTTTTTGTCTATATGGTTATATAAAAAATAATGCATAGTAGAAGTCGCGAACAACTCTTTACCCGTTGAGGCCAAATACTTAGCTCTTTTCAATATATTAATCAACAAACTCTCAGCTGCTATCACTGTTTTGTGAAAATATACTTGCCAATACATGAGTCGACGAGCGAGTATAAACTTTTCTATACTATATATGCCTTTTTCTTCCACCACAAGTTCATCGTTTTTTACATGTAACATCTGTATAATTCGGTCAATGCCTACTGTGCCTTCACTCACACCTGTATAAAAACTATCTCTACGCAAATAGTCTAGTCTGTCCATGTCTATTTGGCCAGAAATAAGCTGATGAAAAAACTTACGATGATATATATTCTGAAAAATATCGATGGCTAAACTTAGTTTACCTTCAAATTCTAGATTCAATTTTTGCATTAAAGCCACAGATAACTCTTCATGATGAACTGCTATAATTGAATTTTCTAAAGCATGACTATATGGGCCATGTCCGATATCGTGAAGAAGTATAGCTATAGAAACCGCTTCGTGCTCTGCGTCACTTATTGTTACACCTTTGCTTTTTAAAGTGGCAATAGCACGTTGCATTAAATGCATAGCTCCTATAGCATGATGAAACCTGGTGTGCAATGCACCAGGATAGACCAATCCTGTAAGTCCAAGCTGACTGATACGTCGTAATCTTTGAAAGCATGGATGTTCTATTAAGTCGAAAATAATCTCAAATGGAATTTCAACCAATCCATATACTGGGTCGTTTATAATTTTAAGTTTATTCATTATTTCAAAGCTGCAAAGTTGAAGCTAAAACTTTAAATTTCTTGATTATTACAAAAACATTTGCCAAATACAATAAATTTGTTTAGAAATAGGTATAGAGAACAAAAGCAAACTAAGATGAAAAACCCCAAAATTTATTTGATACTGGTATTTCTAACATGTTACCAATTGCTTCAAGCCCAAACAAAGTTTGAAGACTACAGTGAAGTTTTTTTAGAAAATAATATAAACCAAGATAAAAATATTCTATTTCAAAAATATGTAGCTGAAAATTTTTATGTGAATGATAGTCTGGCTATAGCACAACATATCAAAAGCATGAATATAGTTGAAGTGAATAATAAATGGAAATATACCCGTACCGCTGAATTTAAATATGATAAAAATGGTAGAAATATATTTAACCATACTGATTACGATTATTTTAATCAATCTAGAAAAGGCTACAGTTCTATGTATATTCTAAATTTCAACGACGATACAAGCAAACAAGAATGGACTTCATATAGATTAAGCAATGGTAAAGTTGAATATATATCACATGCTAAAAAATTATCTGACAGTGTTCGACAACAAATATTTAAAAATAATCACCTGAGAACCTATGAAAAAACCTTGAATTATACCAATTCTAAACATCTTGTATATAAAACCGAAAAGTTTAATGGTAGAAAACTAAAACTATATTCAACCACACAATATGAGTACTATGCAAATAATAACTTGAGCTCTAAAAAATTATATAACAATAAAGGTAAACTAAAACACAGCTGGGTATATATGGACTGTGGTGAATCTTATTTGAACAAAGACAAAAAAGTTGATACGGTCAATTTCTGTAAATCTACTTCCGTTGATAATGAAGGCAATATACACACTTATATTACATACACTGCTGCTTTAGGTACCGTATATAAGCATGAGAAAGTAACAGACAAAAATGGTGCATTGATTAATCATATTACTGTTAAACAAAAAACAGGTAAGAAGTATAACGAAGGGGTGGTTAAATATAAAGGCGATACATTGGTTTATTCTTATTTAAGATACTATGAAAATTCAGGCAAACTTCATTTTATTGATGAATACAAGTATAAAAATAATATTTTATTATCTCATCAAAGTTGGAAGTATAGTAAAAAAGGCAGTTTAAGAACGCACGAAGGTTCATTATATACTTTTGATAACTTAGGTAAACCATTGAAAAAAATATATTCTAACTATTTAGAAAATTTCAATACTGAGATGGTTTATACTTATAACTTTTATTAAATTTAATAGGTATATTTTATACCAATTTGAAACAAACGAGGAATTCCGAAATTGCCAGGATTTAATAATTTTGCATTGTATAAATCACTGAAAGATTTCGCATTTTGCTCGTTTTTTAAAGTTTGTTTTCCCCATTCACTATTGATATAACCATCATCAGTAGCTGAACCTGTATATTGATAAACTTGTTGTGTGTTTTTTATATTTAATACATTTTGAACCCATAAGAATACATTCAATCTGCGGCCATTAATTCTCATTTCATGTACAGGGTTTAAGCTGTCTTTTATTGTCTTAAGTTTGATGTTTTTAAAGAGGTATATATCAGCATTAAGATTCCATGGCATACGAGAGCCATTAATACTTCCAGCCATCATTGTCCTGTTCGCAATTCCTTCTTGTACAGTGTTAACAGGGAATGAAATACGAGTATATGGCAATCCACTTCTGGCTTGTAAACTTATATTTATACCTGAGTTTTCAAATATGGGTTTTTTGCCAACCAAACCCTCGCCACTATTAAAATGCCATTCTATATTTGCTTTAATTACATGTCTCAAATCATAGTCTAGTGGGTATATATTTCTTAAATTGGGTTGACCACTGTTTACCAACGATGATGATGACATAGCGTTAGAACCTGTTCCATCAGCAAACTGCATGGTATAGCTACTAATAATGCCTAGATGTTCGCCTGTTGAATTGTATTCCACTCTTAAAGATTTTACAGTAGAAAAATCTAAATTTCCGAATGTGGTATATGAAACCGGATAGGCTTGATTGAACCTTGTCACTTGAATTAAGTTTCTTACTTCACTATAACTGGTGATAAAACTAAGCAATGAATTTTTTCCTATTTTATGTCTTAAACCCAATTCATAGTCAGTTCTTTTTAAAGGCTTTAATGCAGGGTTGTTTATTATTTCATTGCTTCTTTGTGGTAAAAAATAATAGTCGTCTATAGTAGCAATTACTCCTTCAGGCGGACGTTGGGCATATACATCATAATGAGCAAATATAATAGCCTCAGAAGTAATCGGAAATTTGAACCAAACTCTAGGTAATATATTCCACTGTGCTTTATAATCTTTGAAAGCATCAACAGTTAATACTTGTTTGTTAGGATTCACTAAATAAGGTGCAATTCTTCCATTTGAAGTTTCATGTGCAAGCAAATCTGGGTTGCTTATATTTCCTCCGTTTTTATCAAACCATTGTGCTTGGTTATTACTTTTATTCACTCTGTAACCTGTGATAGATGTTGGGCTGTTTATATCATTTACATATACAACGGCATCGTCACTTATATTTGGGTTAATTTGTTGACTCAAGGCAGCGTTCTCTGCTTTTACATCTCTTACAGTTTTGGTAGGGTAAAGGGAATATGGATCTTTTAATACCGATTGGTTTGCATCATAGTTTTCAACTCTAACACCGGCCTGTAGACTAAAATCGCGTAGATTAAATCTATCTTGAATATAGAATGATGTATATATAGGTCTGAACGCTCCAACATTTCTTTTATCATTATTCAAAAAATCATTCATAGAAGTTTTTTTTCTAAGTTTGTTGCCTAAATAATCGTAACCGTAATAATTTACCAATGATGATTTGCCCCCATTTAGCAGTTCATCTGCAGAAAAATCTTCGAGTCTGAACATACTAGGGTCTAACCTGTCTGGTTCTATTCTTGAATTGTTTTGATATATATTCCCATTTTCATCTTTAATGCCATTAGCTATTAACCTATTTCTTAATGATTCAGTGAAGTGGTTACGTGATAATGGTTCTATAGTAGTTTGGTATTTAATAGTGTCTAATAAATTTCCATTTTCGTCATATATCACTATGGGCTTGTTTTGATCTAAAACTGGGTCTGCTTGGTGTGATAAGTTTCGCATCAATGTCCATAGGTTTGTCGCGTTCAGATTATATGACCTATAAGTTCTTTGCTCATATTGCATCCCGAAAATAATGTCATGAAAACTATTTCCTTTTCCCATGATTTTTACGCCAGCTTCTGTTCCAATATTTAACAAGTCTACATTGCTTTTGGCATATCCAGAAACAATGCTACCAGATGCAGCAAACAATGAATTAACGGATACGGGGTTGTCACCATTTAGCAGCCCACCTTTAGAAGTAAGTTGGGTAGAATTTCTGATATCATTGCCATAAAAGTTTAACACATCGGTAGTGTAATTTGACCTGGTTTTATTTTTGTCTGAAGCAATAAAATTAAAGCTTGAAATAGAATCATCTATTTGCTCAAAATAAACGCTCATATATATGGTAGTATCTCTCTTGCCATCAGGAGTTTTAGTTTTAAATTCTTTAGGGGTACTTAAATTCCTAAGTATATATTGGTTGTTTCTTTTCGATTCATATTTACCTAAATAGCCATAGTCAAAAAAGTTTCGTCCATGTGTTTCGTCCATAGTTTCGCTCCATTGACTGTTGTAATCTATCCTAAAATTATACCAAGCATTTTTAAACCTACTTTTATTAGAAGTATCTCCCAACACCAATATATGATTAAACCTGAATGTTGCAGTTAATTGATTGTTGTTTACTAAAGCTTGATTTGCATTGTTAAACATTGAGTTATATAATGATACTTGTCTGCTTTGAGTATTCATATAAGTAAACTCACCATTCAACATTATTTTTTTAGTAGGGTTCCATTCTAAAGCTGAGAAAAGATTAGCAATGGTTTTTCCATCTCCTAAGTTCCATTTGGTTCTTTCCCAATCATTGCTGGTTATATTGTTTGTAGCATTTTCTAATCCATTTTTGGTTACAATATATGGATGTTGTTGAATTTGATTTGCTACATCTGATTTTAGCCTTGCATAGCCAATACTTGATGGGTTAGGGTCTTTGTTATATATATAATTTGCAGCTATATTATAACCCAATATTATGCTCTCTTTCTTTTTAATTAGTGGTCCTCTAAAAGCTCCTTCGATATGGTTGTAGTTTCTACCGTCTAACCCAGTAGAAGTAAGATATTGTAAGGAACCTTTGTGAAACGCACTGGCTGATTGTGTAATCATGGAGGTGAGTCCGCCTGTAAAATCTCCATATCTCACCGATATACCACCGGTACTTAATTCTATTTGGTCTAAAGTAGAAGAGATAACACCATCTTGATTAAAACGCCTACCATTTAACTGACCAAGGTTTCCATTAGGTCTTTGCCCGCCAACAGATACCCCTTGTGGTGTACTGTTAAATCCTCCAGCCAAGTTTATATAACTGCTTACAAGCGGCCCTACATGTGTGTTGTTTAAATCAACTACTATACATATATCTCCTCCTCCTCTTGGTCCTTTAGTTCTTCTATTTCTTTTAACCACATGGGTGTCTAAAACACTATTCCCTTCAGCACTATATATAATATCAAACTTAGAAGGCTCTTCTGATAACAACCTTATTGATTTAGATTTAAAAGATTTAGTGTTTAATGGTTTTATAATGATAAAATATTCGCCCGGAGAGAGAAAAGTAAATGAATAGTAACCAGTAGTATCAGTATTGGTTCTAGCTATAATACTTCCTTCTTTTTCGAGATGAAGCAATACACGTTTCATAATAGTGCCATTTTCATGGGTTATATATCCATTGATCTCACCTTGACGGGTGTTTTGGGCATATATATCCATAGAAATATAGCAAAGTAGCACAAAAAAGATTAATTTTTTCATGATTGTAATTGGGTTAGAGAAAATGAAATTTTAGTAATATATATATCAATAAATTTTAAGAACATATTGATATATATTCGATCCAGAAGCGGTTAGTATATAGGGCCCTGTATACTAACCTGTCAAACAATTAAAGCATTTGGTGTAATAGCTATTTAACAAATAGTTGGATGTTCTGTCACCTCTGTTTTTGTTAAATGTTTTATTTCAACTGAAACTTATAAATTGCTTGTTATATACCCATCAACGAATCTATTTTTGATATGGTTGCATATGGAAGTATTTTTTTTTAAAATAAAGAAGTAACTATTAAAACTTCATATCATTTAGTGTACTAATTGTTTATTCAAAGTATTTATTGCAACTTGGAATTATGTCATGCTGAATTTATTTCAGCATCTTTAATGAATATATATATATAATTTAAGTATTGATCTTATAACAAGTTCAAGATGACCAACCCAAAAATAAATTTCATTTTAGAAAGTTTAAAGTAGTCTAGTATATACTTTTGCAATCAACTACAAATGGAAATTAAAAACAGATTTAATATTAGGGTATATGGGTTACTTATAAACGATAAAAAAGAAGTGCTTTTAAGTACTGAAAATATTAATGGGTATGAATTTACAAAGTTCCCAGGCGGTGGCTTAGAGTTTGGAGAAGGAACCAAAGACTGTCTTATCAGAGAGTTTAAAGAGGAGTGTGATATTGAGGTAGAAATAAAAAAACATATATACACCACAGATTTTTATCAAGTATCAGCATTTAACGCTCAAGACCAGTTAATTTCTATTTACTATCAAGTATCGAGCAACGAGTCTAATAAGATTTTACTTGAATCGCATTTGTTAGCAGACAGCAAACATGCAAACCACACGATACTGTTTTTTTGGGTACCGCTCAATTTGCTTCAACCCCATATGTTAACTTTCCCAATTGATAAAAGGGTGGTTGACGAATTGAACTTAGCTTCAAGTTAATATTAAAAAATTACAACTACAGCCTATTTTGTATAAATCATCCTCACACATGCAAATCTTGTAGCCTGCAAAATATGTATTATCTTTGTAGCCATTAACACAAAATTTATTAACCCAAATTATATATAGATATGAGTGAAGTATATGACCGCGAAAGGCCCACCTTTGAAGAGAGTAATAATGTAACCATTAAAAGATGTTTTTTTGCATATGAGTTTGCAGTGCCTCACATCAAAGGTAAAGTAATTGCTGACGTTGGTTGCGGCAATGGTTATGGCTCAGTGTATATGAGTGAGTTTGCTCAATCTGTTATAGGGTTAGATTATAGCGAAGCCACGGTTGCTGAAAATAATAAAAGACATGAGAACGTGCAAAACCTGCATTTCAAAAGTTGTAAAGTGCCCCCTTTGGCATTAGAAGCCGAAAGTGTAGATGTAGTGACAGCTTTTCAATTTATAGAACATATACATGAGCGTAAAGCTTTTATACAAGATGTAAAAAGAGTATTGAAACCAGGGGGTGTTTTTATATGTTCAACACCAAATATCAAAATGAGTATTGCCAGAAATCCATTCCATGTGTTTGAATACACTTTTGATGAAATGAAAACTGAAATGGGTTCAGTATTCGAAAATTTTGAACTGATGGGCTTAAACGGTAATGCCAAGGTAAATAAATACTATGCTGATAATTCTAAATGGGCTAAAAGAATTTTAAGACTAGATCCGTTAGGTATTCACAAATTGGTTCCTGCTTCATGGCTTATTGGTCCATATAACTACTTCACTTCTTTGATGCGTAAAGATTTGAAAGATCAAAATGCTGATACGTTAAAAATAACTACTGCCGATTTTGCTCTTCAAAAAGATAATCTTGACCAATGTTGGGACATATTTGTTGTAGCCACAAAAAAATAACCCGATGAAAAAAATTATATTATTAATGTTGACAGTTATTATTTGTGCTTCAATACAAAGTTGTGGCAACAGAAAATGTGACGGCCACAAAAAAATAAAAGTACCTATGGGTAATATGTAAAATTAAAGCTTTTAAAAAGTTTTAATTTGCCAAATAACATTAAGCTAAATAGCTTAATTTTGTAGCCCAATGAGCAAGCACTTAGAACGTCGTCAAGCGGTATTGTTACTAGAAGACGGAACCTTTTTTACAGGTATATCCATTGGAAAAATAGGTAAAACCACCGGCGAAATTTGTTTTAATACCGGTATGACAGGTTATCAAGAAATTTTTACCGATCCCAGTTATTTTGGTCAGTTATTAGTTGCCACCCATACCCATATAGGTAATTATGGTATCAACGAAATTGAAATAGAAAGTGAAAGCATCAAAATAGCAGGCTTGGTTTGTCGTAATTTTAATGTGCCTTTTGCTAGAAAACAAGCTACCCAATCTATTCAAGAGTATTTTACTGAATTTGGTTTGGTGGGTATTAGCAATATTGATACCCGTGCACTCGTGGGTCATGTGAGAAGCAAAGGTGCTATGAATGGTATCATCAGCAGCGATGAACTTGATATTAATGCATTAAAACAACAATTAGCCACAGTGCCTTCTATGGCTGGGTTAGAGCTTTCAAGTAAAGTGTCAACTACTAAACCATATTTTGTTGGAAATGAATCTGCTCCTATCAGAATTGCTTTATTAGATTTAGGGGTGAAGAAAAATATCATTCAATCACTAGTCAGTCGTGGATGTTATGTAGGTGTTTTCCCAATGCATACACCACTTAGTGAGATGAAAGCATGGAATCCATCAGGCTATCAATTATCTAACGGCCCAGGCGACCCAGCAGCTATGCCAAGTGTGGTTGAAACAGTTAAAGGTATTTTACAAGAAAACAAACCTGTGTTTGGAATTTGCTTAGGTCATCAAGTATTGGCTCAAGCTTGTGGTATTGGTACTTATAAAATGTTTAATGGTCACAGAGGCTGTAACCACCCGGTTAAAAATTTAGAAACTGGTTTATGTGAAATTACTTCTCAAAACCATGGCTTCTCTGTAATAGCAGAAGATGTTACTAAAAATAGCGATATAGCCATTACCCATATAAATCTTAACGATAATACCATAGAAGGAATCAGAATAAAAGATAAACCAGTATTCTCAGTTCAATATCACCCTGAAGCCAACCCAGGCCCACATGATAGTAGATATCTGTTTGATAATTTTGTTAATTCGTTTGCTATTTAATTTTCAATAGAAAGCATTCTTTTATTTAAATTTATATTATCTTCTCTGTTAGTCGTCATGTTGAGTTTATTTCAGCATCTATATAAAATACATTTGACTAATATTGAATGTAGTTTCAAAACAGATCTTGAAAACAAGTTCAGGATGACATATTAGAATTTAAATACCTCAAAAAAATGTAGAAAGCGATTCTTTTATTATTTAATTTTTCTTTCTTAACAATTTAAATTGTTCTTTTTGCGTGTTAGTCATTTTCTCTGCAGTAGCATAGTATGCAGTTGATGTAATCAAATGTGCATGTGCCATTATATATTCAAAAGTTTCAGATTCATATTGTTGAAGAAGTTCTCTAAGTGTCCACCCAATTCCTTTTTGAACATAGTAGTCTTTGTCTGTTAGCAATGCGTCAATCAAAATGATATATTCTTCAAATGCTAAAAATACTTTTCTGTTTCTTCTATAATATAACAATGATACTATAGATTGCCTTCTCTCCCATGGGTTTGAAGAGGTATTCCATTTTTCAAGTTGAGTATATACGTTCTTGCCTATTAGCTCAAGCATATGACTATATATTTTTGAAAGTCCATCGCTATGTGCCCAATTGTCTATACTTGAAGTCCATTGCTTAATAGTATCCCATAATAATAGGGCATCAACTTTTGAATAGTTTTTATCCAAAAAAAACAAAGCTAAAGACTTTATTTCAAACACATCTGTTTGATGCCAAATATAATCCCATATATAAATTTGTTTGTTTAATTGTAGGGTTGAAAAGCTGAATCCATCAGCAAATATCTTTCGTGCATCTGGTATTTTTAAACCTTTTAAATGAAGCTGTGTTCCTATATATGATTTTAGGTTGAATGAATCTAATGCTATATATTCTGGATATTTTGAAAACAAGCTTTCAACTTCTATGTGGCATGTCTCTAAAAAATCTCTATCTGTCATCATCAGCAAAAATATATAAAACTACTTAAAAAAATAAAACCCATTGGGGATTATTCCAACTTTAAAAGTATCACTAACTTGCGATAGATTTGGCTGCATTCTGTATATGGTGCCTGAACTCAAATAATCAACTGCATCAGCTATATAAAGTTCGTCTGTTTCACTATCACAATTTAAACCATACAGTTGTTTGTTGTTTCCATTGAACTCTAATTTAATTTCAAATGTTTGCGGATCTATAGAGTATATATGTTTGTTTATATAAAACAACTTTGAACGGTCTTTATTTACACATAACCTAGAGGCAGATTCATTCTTGTTTTTGAATTCAATTCTTTGTTCTACAGTATGGTTGCTTGCATTTATTTTAACCAATCCTGCTGCAAATCCTAAAGTACTATCGCCCATACATGCTTCCCATATATACCCATTTTTGTCTATCTGAAAAGATTGTCCTCCATATAATGTTTCAATACTATCTATCACCTTTTCTTTTGATCCATCTATTATATATACATATTTACTTTTGGGTGCTGTTATATAAATTTGATTGTTAAGTATCATTAAATCTTCTGTCCAACTATTGATTGCAATTTTATTGGTAATTTTTTGTGTTAATAAGTCATATACCGATACTCCATTCGAATACAAGTCAGTAATAAATGCTTTTTGGTTTTGATATATAGCAATTTTTCTAGGACTTTTCAAACCATCTATGGTGTTTATGTATGTTAGATTCTGTTTGTCTACAACTACTATCTTACCTGAATTGTTGATGACTAAATACAATCTGTTATTCCATTCTGTCACACTTTGAAGCACATCACCTAGCTTAGCATTATTATATAGTTTGTATAAATTATTTGCTGTTTCTTTAGTGTATTTATTATATATTGATAATTCGGATTGACCCCATTGAAACAAGCCTTCATTTAGTATCAAAACATTGCCTTTCTTTTTTAACAGATCTGGCTCTACAACCTTTTCAGGAGGTTTTTTGCAACCCATTATAAAAAAGAAAATAATCGCCCAATATCTCATCAGTTCTTTATTAGCTTGAAATTTTGATTAGCCACAGATATTATATATATACCTTCTCTCAAATCTTCAATTGATACAGTTCCATGGTCTATATTTTTAATCCATGACTCACCTAACATGTTACTTATAGCTACTTGGTTTAAATGATTTGAATGTTCAATATATATATATGATTGTGCAGGATTAGGAAATATACTCAAAGTATTAGATGAGGTATGACTTAATCCTGTATTTATATATCCATGAATTACCCCAACTGCATCTAAATCAAATCCACCTGATGCAAAAGGTGTAGGCCAAGGGTCATTTATGGTATGCCCTCTACTATCTCTTGTGCCATATTGGGGGTCGATGGATCCAATCACATCAATTATTTTTACATGTGTTATTCTTTCAATATCCAAACCTGGCTGCCCTTTCAATTCTTCTAAATCAAATGGAACTCCAAATCCAACCTTGTATTTGCCTGCAAGGTTGTTTAGCTTAGTAGCATCTGTCAATCCTGCATTGCTTAATTGAATCAATGTGTCTGTGTTGCAAATGCTGTTAAATCTAAAAAAATTTATACCATCAGAACTTACTTCAACAAATGCTAATTCTAAAAATGAATCAATAAATGCATTTTCAAAAACAACAAAGTCGTAACCGTTATTATTTGTAATCATATATGGAAACTGTACTATGGCATATCCACCATCGCCAAGCGAAACAGTTGGGTTATACATTGCTTTTCCTAGTGCAAAACTATCATCTCCTGCACTTGTTAAACCCAATAAAGTATCTGATATATCTTGCCAACCTCGTTTTATTATACAACTGCTTGCCCAATACTTAACAATACTGCTGTCTGCTGCAATAGCAGTTGTACCAACAATACCTGCTGCTGGAGCAAATTGTGCTTTGACTACAAGTTGCATACATATAAAAACAAAGATTAATCTATAAACCATACCTATTTATTCCTTCACAAATTTAGCAGTATATACTATATCGTTTTTAGAAATTTGAATGATATATACTCCACTATTCATTGCTGAAATATCAATGCTGTTTGAAAGCATAATGTTGTTAGCAATGATATATTTTCCTGTCATATCAAGTATAGATATTGTTGCTTTTTCTCCATATTCACTCACAGATAGTACATTTGATGCTGGATTTGGATACATATATAAAGCGTGGATGCTATTTTCTGATATTGATAATGCAGTATTATTGGTTGTAAAATTGTCCATACAGAAATAAGTAGGTGTATTGATACCAAACGAGCCAGTGTCAGTAGATTCCATAGTAAATTGTACACTGTCAATATTTCCTAATACCGATAAATCTAACCATGTCCAGTTTTTAAGTATATAATCTTTTGTACTGTCTGATGAAGTGAAATCAGCTAACATCAAATCTACTTTTTTCAAAATCTCTTTTCCTCCTAAATATCCTATAGCTCTTAGTTTAAAATAGTCAGCATCGGTTCCGTTTACACCTCCAAACTTTTTTGAAACACTAGGTGTTCCATTTTTCATATCCATATAAGCATAGGTAGAATTGTTAATCCAACATCCAGCCACTGTTTTTCCTGATGCAGCTCCTGTTAACACTATGGTGGGGTTTGGCGTATAATTGCTGTAGTATGCAACTGCGTAGTTTGATGAATTATAGCCCATGCCATTGCATACACTGTATTGATTCATATACCCAGCTGTTACTGAGTCTTTCATATTGCTAACTGACCAGCTTCCCCAGCTGCCTCCAAAAGCTGAATCATATATATTATTAAACTTTGCATTTCCTGAGGTAAATCCTTTGCTATAATCACTTCCATTCCAATAGCTATTAGTTTTTAAAGTAATGTTTTCAAAGTCACTTGTAGTTTGTGCTTTAGTGGTGTTTGTCAAAAATAACCCTAGGGCTATTATTAAAAGTGTATTGATTTTTTTCATATGATTATTTGTTTGAAAATTGAATTTTAATGAGTAATGACCTTCCTGGCATAGCAAAGTTTTCAATAGTTTGATATTGACTGTTTAATATATTGTTACATACTATTGATGTGGTATATATATGATTTCTATACAAAAATGACTTCTGTATAGATGCATTTATAAGCGTATATGACGGCAGCCAAAAGCTATTGTCAGTACTTGTATATCTAAATCCAGTGTAGTGATAGTTAAATATAGCATACCATTGCTGGTATTTTATAGTTGCAGTTATATTAAAAATATTGTATGGGGTATATATCAATTGTTTCTTTATTACTTTGTTGGTCGAGTAGTTGTATATATAGTTTACTTTAAAACCGTATTCTACGTTTTTGTATTTAGTATATATTTCTTCAAACACTTCTATACCATTAGTTACAACTTGCATGGCATTACTAGCTTCCCAAAAACCTGTATTGGTTGGCACCCATTGAATCCAATTATTCACTTTGTTGGTATATACGGTAGCTGATAACATTTGGCTACTTTTTGTTGTATTATACGTGTGTTTTAAAGTGCTTTCTATTCCGTTGCTTAACTCAGGTAATAATGATACTTTTCCACCCGGTACCCAAAAACGTTCGTTTAGTGTTGGCAATCTATAGTTTCTATTATATGCTTGCGAAAGTGCTAAGGCGTTTTTTGAGTTAATATTAAAAACTTTTTTATATCCTAAATCAAAACAAGTTGGCTTTATATCTTGGTCTACCATTGGTTGTCTCACATTAGCATTTACTGTAAAATATTTTCTTATCATATATTTTGTATATACATAAGCATCTACTCTGTTTTCTTGAAAATGTTTGTTGGGTAATATATAATATTGATTAATTACTCCTGATTTTATACTCAATCTATCCGAAAAATTATATATATGCGTTAGGTCTATAATCCATCTATTTATATAGTTGTTGCTGCTAAGATAAAACGAACTATAGTTCATATGGTCAATGATGTAGGCAGTTTTAATCGTTAACAAACTTTTCTTTGAATACTTATAATCTAATTGTGCTATTCCTTTATAGTTTTTATCTTCTTGTAATTGATTACTATAAATAGTGCCAATTCCTTGTTGTAAATGTCTTTGTGAAAGCTCTAGCCAATGATATGATTTGAATGTGATTTTTTTCGTTATTTTAACTGCACAATTCCATTTTAAATTTAAACTTTTATACCCACTGTTTTCATTTATCTTCCTCGTTTCTGTAGAAGTTTGAGGGTCTATATAGTCAAAATTATTAGTGGTAGAGTTGTATAATATTTTAAAATCATTTGAAAACTTGTGCGTCAAAATTCTTAATTGCGATTGTATATATTGATTGTTAAAACTACCGCCGGCTAGTGCAGTTTTATGTTGTAAAATTTTTGTGTTGGTTAAATAAATTTCATCATCTAAATTTATACTTCCTCCTATAGCTCCCGAACCGCCCGTTGCACTATTACCTCCTGGTTGTATATATAATTGATCTGATAAGTTTAAAAAGAGCGATGAAAATGAAGCCACTCCCAACATGGGGTTGTTTATGTTTATGCCATTCCAGTTCACCGCTGTATGTTCACTTCCTGTTCCTCTCATAGATATGCCAGCCGACATATTATTTCCATAGTTTTTTATATATATAGGTAGTAGTAATGAAAGTTGCTCTGAAGTATTTTGTGTTTGATAAACTTCTCTATAGTTTTTATCAATTTTGATTGAATTTTTACCTTCGTTATAGTTTTTGTTATGCCCACTTTTCAATATAAACTCTTCCAACTCAGAACTGTGAGTAGTATCTGTTTGACTCCAAATATAAACTGGCAGCAGTTGGATGAGTATGATATATATATATTTCATTTAGGTACATATATAGCAAAAGGGTAATAAAAGCAAATACAGAAAACTGTTAAATTGCATTTTAGCTTTTTTTCCCGAAAGCTTTCATGTGTGTTGCAGTAGGGCAGGTCTTCTGACTTGTCTCCGATTAACGCCTTCCCAATCTTTTCAGAAAAGTGGCCAAAATATTAATCTTCTTTCGAGACTTACAGCACCGGGTAGTGTTCATGATTCTCACATGATTCCCTTTTAATTAAGTATAAATTTGAGTGTTATACTTAAACCTTAATGCACCACAAAAGTATCTATTGTGAGTGCATTTTTTAAATTAAAACACTTTTTAAATTTCAATTGATTCAGAACTAAACTATTAAAAAAAATCCGCAACCTCTTTAAGAGATTACGGATTTTTTAAAGTAGATTTTTATGATTTATGATTGTTGCAATTTTTCTTTGAATTTTTTCAGTTGTGAAACCAAAGAATCAATTGCCATATCAAGGGCTGACTCAAATGTTTTACTTTGGTGTTCTACAAATAATACTTGTCCGTTTACCATTAGTTTCATTTCTATTAACTTGTTCTCATGTTCTTTTGATTTCTCTAATCTTAAAAATACCATTAAGTCTAAATGACCATGATAAAAATGTTTTAATTTCTCTGACTTAGCTTTAATAAATTCGATCAATTTTTGGTCTGCGTCAAAGTGGATAGATTGAATGTCGATTTTCATAATAAATTGTATTTATGGGTTTATAATATTTAATTTCCTGAGCGAGGATGGGCTTGTTTATATACTTGTTTTAACCGCTCAGGCGAGTTGTGAGTATATACTTGGGTGGCTGCAAGTCCGGCATGTCCCAATAGTTCTTTAATGGCATTAAGTTCTGCACCATGGTTTAGTAAATGTGTGGCGAAAGTATGTCTAAGCACATGTGGACTTCTTTTACTCATCGTTGTTATCAATCCGAGTATGCCTGTTATCTTTCTGTAAACAAATGTAGCATAAAGTTTTTCACCTTGGTTAGTTACAAGCAACATTTTATGGTCAAAATTATTCAATTGTTTATGTTTCAAGTAAATATTTATTTGTTCTGTCAGTTCAGGCAGCATCGGAATGATTCTTTCTTTGTTTCTCTTGCCATGTACTTTTATTTGTTGTTGAAATAGGTCAATGTCTTTTTCCTCTATAGCCATCAGTTCAGCCCTACGTAACCCGCAATAGTAAAGCAACATCAACATCAAAAGATCTCTTTGTCCGTTAAAGTCATCAGCAAACAGCTCATCACTATCTAATATTTGTTGCATAGGCTTTTCTTCTACATAAGCAGGTAATTTTTTAGGTTTTTTAGGGCTTTGTATTTTGCCCATAATATTTCCGGCTACTATATTCTTTTTTTGTAAAAATTTAAAGAATGATTTGAGGGTACTTATCTTTCTATTGATACTCACAGCAGAGGTTCCTAACTCCATCATACTTGCTAGCCAACCTCTAATTACTTGATGGTTTATGGCTTCTATTTGTTCTATGGCTGCCACATCATATATATAAGTTCCAAACTGTTCTAAGTCATTGCAATAGGCCACAACAGTATGCAAAGAAAATCTCTTTTCATATTGAATAAAATTTGTAAACTCAGCTACCGCTTTTTTATATTCCATCTCTACACAAATAAGCAACATTTATTTTCTTCGCAACCATCTATTTTATTAACGTATACACAGGCTATGTAGTATATAGTAGATTATTTTTAATAGCTACTTTAATATCTACTATTTTTTTTATCTTGCGTCGCATATTATTATCAAACCCATATGAAAAAAAGTTTACTTTCTTTACTACTAAGTTCTGCACTTGCATCAACTTTGCTCGCTCAAGCTCCTATCAAAAAAGTTCTTCTCGAAGAATATACCACTGCTTCTTGTGGCAATTGCCCGCCTAAATCTGCCATCGTCAACCAATGGCACTTAGACCACGCTGCTAATACCATTTTAGTCACAGTTCACCAAGGTTCTGGTGTTGATGCCATGAGTAATGCTACCACCAATAATATATTTAATGCCATGCACTCTTCTAAAGGTTGGTTTGCTCCAGCTATCACCATCAACCGTGGGCTATATCCATGGATAGATTCAGTGCCGTATCTTTCAGTATATAAATCTTTCGAAGACAACAACAATAAAGGTATAGATTCTATTGCAACCCGCCTCATAAACGAACCTGCTAAAGTAGGTGTGAAAATAGCAGGCACTTTTGATGCTGCCAAAAGAACAATTACGGCTAATGTGAGTGCTACTTTTGTTGAAGACGTAGGCAGTGGCGATTGGCGTTTGAACTTGTTTTTAATTGAAGACAGTGTAATCGGTTATCCCGGTTTAGGCCCTTTTAAAGGTTGGGACCAACATTGCTATGATGCAAATTGGGCTAATGCAAATTATCCTGGTAAATACGACGGAACTTCTATTATTGGTTTCCCTCATAGACATGTGATGCGTGATGCCATGCTTGGCGATTGGGGTGTGAAAGGGTTCATTCCAGCTACGCCCGTTGTTGGTGTTGAATATCAAAAATCAATAGTGTGGAGCATTGATACAGCTTATAAATTAAATAACCTAAAACTAGTTGCGTTTGTGTCTTCTTATGGAAGCAGCAAAAGCCAAAAGTATATTTTAAATGCCGAAGAAGTTGAGGTTACGCCTAGCTTTGTTTCTGGTATATCTTCTGAAGACTTTGCTGTTTCTAACAAAATGTTAAGCATCTTTCCAGTTCCTTCTTCTGACCTAACTAATATTATATATAACCAAACTGCTTATGGTTCTTCAATTATAACCATTACCAATATTCTTGGCGAAACTATAGCTACATATAGTAGCAATGACAAGCAACCAGGCAACAAACAAATGGTAGTTGATGTATCAAATTTTGCAAAAGGTTTATATATAGTTACCCTTAACACACCTAATGGCAAACACACTGACAAATTCTTAGTTCATTAATCATTATATATATATGATTCTTTATTATTAAAGTTTCTGAGCTACATATATTTATTACCCGCTACTTCTTTAATGTTGTAGCGGGTAATTTTTTTGATATTATTATTGCTTTTTTATTTCTTAATCTGTATTAAAGCTTTTATATGTACCGTCATTCTGAACTTGTTTCAGAATCTTATTTATTATTATAAAAGATTCTTTAAGTTAGTATTCCTTTAGTAATTTTTAACCTAATATGAGTAAGGCCTAAAACCTAAAAAAGGGTCTTATATTTAAAAGGTTATTGATTAAAAAAATTAATATTATTAAATGTATATATTATACTTAATGATTGAATAAGCTGTAAAACTGTATCTCAATTAAACTACACATAAACAAAAAGAGATGCATAGAATATATGCACCTCTTTTTTAATGAGTTATATTTTTATTATCTGAGCAAAGTTACTGTTCCATTATAGTGGAACCATTTGCCTTCTAAGTTTTGAATGTTTAATTGATAAACATATACATCTTCTTGTGCAGGCTTACCTTTAAACCAACCATTCCAACCTGGTAATCTTTCTTTAGAGAAGAATACCTCTTCACCCCAACGGTTAAAGATGCTAAATTCAAATCCTTTATAGTTGTCTGCCTCAACCCAGAAGAAATTGTTTTTCTTAGGTCCAGCATTATCAGGAGAAAACGCATTTGGAATAAATACAGTCATCTCAGGGCCTATTTGAACTTTCTTAGATATAGAATCTACACAATTGTTTTCACTTACTACTTTTAGCCATACTATATATGTTCCAGTATCAGTGTTGCTATACCAATAGGTAGGATTTTTCTCTGTTGAAGTTCCAAATTCAGGATCTCCAAATTTCCAGTAATACAAGGCTGAGTCAGTTACAAAAGTAGTTAAGTTAGTAAACCTTACTCTTGGTAAAGCTACTGTAGCTTTAGTTGGTTTCGGTTCAAAGTCAGCATGTGGGATAGCATAACTTGCTACATATTGTGGTTTAACAATTTCTGAATCACATAAGAACTCAGTAGTTACTTTTAACTTAATATCATATCTTCTAGTATCAGGTGTATTGTTTACAAATATATGAGATGTAGTATCGCCTGTTGCATTGTTTAAGGTACCGCTTTCAGGGTCACCAAAATCCCAATCAAACTTACAATTAGGTTCACTGCTGAAACCATTAAAGAACGCTTGGTGTGGTGAACAACCATCTAAAGGCAATCCATTAAATGAAGGCACCGGTAACGGTCTAATAAAGAAGGTCATGGTGTCTACTGCAGGGTTACATTGTCCATTGCCAGTAGTATTCACAGTTATTTGGAAAAATCCTTGTGCAATATCTGTAGCATTTGGTATATATACAGGGGTAAGCGTAGTGTTGTCTGGGGTGTTGGTTCCACTTAAGTAAAACGAACCACCTGTAGAACTCACCCAATTAACACCACCTGCATTTTTCATTTTACATGATAACTGAACGGGTTCACCTGCACATAAAGGAATTGCAGGATCTATAGCCACCCAAGGAGTATCTTGAACGGTAATAGACATAGAGTCTTTGTTGCTGCATCCAGAAATCACATCAGTATAATAGTATACTAAATTATGTTGACCAACTCCCCAAACCATAGGGTCAAATACTTGTGATGCAGATTTAGCTGAGTCACCATCTATCACCCACCAACTACGTGGTAAATCAAATCCTGGTACAGGCCACGCTGCACTGTCTAAACAGATAGTTCTTGACGGAGGTAACGAAATACTTGGTATTGGATATACTGTGATAGGAATAGTGTCAACAGTAGGACAACCATTGCCAGCAACAAAAAATACTACTTTAACTGTAACTGGACTTGCACCTATATTAGAAAGTGGTAATACTAAAGTTGGATCAAACATTGAATCACCAGGAGCAATTCCGACTCCAGAGAAAACGCCATCATGCGGTGTAGCTTTAGTCAATTGCCACAAGTCTTGTATACCATCAACGTTACATAAATGCGAAGGATATTGTTTAGTGATAACTGGTACTGGTTTTACTACAAAACTTACGGTATCAGTATCAGAACAACCATAACCTTGATTGTCTTTATATATATAGGTAATTACATGTCTTCCTACACCTGCTCCACCTGTTTTAGAATCAGGATTAAAATACCAATCTGTTCCTTGTAATGATACGCCAGTTCCACTCCATGTTTCACCATCTGGGCTTTGTACTCCAGCATTAGGTGTTGCATGCCCGTTTAGTTTGTATGGTAAATTGTTCTCACAGAAAGTTTTTGCAGGGATTACCAATTTAGGTTTTGGATGAACCATAATAGGCACAGAGTCTATGTCTTCACAACCAAAAGAGGTAATAGTTTTAAATAATATATATCTTGATTTTGGTGCACTAGGAGGGCTACTGGTATATGTTGCACCCATGATGCCAACATCTAAATTACCTGTTACTGTATCAAATGCTGCTCTCACAAGGGAGTCTGTCTGATGCATCCATATAACCGAACCTGATACTATATTGCTGGTTTTTATTTCTCTAATAACAGTGTAATAGAAATTCACGATTCCATCATCTGGGCAAAGCTCTCTCACAGGGAATCTTTTTACAGTAGCCTTAGCCGGGAAATTCATAGTTACATTCACAGTATCCCAGTCGTCACAAGTTACGCCACCAATGGTAGTAAATCCATGCACGGCAAGCTTTGTAGAATTATTGAATAGATAAGTAAACGAATCTTGATATGAAATAGTATCTCCAGATGCAATATCTATCACCACCATACTATCAGCTCCTGTTAATACAATATTCACTGAGTCGTTTTCGCAAGCAGCCACATCTGTACTGGTAAGCACTACCTTAGGGTTAAATATAGATTTCACGGTATCTGAATACACACAACTAAAAGTATCGACCAGCTTCACATACATAGTTCGATCAAAATGCTCGATATGATATTGGTTGGTATCTAATATTGATAAAGAGGCTGAATCTATCCAAGTATATGATCTCACATTAAAGGTTGAATCATTAGTACCTGCATCAAACAAAATACTATCTCCTGTGCATCGCCTTTGGTCTGGTCCTAAATTTATTTTAGGTAAAGATTTTACCAAAATAATCATAGAATCATTGGAGATACAATTTGTGCTGTCTTTTATTTTAATTTTTATAATAGTATCAACTGATGATTTTATCAAGAACACACTATCCGCCGAACCAACTGTATCATTGTTTAAATAAAACTTATATGGAGGTCTAGCATTAGCACTATAGGCTGTAACAGTCATAGAGTCTCCATAACACATAAACGTATCATTTGGCAAATGGACTTCAGGGAAAGGAGGAACAATGATAGTATCTAATTCTTCTGACGAACACCCATTCACTTCTATTTTGTGCTTCACAAACTGCATTCCACCAGAGCTAAACTTATGTACAGTGTCTTTTACATTGTATTGTGTTCCACCGGGGTAGGGCACAGTCCATGTCCAAGTTATGGCACTCTTATATGTTTCTTTGGGTGCTGACTCTAGTTTAAACAACCCACAACCCAAATCGGTGTATTTTCGAGTGGCTTCAGGTGAAGGTTTTACTGTGATAGAAAAGTTTCTTGAAGTTTGTCCTGGAATAGGGCAAGCATCATCAAAAGCTGTGATATTAAAGAAGTAAGTTTTTGGTGAATTGTTAGGAGCGTCTTTGTTTGTAGTTTGCCAACAAAGTGTCCATTCTTCATTCTTCCCATTCCATTTTTTAGTGAAAGTTGCTTTAGGTATACCAAAGTTCCATTTTACCCTTACTGAATCTTTTTGAGCACCATTGAGCATATCAGGGTCAGTAATCTGCATATCAGTAAAACAAACCAAATCGTTTGCACAAACTATTTGTGAGAATGGACCTTTAATTACAGGTGGTTTGTTGGTGCAATTGGCCATGATGATAATTTGCATATCACGCCGTGTGAGCCCAATTTTTACCATCTTACCAGTGATGGAGTCTCGTCGCCACTCTATAATATCTATCGCTATTACACCTACTTGTTGTATTGTTGGTGTAAAACATAAATCTCCAGTAACTGAGTCTAACACAAAACCACTACATTGTTGGGCTGGGTTAGGTTTGTATTTAGGGAAACCTTTGTATTGTAAAGGCCCTCCAGAGTTTACCCCTGGTTTTCCTGGAACGGCTGTATATGGAGAATTGTAAGTAGTAGGTGTACCAAATGCAGCTAATGCAGAACTTAAACTATATGATATAGAATCGAAGTTAGCAGTATCACGTGCTCCATTATTCAAACAAATACAATTACCAGCACAAAGAATAGCAACAGGGTCATTAGCTAATACTGGAGAAGAATTACAAGGCTTTACACAACGGTCAAACTCTGCATATGAAAAGAAATTATCTCCTGCACAACAGGTAGTAATCTGTCCATTTCTACAACATTGCTCATAACTAGCTCTAAATTTACAACATTTACTATTGATACTAGAAGGGAAAACTAACAAATATTTAAATGTTAATTTTTCCATTCCATATTGAAAAGCACAACCAGCATTACTTCCATTGGGATACCCATATGCATTACAATTCTGTCTGTCACATTTAGAACAAGATTTTTTACAAACAGGTGTAATATCTTCACATGATACTTGAGTCATTGATGCTGAAGTACTCCAACTACATCCAGCTGAAAGCGGAGTAATAGTTAAAGCAATGGGTGATAAGTTTACTCCTTTACAGTCTTTGTAAACTTTTACTGTTATGTAAAAAGAGTCTTTACCTAAACATTGGTACTCAAAGTCAGCCCCCATTACGTGCGAAGCCTGGGCTAAATTACTGCTCAAAAGAGTAGTGAAAAGTGCAATTAATATCAAGTATATTTTCTTCATTCTTGTTCGATTAGTGATAAATATCCAAAGTTCAAATTTGAGGATAAAAAGTGGAAAAACCAAATTTTCATTTCATCCTTTCACAATTGACAACAAATCTTCGGATAAAGTTGTCTGATATGAGTTTTTTTTGATTTATTTGTCAATTTGCTGTTTGAGATTTTGTCTAATTGTATTGTAAAACAGAGATTTAACCCTAAAACATAAAGTTTATTTATTTTTAGGAAGAAACAAAAAAATATAATTATTCATAAACATTTTCCTTACTGTCTTGTATTTCAGTTTCAAGTCTTATTTTTGCCGTTTGCATAACATTCAAAAGTCATCAATATTAAATTAAGTATTTCACAACAATAGTCATATGAAACAATTCAAATTAATAAATAATGTAACAGGCTGGCTTGTCTTCCTGATTTCATTAGTAGTTTACACTTTAACACTAGAACCCACAGCAAGTTTTTGGGACTGTGGCGAGTTTTTATCAGCCGCTGATAAACTTCAAGTAGTGCATCCACCAGGGGCACCTATGTTTTTGTTAATTGGTAAAGTATTTACTCTATTAGCTTTTGGCGACCAAAGTAAAGTTGCTTTTTGGATGAATATGCTTTCAGCTACTACAAGTGCTCTTACTTGTTTGTTTATGTTTTGGACAATCACGCATTTAGGCAGAAAAATATTGGCTCCTAAAAATGAAGAAGTTACTGGTGGAAATCTAATTGCTATTATTGGTGCTGGTTTAGTTGGCTCTTTAACTTTAACTTTTATTGATACGTTTTGGTTTTCAGCTGTTGAAGCTGAAGTATATGCATCTTCTTGTTTTTTTACTGCTGTCACCTTTTGGGCCATTCTTAAATGGGAAAATAGAGCTGACACACCTTATGGCGATAAATGGTTGATTCTTATTTGTTATTTCATTGGTTTGGCAATAGGTGTCCATCTACTGAATTTGTTGGTTATACCAGCAATTGTTTTTGTATATTACTTTAGAAAACATGAAGTAACCCGTTCTAATTTTTTGGGTGCCTTAGCTGCTGCTTTTGGTGGAGTAATCTTCGTACAATATATTGTTATTCCTGGTTACCCTTGGTTAGCTGCAAAATCTGACTTATTCTTAGTAAATAAATTTGGTTTACCGTTTAATTCTGGATTTGCAGTACTTTTAGCCGTTATAGTTTCTTCAGTTTATTTTGGTTTAAAATGGGCTAGAAAAAATGGTAGAGTATTAATGCATACCCTTATTCTTGGAACTGCTTTTATCTCTATTGGCTATTCAAGCTATACCATGCTTATCGTCAGATCTATGGCTCAAGTGCCTTTAGATCACCAAAATTGCGAAGACCCTATTACCTTACTTTCATATCTTAACAGAGAACAATATGGAGATAGACCACTTTTTAAAGGTCAAAACTTTACTGCTCAACCTGTAAAAGTAGTTGAAGGTGCTATGCAATATAGAAGAGGTGAACAAAAATATGAAAAAACCACTCCTAAGTTTGATTATGAATATGACCCTTCTGATATTTCTTATTTCCCACGTATGTATAGCAGCAGAGAAGACCATGTTCAAGCTTATAAGCAATGGGAAAAATTAGCTGATGGACAAAAACCTAAGTTTAAGCAAAACATGCATTTCTTGTTTTCTTACCAATTAGGTTTTATGTATTGGAGATATTTCTTATGGAATTTTGTTGGTCGTCAAAATGATATCCAAGGTCATGGTGAACTAACTCATGGCAAAGTACTTTCGGGTATATCTGCTGTAGATAAAATATGGTTAGGTCCTCAAGATAATATACCTGAAGATTTAACAAACAATAAAGGTAGAAACACCTATTATTTCTTGCCTCTTATATTAGGATTGCTAGGTTTTGGTTTTCATTTAAGTAGACAACAAAAAGACTTCTTTGTGATCATGCTCCTGTTTTTGTTCACAGGTATTTTTATTATATTCTACTTGAATTTTCCTCCACTTCAACCTCGTGAGCGTGATTATGCATATGTAGGCTCATATCAATATTTTTGTGTTTGGGTTGGATTAGGTGTATTAGCTATATATGACTTTTTAAATAAGAAAATGAATAAAACTACAGCTGCAGTTGGAATTACAGCAGTTGCAATTATGGCTTCTCCTGTGTTAATTGCTTCTCAAAACTGGGATGATCATAACAGAAGTGGTAGAACTACTTGTTTAGATTTTGCTGTTGATTATTTAGAATCTTGTGATAGCAATGCAGTGCTTTTCACAAACGGAGATAACGATACTTATCCATTGTGGTATGCTCAAAATGTCGAAGGCATTAGAACAGATGTTAGAGTTATTAACTTATCGCTTTTAAACACAGATTGGTATGCCGATGTCATGAAGCGTGCTACATATAAATCAGGTCCAATAAATCTCGAACTTAAATCAGAACAATATGTTCAAGGCAAAAGAGATTATATGCCAATTTTAACCAATATGGGTGCAGCATCTCTAGGTGCTTCTGATACTGAATTTGTAGACCTTAAAAAAGTAATTGATTTTGTAGCTCGTGAAGATGGTACCAATATGTCAGCTTGGGGTGGAAGTGGTAAATTAGATTACTATTGGCCTACAACTAAATTAAGTATTGGTGTTGATAAAGACGCTTGTATCAAAAATAAAGTAATTGAACCTAAAGACCAAGGTTTGATGCTTGATAGATTAAGATTTGAGCTTGGTAAAAAAGCATTATATAAAAACGACATGATTGTTTTGGATTATATAGCTAACAATAATTGGACAAGACCAGTTTACTTTACTATTACTACTGGAAGTGACGCTTATATAAACATGCAAAGTTATTTTCAATTAGATGGTTTGTGCTATAGATTGGTTCCTATATTCACACCAAATGATGAAGAACATGGAAGAGAAATCGGACATATTAATACTGATAAACTTTACAATACTGTTATGAAAAAATGGAAGTTTGGAGGCATGAATAAAGATGGTATATACATTGATGAAACCACCATGCGTCAAACCAGAAATTTAAGAAATGTTTTTTGCCGTTTGTCTAATGCTCTAGTTGATGAAGGTAATAAAGAAAAAGCAATTGAAGTTCTTGATAAATGTATGGCTGAAATGCCAGCTAAAAATGTTCCATTCGACTACGGTGCTTTGAGAATTGCTCAAAGTTATTTTATGGCTGGTGCAAAAGAAAAAGGTAAAGCTATTCTTGATCAAATGGTTAAAACTGCTCAAACAAATATCGAATATTATAACAAGTTTACTGGTAATAATGCAAATGGTGTAAGTAGTGAAATGCAAATGGAACAATATATACTTAATACTAGCCAACAAATTATAAAACAATACGAAAATTTCAATTCTCAAAAACCTTCTCAAGAAGAAATTGAGAGAGTTGCTAAACAACAAAATACAGCTCGTTAATTCAACATTGATTCAAAATATTAAAAATGCTCAACTGTTAGTTGGGCATTTTTTTTCAATCAGTTAGTTTTTTTATATACTTTTGTAATTCTAATTTATACAAATGAAAAAATTTACAATTCTATTTTTATTGAGCATAGTCTCAATTGCCAATGGCTACTCGCAATGTAGCAAAACCTACGCAGGTACTGGAGTGTACCCAACACAATTAGCTGATGCTTTTGAGTTGGTACAATACACCCAAGAAATTGATTTTACAATACCTGCTGATACTGTTTACATGACCCAAAACATTCATATAGATAGTATGAAAGTTAAAGCTGTTTACGGGTTCCCAGGAACTAATTTTAATTACTCTTGTGGAATTACTTCTTGTTTATATGTACCAAACGCTAGCAATAAATTCCAAGGATGCTTTACCATTAAAGGTGTTGCTCCAAAAGGAAGTGCTGGAAGCTATAAAATACATGTAGAGCTTGATGGATATATCCAAACACCTTTTGGTGCTCAAGTATATACTATTGAAGATTCTTCTGTAAATTTTATGATAGGTGTTTGTAGTATCAAAACCGGAATTTCTACTTTAGATAGTTCATTGTGTGATAGAGATACTACCTCGCTTACTGCTTTTGGAAATGGTAAATTTAATTGGTTTAAGAATAATATTAAGCTTTCTGACTCTATTGCTTCAATTCAAGTTACTACATCAGGAGACTATAGAGCTGTGCTAATTGATACTACTGGTTGTACTGATAGCTCAAGAACTATCACAATAAATGTATCACTACCTCTTACTAAACCTACAGTTAAAAACATTGGTATTGCAAGATTAGTTTGTAATACAAAAGGTAAAAACTATATATGGAAATATAATGGTGTAATTGATACTACTTATAATGGGAAAGACACAATCATTTCAGGACCTAATGGATACTATCAATGTTCTTATCAAGATTCTAATGGATGTTGGTCTATGTTCTCTGATTCAACATCAAACTCAGGTATATGGTCTATAAATAGCACATACCAAGCTGCCATTCAACCAAATCCTTCAAACGGAATATTCAATTTAATGATTCAAAACAATCAATTCGATAAATTCATGATTCAAATAGTTGATATGAAAGGTGCAGTAACTGAGAAAATATATATACAAGGTAAAGAATTAAATATTCCAATCAATTTATCTCATTATTCAAATGGAATATATACAATTTTAATAAGTGGAGAAAATGGAAGTTCAGTTTTAAAGACTGTTGTTTCTCACTAAAATTTAATAATCATATAAATAAAAATCCAAGTGCCGATTAGGTGCTTGGATTTTTATTTTAATTGGTTTTTAATAATTACAATGGAATTGAAATATGCATAAAAGTTCCCTTGCCTAAGGTGGAGTCAAACTTAATATTACCTTTCAGAAACTGCACCCTATTTATCATGTTTTTTAATCCAATGCCTTCAAATTTTGATATTTCATTCGTATCAAATCTTTTCCCATTATTTTTTATAGTAGCCGTAATTTCTTTTTTATCTTTAATTAATTGTCTTAAATGCAATTAATTGGACACGGAATTTAATTTATATAACTCCATTTAGGGTCAATATATACACTAATTGACTCAAATGTATTTTTATTTTGATTGAATCAATTTTATCCAAGAATTCTTTAACAGCTAAGGCTAAACCACTCTTCAATAAAGCATTCATTACTTTTATTCTAGAATATATCAAACCTAAATTGCTTTATGCTTGACCCATTGCGGTATTATCGTTGGCTTTTATTGATAATTTAAGTTCTTCATTTGCAAATTTCATAGCTTTTTTGGGGTCTATAAAAGAATAGTTTCATGCCAAGTCACCCAAAATCTTAATTCTAGTTCTATCAGGGATGTTTTTGAAATTAACTTTTCTAAATTGTCATTTACATCTTGGCTTTGCGAAATACAATTTAAAACTTTAATTGTATATATTAAGAGTAAAATTAAGTAACGCTTATGCATATAAGCTAAAACGATATCAATGTTGTATCATAATTTTTTTATATACCTGTCCTATTTTTATAAAATATATGCCATTGGCAAATGAACTGACATCAATAAACCCTAAATCTGTTTGTAATATAGTTTTTCCTGAAATATCTATCAATGAAACAAGTCGATTTTTTTCTGTTTCTGAATAAATTATATACAATATATTATTTGCCGGATTAGGATATATAAAATTGGTGTTGTTGTCTGAAATATTATTTATTTTTAACTGGTAACAGTTTTTCTGCTCTAGTAATTGAATAGAATTAAAAATATTTAATCTACCTCCACTTAATGTTTTGTTTTGATGCGATGCAATTGTATCAACTCCATTTAATATATAGTTTTTAATAAGTAAGGCTGCTGAGTCTGGGAAGTTAGAATAAATATATGAAAATACAGAACAAGGAACATGGTATAACAAGGCTGCAGTTGCTACTATTTGTGGTGCAGCAAAAGAAGTTCCTGACCAATAATCATATGTGTTGTTTGTTTCTGTAGAAAAAATATCTGTTGCTGGAGCTGATAAGTCAATATATTGTTTGCTGTAACCAGCAGCATTTAGCTCGTCATTTTTATCGCTATTGGTAGCCATTATTAAAAAGTTAGAAGCACACATCGATGGTACATCTCCATAATTTCCTATATCTAAATAATTATTTATAGTGGCTCCTACACTTAGCACACCCACTTTGCCTAAAGTATCATACATAGCACACCAGATAGGAAAATCAGATACTTTTACTTGAAAAACTCCAAATGAAGAATTTGATGCTACTATAAAAGAACCTTTTTTTCCATTTGATTGGTTATATAATTTTCTTTGGTCATAAATATATAAATATGCAGCTACCACTCCAGCTTCATCTCCAGTATTGGCTTCAATTGGTAGCATTTTTATATTCCAATTTATACCAGCTATCCCTAGGTTGTTATTCCCTTTTGCTCCTATAATGCCTGCTATAAAAGTACCGTGGTTGGCTTTAGAAATATTACCTGAATTAGTTACAACATTATATCCTTTATAGTCATCTATATATCCATTAGTATCATTGTCAATTCCATCATTAGGTATTTCTCGATAATTTATATATATATTTTCCTTCAAATCCTCGTGTTCTATATCACAACCAGCATCTACTATAGCCACAACAATGGTATCGCCTTTATAACTATTACCACCAGTGTAATAAGACCATGCTTCTGATGCTTTTATATCACTATTTATTTTACCACCATTTTGTCCGTTATTAAGTAAGTGATACTGTTTAGAAAAATCTGGATCATTCGGGGTTTTGTTTCTTAATGATACTTGATGATTGGTTTGTATAAATTTGATGTTAGTATCATTTGTATATTTTGAAATGACTTGTTCTTCGTCAAATTGTATTTTCCAAATCAAATGGTTGGGGTTTATTTTTTTTGCCTGAATGAATTTATTTTCAAAATCTGCAATAAATTTATTTTCATGTGCAGAACTTTTAAACCAAACCAAATAGCTTTGTCTTGTTTGACTAATAGCCTCAAAAGTGATGAGTACTAAGAGTATTAAACACCACTTATTCTTTTTCATATATTATCATGATTAGGTTTTAAATCAATTTGTTGCAAAACAACAACTAAAAAAATTAAAAATATTGCTCAATTTTAAATGTATGTAATAAGTTTGCCCGAAAATTTACAAACATGTACGAAACATTAAAACCGATATTAGAAACAGAGCTAGCTAACATTAAAAATGCAGGACTGTATAAAGAAGAAAGAATTATTACTACCCCTCAAGGGGCTGATATAAAAGTTCAAGGTGGCAAAGAAGTAATTAATTTTTGTGCAAACAATTACCTAGGTTTATCTAGTCATCCAAGAGTTATTGAAGCTGCTCATAAAGCTATAGATAGCCATGGATTTGGTATGTCAAGTGTTCGATTTATATGTGGTACTCAAGATATACATAAAGAACTTGAACGTAAAATCTCTGAATTTTTAGGTACAGAAGATACCATTCTTTACGCTGCAGCTTTTGATGCAAATGGCGGTGTTTTTGAACCACTGTTTAATGAAGAAGATGCAATTATAAGTGACGAGCTTAACCATGCTTCAATAATAGATGGCGTTAGACTTTGTAAAGCTCAGAGGTTTAGATATAAAAACAATGACATGGATGATTTGGAAGCTAAATTAAAAGAATCATCACACTGTAGAAATAGAATTATTGTAACTGATGGCGTTTTTTCTATGGATGGAACCATTGCCCAATTAGATAAAATTGCTGTTTTAGCCGAAAAATATAAAGCGTTGGTGATGGTAGATGAGTGCCATGCTTCAGGTTTTATTGGTAAAACAGGCAGAGGAAGCATTGAACTTTGTGATGTTATAGGCAAACTTGATATCATTACTGGTACTTTAGGAAAAGCTTTAGGTGGTGCATCAGGTGGTTTTACTAGTGGTAGAAAAGAAATAATTGAAATTTTACGTCAAAGATCACGTCCATACCTCTTTTCTAATACTTTAGCTCCAAGTATAGTGGGTGCGTCCATAGCTGTTTTAGATATGTTAAGAGAAACCACCGAACTAAGAGACAAATTAGAAGAAAACACTTTATACTTTCGTGAAAAAATGACTGAAGCAGGTTTTGACATTAAACCTGGCATTCACCCAATTGTGCCTATTATGTTATATGATGCACCTTTATCCCAAAATTTTGCTAAAAAGTTATTAGATGAAGGTATATATGTTATTGGATTCTATTACCCTGTTGTTGCTCAAGGTAAAGCACGTATTAGGGTTCAAATATCTGCAGCTCATGACAGGCATCATATTGATAAAGCTATAGCTGCTTTTGTTAAAGTTGGAAAAGAGCTTGCAGTAATAAATTAAATTTTTTGCAAGAGCAGGTTTTTTTTTGTTTACCAGGAGAATCTAAATTTCACCATTGGATTGGAGATATAAGTGTTTACTCACAATCTCAACTAAATTTATTTTTAGATAAAGATGTTTTTTTGATAAAACCATTTTACGGTAATGAACTATATGTCTTAAATCCTACTCAAAAAAAATCATATAGTATTTATGAGTTACCCAATATTAAGGTTAATGATGTTCTAAACTTAAATCTAACTTTAGAAAAAAATCAACCTAAAGCAGACTATATTTCTTATTTAATTGAAACAATTCATTTAATTAAAAACAATCAATTTGATAAAATAGTAACTGCTCGAAAGTTTAATAAATCTATAGACAAGCCTTTAGACATAAGTAAGATTTTAACTGAGTTACTTCAAAGTTACCCCAACGCATTTATCACATTTCTCCAATCAAAAAAATGGAGCAACTGGCTTGGTGCAAGTCCAGAAATTTTATTTAAAACGAGCAATAAGCAATGGCAAACTGTTGCTGTAGCCGGAACAAGGGAAAAGCACACGGTAGAAAACTGGGGTCAAAAAGAAATAATAGAACATAATAAAGTTGTTGAATACATTCATGAATTGTTGGTTTTAAATAATATTGACTTTTCGCAATCTGAAGTTAAATCAATTGCAATGGGTAATATTGAACACTTAGTAGTAACATTTACCAATGCTACCAATCAAGAACTAAGCAATAATAAAATTGCACAATTAATTAATTCACTTTCACCAACTCCGGCCGTTAGTGGCTTTCCAAAGTCAAAAGCAGTAAACTATTTGTCTTCGAAAGAAATATTTGATAGAGAACTTTATGCTGGTTTTATTGGACCTGTGATCAATCACAATATAGATTTGTATGTAAATTTGCGTTGTTGTAAATTAACACAAAATCAAATCTCTTATTATGCAGGAGGAGGGATTAACTCAATGTCAGACCCAGAATCTGAGTGGAATGAAACAAACCAAAAAATCGAATTGCTGCAATCGATTTTAGAAAAAAAATAGCAAAAATTACAAGCATACTTTTGTTTAGTTGAGTTTAAATAGTAGTTTATCAACTATAGTAACCGATATTTGCACCGTCATGAAAAAAAGTTATCATTTTATTTATATATTTCTGTTTTTTATTGTTTTTATGGCATGTGAATCAGAAAATCAAAGAGATAAAGCATATAATAAAATTAATCAAATGATTAAGAATGACTCCATGTTGCAATCTAATAGTAGAGGTTTATATATGGATTCAGTTATTAGAGAGTGTGAGGCATTTATAGGTAAGTATCCTAAAGATTCAATGGTAGAGTTTCTGTTGCTACAAACGTCCAATTATCAAGTTACTCAACAAAGATATAGGCTGTCTTTAGTTCAATTAGATAAACTTATCAGAGTATATCCATCAAGTAAGTATATACCAACAGCATTGTTTTTAAAAGGTGAAATTTTAAATGCGAACTTAAAAGATAAAGAAAAAGCCAAACAAGTATGGGCAGAGTTAATAAATAGATTCCCCAAAAATGTTTGGTCAGAACAAGCATCAATTTTGTTGCAAAACATTGACGTAGAATCTGATGAAGAACTTTTCAAAAGAATAGTTAAGGATAAAGGGAATTAAAAATAAATAAATATGGGAAGTTTAGTAGCAATTGTAGGTAGACCCAATGTTGGGAAATCTACTTTTTTTAATAGAATTATTGGCCAAAGAAAAGCAATAGTTGATGATGTTAGCGGTGTAACTAGAGATAGACATTATGGAAAAGCAGAATGGAATGGTAAAGAATTTACTTTAGTAGACACGGGCGGCTTTGTAAAAGAAACTTCTGATGTGTTTGAAAAAGAAATACGGAATCAAGTTAAAATAGCCATGCAAGAAGCAGATTTAATTCTGTTTATGGTAGATGTTACCTGTGGAATTACGGATCTTGACGCAGATGTAGCTGATTTATTAAGAAGAAGCAAAAAGAAAGTATTATTAGTTGCAAATAAGGTAGACAATAATGAGAGATTGGTTGAAGTACCTGAATTTTATAGTCTAGGTTTTGGAGAGTTATATAGCGTTTCTAGTATGACAGGCAGTGGAACAGGAGAACTGTTAGATGAACTTGTGCAACATATCACCACTATTCCTGAAGACTTATCTTCTTTGCCTAGAATAGCCATAATAGGTAGACCCAATGTTGGAAAATCATCTCTTACAAATGCTTTACTTGGATATGAAAGGAATATAGTTACAGATGTTCCAGGAACTACCAGAGATTCTATTGACGCTCATTATAATGCTTTTGGTCAAGAATTTTTACTTGTTGATACTGCAGGTATAAGAAAAAAGAAAAAAGTAAATGAAGATATTGAATTCTATTCTGTAATGAGAAGTATCAAAGCCTTAGAAAGTGCTGATGTATGTATATTAATGGTTGATGCTACTGAAGGTTTTCAATCACAAGAACAAAGTTTGTTTCATTTGTGTGATAAAAATTCAAAAGGTATTGTTATAGTTGTAAATAAATGGGATTTGATTGTAAAGGATACCAAATCAACCCTGAAATTTACGGAAGAAATTAAAGAAAAAATAGCACCTTTTAGAGATGTACCCATCATATTTACTTCTGTTGTAGAAAAACAAAGAATATTTAAAGCAATTGAAACGGCTATACATGTTTATGAAAGAAGACAATTTCACATACCAACTCATGAACTAAACGAATTTATTCTTAGTGTTATAGAACAGAACCCGCCGCCTTCTATAAAAGGTAAGTATGTGAAGATTAAATACGCAACTCAGTTAAAAAGCAATCAACAAATTTTTCTGTTCTTTTGTAATTTGCCTCAATATGTTAATGAAAATTACAAGAGATTTATTGAGAACAAAATCAGAGAAAAGTACGACTACGAGGGCGTTCCCATTCAAATTTTCTTTAGAAAAAAGTAAACCTTTAAATGTTAGTTGTAACTAGTATTAAATATTTTTTAAAAAAAAGTTTGCATTTAGGTCAATACCTCTTAATTTTGCCCCCGATTTTATAACAAATAATATAACAAAGTAAAAAAATGAAAAAATTATTTTCTGTACTAATGGTTGCTTCTGTTCTTTCTTTAGTTGCTTGTAAAGGTAACAAAACTGAAGAAGCTGCTCCTGCTGCTGACACTACAACTATGCCAGCTGTTGAAGAAACTCCAGTTGCTGCTGACACTACAGCTTCTACTGACACTGCTGCTAAAGCTGAAACTCCAGCTGAAGGTCACGCTGAAGAAGGACACGAAAAGAAGTAATCTAATTACTCTTTCAAAACTTTAAAAACACCATACTTAATTGAATGGTGTTTTTTTGTTTATAGAATTGTAAAAAAACTATGTAAAATAACAATTGATTTGGTATTTGCTAAATAAAATATCTAACATACTTTTGTAACATCAAATGAGAATAATTACATTCATATTAATTCTATTAAGTTCAGTTAGTACATTTGCACAACAAGGTTCGGTTAATGATACCATTACCTTTGTTGCAAATTTCTATACTAGACAGTCTAATAATATGTCTGGTACTTATAACAAGAAAACTTCTGACGGTGAAAAAGGTGAAGTTGTTATTTCTACTTCAAATAATATTAAGTGTATTGTTACGCCTCCTGATTTAAAAATTAATCCAAATGAAGACAAGACATGGCAAGGTTTTATTATGCCTGACGATATTTCTATTCCCATACCTGGTACTTCTGATTATGGTTGGTTAGCAGGTAGTTTTGATTTAACTTATAAAACTTCAAATACTGAAGACCCTTTTAGTGAGCCAGTACTTGTTAATTCAAAAGGTACTGAGTCAATACATTTTATGATATATAGTATCAATGTAGACTTTGATTGTAGCGAAGATGTATACTTATTTCCAGGTCAATCACTAAATGTAAATTCAATTACTTTCCCTTCTGGTGGAAATTATCATTGGAATTCTGCTGAGGGAATTACAACTAGCGGTAATGAAAACTCATATAGCATAAATGTTTTACCTATGACAGGTGTATCTGAAGGTAGCATTAAACTTACTTATGATATTAAAGGTGTTTCTTTTACAAAAGTATTACATGTGCATGTAGTACAACCCAATATTCCTGATCTTATTCTTGTTGATTCCTTGGGAACAGAAGTTCACATTCTTCCACAATCTAACAATAGTTCTTACTCTTTTACTTTTAACCCTATTGGTGAAGGATTTTATTTGAATAAAAATGCAGAAGATGGTTTTCTAATTTCTACTTCATCTCAAATTATAAATTTAGATGTAGATCCTTTTAGTGCAAATAATCTTTTCTTTCAAGTAAACAAAAACTTAGGTTATCAATACCCGAATATTTCAAACTTAGAAATTGGTCAAGACGAAAATGCTCCATTACCAGTTTTAGATGTAAATATTCAGCCTACTGCACCGCAAGACAATTCTGGTCAAGTATCTAATTTAAAATACAGTACTGAACCAAATCCACTGAATGCTGAAAAGTTTTTTGTTAGACCTATAACTATAGCATTAAAATCTAACCCATCTGTTGTTTTGGGTAAAGTAATAGTTAAATTAAATTAATCTTCTAATATTGTTTCTGATTTTTAACCCTTGGCAAAGGGCACAACAGAGTGATCACTAAAACTTTCTTTTAAATATAAATAATTTGCAGTGATGGCAATCATAGCGGCATTATCTGTGCAATATTGAAATTGAGGGATAAATACATCAATCCCAGATTCTTTCGCATATTCCGTAAACTTGTGTCTTACACCACTATTTGATGCTACTCCTCCTGCTATAGCAATAGATTTTACTCCTGTTTGTTTTATAGCAGCTATGCTTTTTTGAAATACTATTTCGATAATTGTATGTTGAATTGATGCACAAATATTATTTAAATTATGTTCAATAAATGAAGGGTTTAATCGCGTTTCTTTTTGTAAAAAATATAAAACTGATGTTTTAAAACCACTAAAACTAAAATTGAAACCAGGGGCTGAAGGAATTGGAAATTTATATATTACTTCTCCCAATTTAGCATATTTGTCTATTAATGGTCCGCCAGGATATTCAAGTCCTAAGAGTTTTGCTGTTTTATCAAATGCTTCCCCAGCAGCATCATCTGATGTTTCGCCTAGCTTTTCAAAAACTAAAGGTTCTTTGACTAATACAATTTGAGTGTGCCCACCTGAGATTAATAAGCATAAAAAAGGAAAAATTGGTTTTGGGTCATCAATCAGATGTGCCATTATATGAGCATCTAAATGATTAACTTCTATTAAAGGAATTTGATGAGAAAGGGCCAAACCTTTTGCAAAAGTTACACCTACCAATAATGAACCTATTAAACCAGGACCAGCTGTAAAAGCAATTGCAGATAATTGTTCAGTTTTAATATTGGCTTGTTTTAAGGCTAAATCAACAACCGGAATTATATTTTTCTCATGATCTCTAGAAGCTAATTCAGGTACAACACCCCCATACAATTGATGGATATTTTGACTAGCTATGATGTTAGAACATACTTGACCATCAATAATTACTGACGCAGATGTATCGTCGCAACTGCTTTCGATTGCAAGTATTATGATTGGCATTGTTAATAGAGAAGCAAAAATATTGAAAAATACGGCACCATTGTTAACTTCTTTTTTTATATAGATTTGTGCAAACTATTGTTTTGTCTGTATTTTGCAAACAAGTTGAGAAAAAATATAACTTATATTTTATTGTTATTGATTATAAAGGTGAATGCTCAATCTTTTATTCCAACCTTTGGCTCAATACAAGCTTTTGATCAATCAATTTTTAAATCGATTGATACTAGTTTTTCTTCTATTCATCAATATAGTATAATACAAAAAGATTTTTACACTGACCTTGGAAATCCAGGCACATCTGCAAAGAATTTAATTTTCGAATCTAAAGTATTGTCAGGATTTAATACAGGTATTAAAGGTTGGGAGATGTATTTTGATCAGAATAAAACCAATGAGTTTTGGAATGTAAAAAGACCCTACTCAGATATAAAATATGTTCAAGGACAAAACAGGTTACTAGGGCTTAATTTTATACATACCCAAAATATAAGAAAAGATTGGAACGTAGGGGTGGAAATTATAAGATATGGTAGCAAAGGGTTTTACTTAAGACAAAATAGCGATATAAGTAGGCTGAGGCTTTTTCAATCCTATCTATCTAATGATGGAAGAAGTAGGCTGCTTGCAAGTATAATTCTTGATAAATCTTTGCAAGAAGTTAATGGAGGAATTGTAAATACTAAAGATTTTGATTCTTCAAGTATTCTTCAAAGAGAATCTTATCCAATAAACTTAAGTAAGAGTTTTAACTATTTGAAAAAAAACCAAGTAATGTTTGAATACAGTTATGGTTTTAAGAAGTTTTCAATTAGAGTTGATAGTAATTCAAGGAAAGCCCTTTATCCGTTCAGAATTTACTATACTTTTCAAAGAGATAAAGAGGCTTATTTAGATACTGGTTTAGCAGACGATACAAAATACTATAAAAATATATATAAAGATAGTCTTGTTAATTTTGATTCTACTAGTTTTATAACATTTAAAAACCATCTACAATTAGCATCATTAGGTTATAAAAAATTAAATGATTCTACCTTTAGTTTAAAACCATTGATTTGGCAAGTGGGCTACCAATATGATTTTATTAAGTTTTTTTGCAAAGATTATACAAGCGGTAGTATAGTCAATCATAGTATTGATTTAAAAATACTATATGCTTTTAAACCTAATATGAAATTTATAACTGAAAGTAAATATTATTTTAATGGTTATAACAGACAGGATTATTTGCAACAAGCTACTTTTTTATTAATAAACAAAAAAGTTCAGCTTAATCTTAATGGTTTTGCTCAACAATATATCCAACCATTGATATATCAATATTTTAAAACAAACTATTTTGCTTGGTCACAATCTTTAAATCCTACCCATGTATTAGGTTTTAATTTTTATTTAAAAACAAATTTTAAACATCCTTTTGAGGTTAATATTTTATATAGAAATACGGTTAATTATGTGTACTTTGATCAAAATTCAATTCCCACACAATTTGCTCCCTCGTTAACACACTTATCTGCAGTTACAGCTTTAGATTGGCATTATAAAAAATTACATATTAAAGAAAAATTATTGTTACAATATAATTCTAATACTCAAATTACACCTTTACCCAATTGGGCTTCAAAAACCGATATATATATAGCAGGACAGTTAAAGAACAAATCGATGAAGTACCAAATTGGGTTTAGCATAAATTATTGGCAAAAAACAAGTTCATACCGTTGGAATACTTCAATCATGCAATTCTATTTAGATTCATCTGTAAAATCAGGGGGATACCCCATGATAGACTTATATGCAAATGGAGAAATTCAAAGGTTTGCTTTTTTTGTTAAACTAGAACATGTGTTTTATGGTCTACGATTTTTAGCTGATCCTTGGCAACAGACCTTTAATTTTTTACCTAATTCGTATTATGCCACTGCATATAATCCAATGCAACCTCAGGTGCTAAGATTGGGCTTTAGATGGCGTTTTTACGATTAATTTTTTCCGCTTATATTTGCGTAAATTTATCAATCCATGAGAAAATATATCTTATTATTTACTTTAGTTCCATTTTTTACTTTACAATTAAATGCTCAAAAAGTATTTACAATGGGCACCAACAAAATGAAGTTAGAAGTTGCTGCTAATCAAGCAGAATTAATGTATACCAAAGATAAAAAAACATACTTGATATGCCCTGAAAACCCAGTGTCAGGGAGTAAAAGAGGTAAAAGAAGTTTAATGATTTTTGATAATAAAGGTAAAAAAGAAGCTGTTAAAAATATAGTGATAGATAATGATGCAAAAAAACTTCATGACATTGAAAAAGTAATGTTTATTAATAGCAAGGTTTTTTGTATTCATAGTTTTTATGACAAAACAGAAAAAAAATATTCCTTATATCAAACAACTTTAGCAGAGACTGATGGACAGCCTGAAAGTCTTGGTCGTGAAGTCTTATCTTTAGAAACTAAAAACCCAGAAGTGATCCAAGGAATAGATGTTGTTTTTTCGAACGATAGCTCAAAAATTATGGTGATGGTTTATGAAAATGCCAGTAGTTCTAAAAATTTAAAATTGAATTTACATTGTTTGGTTTTTAATAAAGAAGACTTCTCGTTTGATAGAGATAATATTTTTAATATAGAAATGGCTAGCAAAGGATTAATTAGAGCTAAAGCTACCATCTCCAATCAATCGACTATATATGTTATGGCTGAAAGCAGAGTTAAAAAATCTAACACATGGTCACAAACATTAAGTTTATATTATAGAGACAATGAAGATGCACAACAATCAGTTGAATTTGGAAAAGGAGATATGAAAAATATAAGTATTTTTGATTTGAGATTTGATCGAAAAGAAAATCTTGTATTGGCAGGGATGTTTTCAAACAAAGCCAATTTGGATTTTATTTCAGGTGGTTTTGTTTATATTTTTGATGTAGCCAAAAACGAATTTAAAGAAACAACCGTGTTTGATAATGACGATGATTTAAGTGGACTTATTAGAAAAGTTCAAGATCCGTCAAATGCCAAAGATTTAATAAGACCTGCTAAGTTTAATTTATATATAGACCAAGCAAACAATTATTTTCTGGTTGGCCAGCAATATGATGACTTTAAAGAATATGCAGATGAATTGAAAAGTGAAGTTTTTGTTAATCCTGATGCAAGATCTTTGTATACAAATATTATGGTAAACTGTGCTAATAGTTCAGGAAAAATATTGTGGCACAAAGGTTTTACCGGTAAAGTTTTATTCAATATTTGGGACAATAACCGACTTAATATTTTGAGTCAAGAAGAAAGAGAATTGAGACTTATGTCTTTAGCTCCTGATAAATCAGTAAAGTTTAGTAAAGGAGCAGCTCCTACAGAGCCAGACCATAAACTTGATACACGTTGTATGTTATATATTGGTGATGGTAGAATTGGAGCCATTGGTCATGCTATGACCGGCAGTGGTGGTTTTTACTTAGATTATTTTGATTTAACTTCAATAGATGTAAAGGGCAAGCCTGAAGTAGAAAAAAAGAAAAAGAAATAACTCTTTCTGAATATTTTTAAAAGGTTTTTATAAAGTTTTACTTCTTCTTATTTCAAATGTTTTTATGACCTTGTCTTGGTTCGGGAATATAGGTTTAAAAGCATAAAACATTTGATAAGTTGATTGTTTGGGTAGTGCTTTTAAGCTGGGAAATTGCCTTTTTTGAATATTTTTTTATAATGCCAGCTTAAAACTGTGCAAGAAACTATTACTTAAAAAGTTTTTGTAATTATTGATATATATATATATATATCTATAGGAGATGCTCATCAGTGGAATCATATTTTAGGATTTATATTGTTGATAGCAGCTGTATTTGTAATTTTCAAAAAATGGTCTTAATATATATATAATTATTTTTTAGTATCAATTTCATTTTCTTTTCTCCTATGAAGCATTGTTTCAAACTCTCTTCTATAGAAAAAACCTATACCATGTGTTGTTACGTTCTGATTATAAATCACATTATTGTTACTTCTACTAAAAGCTTTAATTCGCATTCTGCCGTCTTTACTTATAATATATTGACTTGAGAAGTTATATTGCCATGGGTTAGCCGCTTGATCATTATTTGTTACTGATCCTTCGAGAATAAGTTTGTCGTCTAAGAACCTTTTTACCAATTGTAATATAATTTGTCTTTTTTGAGTTTGATCTACATTGCCCGGATTATAATTAAAATTAATTTCCCATCCTGGTGCTACTTGTGTAAGCCAGTTGCTCATTTGTGCAGAAATTAAATCACTTACGGTTGCAGATAAAGACCCTTGACTTATACTTCCTGCTGTTAGCCCTGAAGATGTTCCTTGTCTTGGTAAAAATTGTTTTAACATCATCAAACTAAAAATTTGTCTGTTAAGTTCTTCTTGATCATTTTCAACTTGCTTTAAAACTGTATTTAAAACAGTATTGTTGTCGCTGTTTTGATTTTCAATATCTGGGAATGATAAACCAAATTTTATATCAGGTGAAAAAAGCAATCCTTTTAGAAACAGATTACAATCAACAGTAATTTTAGAACTTTCGTTGCCAGTTGTTCCTAGTAATGGGTCAGGGGAGGCTCTCACTCTATAAAATGCAGCAAGATTCATTTTTGCTTCTAATGGAGCACCATCCCAAGATATGGTTCCTCCTGGTTTCACATAAAACTTTTTTTGAAATACATTTAAAGCTGTAAATAAATATTCACCTTTTTCTATTGTGTATTGGCCATACATATTAAAATTTCTTCGGGTATCTATTTCCATTCTTAAATTACCACTTCCACTTCCTTTCATTATATCTCCTAAGGCTTCGTCAAATATGATTTGTATTTCGGCAACAGGTGTAATTTCAAAATTAAAATTCATTCTAATTCCACTTAGATCAGCTGTTGGAGCTTTTGCTATTTTAACTCCAGATGAATCTCTTCTGATAAATTTAATAAAGTCTACATTGCTCGCTTCTTCTGGCGAACCTAATGGTATATATATGACTGTTCCTTTTTCACTCTTTGCCGTAATGTCCATTCCTAAATCGTCCATAGTGCCATACAAATAAGCGTTTCCAGAGGCGTATGCCGATCCATAATAAAGTGAATTGTCTTTTTTAGTTGTTTGTAAACAATGAAAGTTTTTACAGTTATTAAAATGAACATCCAATCTGTAATCTTCATAGCTTTTGTGATATACTTTTCCTGATACTAACGCTGTTTTTCCAAACTCATCAAACAGATAAAATTTATTTAAATCTATATAGTTGTCGTAGAGGTCAAAAAATTGATTGCTAAAACGGTATCGAGTTTTGATATAATCTACAGTAAAACTCACATCGTCAAAATATACTTTGCCCGTAACTAAAGGTTTAGAGGGCGTTCCTTTTACTTTAAGTTTGCCTGATATATTCCCATCTACATTAGATATGAGTATTTTAGTGTAATATTCAAATTTCTTCACAGGTGTTGCTGGCACATCAACATCAATATTTAGCCTAGTTTCTTTGCTTATATCTATATCTCCTTTTGCTTTTATGCCTTTTAAATTACCACCTAAAACTTCCGCATCAAGATGGACACTGTTGTTTTCATCATCGTAAGTGGTTGCAAGTTGTAAATCACCCAAAGTATCAACACCAGCTATTGATTTTTCGCTATATATATCTGCTATGAAAACAGGAGATTGAAGTGCTCTTTTAATTTGTAAAGTTCCTGAAGCTTTTCCGTGAATACCTCCATCAATAGTTTTTACAAAGGCATTAATAAAGCCAATATCAAAATTTTTGATTTGTAAATCTAATTCATCATTTTTTGATTTACCCAAAACACCATCAGCCTTTATTTGTTCATCTTTATTACTTAATTCCATATTAGATATATATACCATATTGTTTTGGAAAAGTATCGAACTGTTTTGTGCTATCGAATAGTTTTTTCTGACTATCTGAATACGTGATGGATTCCAAACCATTTTGATGGCGTTTTTATGGAATAATATAAATCCATTTAGGTCAAAATCATAAGGCTGTCTAGGCTCATAGCTTATTGCTTTATAATTAAACGAATCATTTTTAATATCTGCATTTAAAGTAATATTTGTAAATGAAATTGAGTCGTTCATTCTTAATTCGCCTATGGTATTATTAATATGAAGCAAATCATTTCTTATATTTTTATCACTCTTTATATATATGTTTTTAAATTGGAATTGATCCCAATAGAAGTATTGTGATTGAAGATTTAAATATATATCGTTGCTATCACTATTCATTCTGCCATTCAATAAAGTTTTACCTAAATGCATTTTAGGAAAAAACAAATCGGTAACAATTTGGGTGTTTTTTAGTTCTGCATTAAAACTAAATTTCTGCTTCACTGGCGTTTTTATAGAATTTACATAGTTAGGCAAGTAATGGTAAAATACATACTGCATGGTGTTTTGTAAATTTTGTAAGTCAAATTCACCATTGAAAGCTATATCTGCAATTTCAGATTTTAGGGCTATATATCCATTTTTAGTTCTGGTGTCAGCCCTAAGTTCAATTTTCTTTAAAGGGAAATGTAAGCTGTCTCTATCTATACTTACATCAGTAAAAAGTAATTTACCAAAAAGCATATCTAATGAACTTCCTGTAAAATCAATATTCATTTTAGTGCTAACTACCGTATTGTTACTATCAAAATGAAGTGGTAATAACCTAGCATCTTTAATACTTGCTACATATTTAAAAGTTGGTTCTTTGCCAGCTAAATCTATTAACCCATCAAAGACTAAGTTAATATTAGGGTCTACTGTATTCAGTTTTCCGATAAACTTTTTATTGATGAGTTTTCCTGTGACTATAGAGTTATTATAATTGTAATTATTGAAGTTAAACCTTGAGATATTGGCATCAATTTCAGCTTGTAAATCTTTAAGTTTAAAACCTCTACCTGCCTTAACGGTTGCCGTTAAATCTGTTGTACCAATGTTGCTTATCTCATAAAACTTGCCCATATCAAAATTGTTAAATGTAAATGATCCTGAGTAGGCTGGTGGACTGTCATCTAGCGGCAATTTCATATTGATATTACTTGAAACGGTTCCTATATGTGACTCAAACTTTCCGTCAGTTACAAAATCATGAAAAAAGCCGTTGAAATTTCCTGCAAATTTTACTAACCCTATATTTTTGACTTGCGAAGGAATTTCATTGGTCATTAATAAGGTTGAAAGGTCTTCATAGTTAGTAGTTGCGTATTCAGCTCTAATATCCATATAGGTCTCATCTACTTCGGGCAAACCTCTAAATTTAGCTTTACCTTTAAATATAGAATTATTGCCATAACGTATGGTCACATTGGTGGTTTTTAAATTGTTTATATGGCCTTTAAAATCTCCTTCAATGTTAAATTGCTGTTCCATCCCTGCCAATATGTGATTAAAATACCTTATGTCAATCATGCTCACATCTGACTCTCTTATTTCGCCGCTAAACACCACTGAGTCTACTGGTTCTTCTAAATCTTCATATTCGTCGTAAGTTAATTTAATTCGTTTTTTGATAGTGCTATAGGGCGTTTTAAGTCTGAAGTTGTCAAACAACATTTCGTGGTCGCACACAATTAAATCTGAAACCAAACTATCTACCTTTAAACCACATTTCTCAACAAAATTTAGATATTTTATATGTGTGTTTATACTGTCATCAATAAGTCTAAATTTGTCAAGCCCTACATTCAAATGGTTAAATGCTAAATAACTTAAATCAAATTCTTCAGGATGCATTTTCCGTCTTTTATCGCTCCAAGTAACACTGCAATCGTCCAAATATATTTCACTTACATCAAAAACAGCTGGAGCTCTTTTGGTTTTGGTTTTGTTTTTCTTTAGAAAATATTTTCTGAGAAATTCTATATTGGTGCCTTTCACACCCGGGTGCACCATAAAGTTGAACCTACTGCTATGGCATACAATTTTATTGATGACCATATGACGTGTGATAAGCGTTGAAGGCCTTGGATACATGTCTATACTTCCAATTCTACAAAGAGAGTCGCCTTGTTGGTCGTTGATAGTAACACTGTCTAGTTCAAAATGGGTAAGTTTAAATTTAACATGTTTAATATGAATCTCACACTTCAACTCTTGGGCGTAGTAGGTTGTAATTTTTTCTATTAAATAATTCTGAAAATGCTCACTATTTAAAAACACCAAAGCCTGAGCTATCGTTATGATTAAAAACGATAGTAGGAAAGATGATATTTTAGTCAGTTTTTTTCGCAAAGCAGATTTCTAGTTTGCAAAAATAAGTCCAATAAGTTTTATAATAGTCTATATCTTTATATATTCAAGTATTTTAACCTTATTCTTTCAGCACCAATACTGAACCTTGCCAACTTTCAGTAGAGATTTTGATAAATGAAACACCACTGTTTAATTGCTCTGGTGCATATATATTCAGATTGCCCAAGCTTGCAGTTTTATATGTTTGGTATATTTTTCTTCCCCAACTATCAAACCACTCTACCAATACTAAACCATTGGGGATGTTACCTGAAATAGTTATTTGGTTGGAGAAAGGATTTGGAAACGCAAGCAGTTTGTTAGCAGCTACAGACAAGGAATTGATACCAGAGAAGAATATATACTGAGCAGAAGAATCTATGCAATTGTTAGAGTCAGAAACCACCAAACTTGAACGGTAGTTTCCACTTGAAGCATATATATGTGAAGGAGATACCAGCATACTATTAACTCCGTCACCAAACTGCCATTGATATTGAGCATAAGAATTATATACGGGCATAAAAGCAACATTAAACCCTTGGCTTATTTGGTAACTATACGAACCATCAGGCTTGATATAAAAGTTTGTATATATACTGTCTTTTTCATCACAGCCATTCATGTCTTTCACCCACAGCGTATACATTCCTGTGTTTTTGACGTATATATCAGCAGATGTTTCGTTGGTATTCCATAGATAAGTGTTGTATATATGGTTAGGCATAAGTCTAAGACTATCACCCGCACAGGCATTTTGGTTGTTACCAAGTTCTAATCCTTTTAAAGCTAGAATAGTTACTTGTAAAGTATCAGATATTTTACAAACCAATTTTGTGTTATTTGTAATTATATATGATTTGTAAATCGTATAAAAAGGGTTGCTTGCAGCAGATATAATAATAGAATCGCTTACTGTTTTTGCATTCCACTTTATACTGTCATAGTTAGCAACATTGGGCTTGAGTATTACAGAACTATTAGGGCAAATAGAAGTATCAGTTAAAGGAGTATATATGGGGTATGGAAGCTTAATTACTTGAACACTGTCAGTGTAACTGCAACCTTTGTCGGTAAGCGTGGCGTAATAAAAACCTGAGTCAGTAACAGCAATAGTCTGCAAAGTATCACCCGTATTCCACTTGAACTTAGTAGTTGCATACCAAGAGGGAGCTGAGATAGAAACAGTATCATTTTCACAACCAAAGAATTTTTGGAAAGTACTGCTAGGAGTTAGTCTTACATTAGATATAACAATATGAATGGTATCAGAAACCCTACAACCCAAGCTGTCTATGATGCTGCATTCTATTAAAAAATCATAGTTTTTATTGTTTACAGTTTGGTTTATGTTTATTTGATTGGCGTTTGAGAAGTTAGCTGAAGAGTACAAGTCAGTCCAAACAAGTGTATAGTTTTTACTTGCAACTCCATTTATTTTAGGTATAATATCGTAGTTGATATTCATACCATTATAGGCACATATAACGGTATCTTTTCCAAGATTAATAGACATCGATTTGGGTAATATAACCATAGAATCTTTTGTAGTTTGAAGGCATGAGCCTGCACCACTTGTAAGATATATATAATATTTGCCAGGTCTTTTTTCAATATGACTAATGGTTTTACTATAACTAAATGCGGTAGTATCTCCAATGCTATCTGTTATAAGCCATGTGCTATTTTTTAAATTGGGATTGTTGGGTTTAATGGAAATATAGTCGCATGAGGATTTTCTAATATTTAACCCATTAGATTGTTGCGTGTCGACAACATGAATATTAACTATTTCATAATGGTTAAACGGAATAGGGCAATGGTTATCGTTAACTAAAACGATGAGTTTATATATAGTATCTTTAAGAGGTATATAATTGGGCGGCCAAATAATATCTGTATACGCTATTCTTTTATTATTTGCATAGCTAGTGTTTACAACCATTCCCTTAAAAGGGTTTAACACTTTAACTGAAATAGAATCTGTTTTTGTTGAGTCTGATGAAGTAAAACTCAGAGCAAACGTATCAAACTTACAGATATAATAGTCTTTTTTAATAGTAGTAGTTGGAGATATGTTTGGGTAATTACCATCTAAAAAAACATGAACATCTTTTGTTACATTGCCAATGTTTTGCATTACTCCTAAAGTGTCTTTTCTCCATTCTTTAACTTTTATAGCTATAAATGTATTTTGTGGCCAATTAGGTTTAGCATATATAAACCCTGATAATGAATCAACTACGAATCCAGAATTTTTAATTAATGGGTTTGGTGTTGAATTGGGGTATCCTACAAATTGAAAAGGTGTTTTATAGGTAAAACCCAATGTATAGGTGCATGATGTGGCATATGAAGTTTTTGGGAAATCTATGTGGTATGAAAGAGAATCATTATCTATAGAATCGGTAGCTGAAAAATTAATTTTATGATTTTCATTTATAGGTAAAATGTACGGGTAATCTTCATTAAATGTCGGCGAAGTGTTGCTTCCAGAGCACCTGTCTAAAATCAATACATTGTAATAGTTTTCATTTGAACAACAAGTTGTATTATTAACTCTACAACATGACTCAAAGTAAATCCTAAATTTACAGTCATTACTTTTTAAAGTAGGTGGAAATATAATTAGCTGCTGATAAGTAAGTTTCTCAATTCCGTATGGGAAACTACAATTAGCATTTCCATTTGAGTATCCATTCTTATTACAATCACCAGGGAAGCATTTACTACATTCGCTTTTGCAAATAGGAGTAACATCTTTGCAAGTAATGAGTGATGCAGTAGTGTCGATATGAAAAGCAGTAAAAAAACTTTGAACGTGAAATTTTGTAAACACAAATTGATAACTCTTGCAATTTTTATAAATATTAACTGTAATCAAAAAAGAATCTTGACCTACTTTTTTATAAGCCATATCTCCACCCATAATGTTGTTTTGGCCATTAATAAATGAAGCTGAGGTTATCAATAAAATAAAAAAGAGTAAGTGTTTCTTCATAGCAAATGTTTTAAACTTTGACACCAAATATATGCAAGAAGTTGTCTACTCTAAAAGATAGTTATATATATACTTTTTAATTGAATAGAAATTTAACTAGTTAAAGTATAATGTTTTAATTAAAAAATAGCATTTCAGTGTAATAAAAATCGATAAATGACGTTGTATAACTATCTCAAAACAATACAACTATGAAAAAAATAACCATCCTAATGCTATGGGTTTTGGTATGTGTTTTTTATGCCCAAGCTCAACCCACCACAAGTAACTTTAGAATCAATTTTAAAGTTGATCAATTCAAAATTGATGACACTTACAAAGAAACTTTAGATAAAATAGTATCTGAAGCTAAAACTGGAAGTTACTATGAAATCAGCCTCTCTGCCCATACTGATAACGACGCCAACAATCAATATAATATAAACTTATCGAAAAACAGAGCCCAAGCCGTAGTTGATTATTTAACCAGCAAAGGATTAAATGCTACCTATATAGAAACCCAATGGTATGGCGAAGAAAAACCTGAGGTAGCCAACAACAACAACCAATCAAAATTAATAAACAGAAGAGTAGATATTGAATTGAAAAAATTTCAGTTTAATGAGATAGCTGATGTATTTAAATCTGCTGGAGGAGATTATTCCCAAACCTTTACTTTAAGCTCTGTAGGTGAAAATATAATTAAAGGTAAAAACGGTACTCAAATTACTATTCCTAAAAATGTCTTAGAAACCAAAGATGGTAAAGCAATTTCTAACGAAAATGTAACCATTGAACTTCAAGAGTTTCAGAAACCTATGGATGCAGTGTTTAATAATTTATCTACTATATGTGATGGAAAAATATTAGAAACAGGAGGTATGTTTAAAATTTCGGCAACCTATAATGGCGAAGAACTTCAAGTTAAAAATGGTAAATCGTTACCTGTTGAAATGCCTTCTAATAATATAAAACCCAATATGGAATTATATACAGGCATTACCAATGGCCACAACGCAACAGAATGGGTAGAAAGAAATATTCCATTTGAGCCCAAACGCAAAACGCCTCTTAAAGCCCCATCAACCAAACTTGATGAAAAATATTTGAAAACGTTGTTGCAAAAACTAACCACATAACCTTACGAATACAAAACTACATATACGCTGCCTGTTAGTCCGCAAACGCCTATAATGCCTAGAAAGCCACAAAAACCAGCAACAGTTTCAGAAGAAGATTTATATACAACAGCACAAAGATTTTTATGGACCAATCATAAAAAACAAAAAGGTGTTTTTAAAGAGCAACACAAAAGAGAAGAAATATATAACCAAAGGTTAGCTACCTATCAAAGCAGAATGGTGAAGTATTTCGAGCAATTAAATCAATATTATGCTGATACAGTTATATATAAACAAGAGTTAGATCAATTTTATATATGGGTTGAAAAAGAAAAAGAAAAACACCAAAAAAATGTTAATTTGCTCGAAAAACAATTGTTTAATTTTGGAATCAATAGGTTGATAGCCATGAGCCAAAATGATAAAATGACCCATTTAAGTCCTCAAAATATTTTGCTTAAAGAATTTAATATAAATGAAAAAACAGTTAAGCAATTAAATTTATTGCTATATAGAATTAATTTACTAGAGTGGGTATCAAAGCTCCCCAAAAACCAGTTGTCAACCTTAAGCTATTATAACCAATTTAACTATGCTTCTAATAAAGTGGGTAGTAAATATCAAAAAGCGGAAGGTTATAGAATTAATTCAATCAATCAATGGAGTTATAACAGTTTTGCTAAGTTGGTTTTGGATAGTGATAGTAAATTGGCACAAATGTTTGCCGATGCAAAACTAGATTTACTTAAAAAAAGAGAGAAGCTTGGTTTTTTTAATATGAATGATGTATCAAATATATACACAACTGCTATTAGCAACCTTGGTTTTATCAATTGCGATAAATTTGCTGAGTTTCCTCAAAGTGCAATGACTACTATAGAAGTAGAAACCAACAACCTGGCTCAAGTTTCATTTTACATCAAAAACACCAACAGTATGTTATCAGCTTACCAAAATGTAAAGGGAAATTATTATGTAAACATACCTAAGGGTTGCCAAGTAACGATGTTGGTAGTGGAGCTGAACCAAGGCATACCAATGTTTGAGAAAAAAAGAATGGTAGTCGAAGATAATCAAATTATAAAAGCCGATACCCAACCCATCACTTTAAAAGAAATGTGTTTAGAGCTGGTAAAAATCTAAAAAAAGACTGATCTGAAATTAACTTTATGTTCAGAGGGGGCAAAAATCTAACATTCTTAAAAGTAATTCGATTGATTTTCAGCATTTAAAAAAAATTGTTGTATAAAGCGAAAAAATGTTGGTTATTTGCACCTTAAACAAACATAAAATAAAAACAAAATGTCAGATATTACTACAAGAGTTAAGTCTATTATTGTTGACAAATTAGGCGTTGAAGAAAACGAAGTTACTTTAGAAGCAAGCTTCACCAATGATTTAGGAGCAGATTCATTAGATACTGTTGAATTAATTATGGAATTCGAAAAAGAATTCAATATTGCTATTCCTGATGATCAAGCTGAGAAAATCTCAACTGTAGGTCAAGCAGTAGAATACATTTCTGCAAACGTAAAATAATTTAAAAATTATTTTTTATGAACAACAGAAGAGTTGTTGTTACTGGAATGGGTGCAATCACCCCTATAGGCAATACATTAAATGAATATTGGAATGGGTTGCTAAATGGTGTTTCTGGAGCTGGTGCTATTACAAAGTTTGATTCTTCAAAATTTAAAACACAATTTGCATGTGAAGTAAAAGGTTTTGAAGTTACCAACTTTATAGACAAGAAAGAATCTAGAAGGATGGACCTTTTTACACAATATGCTGTAGTTGCGTCAGATGAAGCTGTTAAAGACAGTGGATTAGACCTTGAAAAAGTAAACAAAGACAGAGTTGGTGTAATATGGGGTTCAGGAATTGGCGGATTAAATACATTCTTATCTGAAGTTACCGCTTATGCCAAAGGCGATGGAACGCCAAGGTTTAGTCCTTTCTTTATACCAATGATGATTGCAGATATAGCTTGTGGAATGATTTCTATGAGATATGGGTTTAGAGGGCCAAACTTTGCTACTGTTTCAGCTTGTGCTTCTTCAACCAATGCCATTGCAGATGCGTTTTACTACATCAAGCTAAACAAAGCAGATATGATAGTAACAGGTGGTTCTGAAGCATGTGTTAATGAAGCAGCTATGGGTGGTTTTAATGCCATGCATGCCTTATCAACCAGAAATGATGACCCTTCAACAGCCTCTAGACCATTTGACAAAGACAGAGATGGTTTTGTTCTTGGCGAAGGAGCTGGTTCATTAGTGTTAGAAGAGCTTGAACATGCCCTTGCAAGAGGAGCAAAAATATATGCAGAAATTGTTGGATGTGGTTTAAGTGCAGATGCATATCATATCACAGCACCTCATCCTGAAGGTTTAGGAGCAACCAATGTGATGATAAATGCATTAGCTGATGCTGAAATGAAACCTGAAGATATTGATTACATCAATGTTCATGGAACATCAACACCTTTAGGCGACATTGCAGAATCACAAGCCATAAAAAGAGTATTTGGCGAGCATGCTTATAATTTAAACATTAGCTCTACAAAGTCTATGACAGGTCATTTATTGGGAGGAGCTGGTGTTATTGAATCAATTGCTTGTATTATGTCAGTTAAAAATGATATCGTACCACCAACTATCAACCACTTTACTGATGACCCTGAGTTTGATTCAAAGTTAAATTTCACTTTTAACAAACCTCAACAAAGAATTGTAAACGCTGCTTTAAGTAATACATTTGGATTTGGTGGGCATAACGCCTCAGCCATATTCAAAAAGTATCAAAAATAAGTAGCAAACAAAAAATATATAAGCCTCAAGTAGTTAATATACTTGGGGCTTTTTTATTTCTTTATCTCGCCATAAGCTTGTATAATATCTCTAACCAGTCTATGTCTAACTACATCTTCCATAGTTAAATTTACCACGCCTATTCCATTTATTTCTTTTAAAATTTCAGCAGCTCTGGGCAAGCCTGATTGTTGGTTTCTAGGCAAATCTATTTGAGTAACATCACCAGTGATTATCATTTTAGCATGAGGGCCCATTCGGGTTAAAAACATGCGAAGTTGTAAATCTGTAGCATTTTGAGCTTCGTCTAATATTACATAGGCATGATCTAAGGTACGCCCTCTCATAAAGGCCAATGGAGCTACCTCAATAACTCTAGTTTCAAGATACGTTTTAAGCTTATCAGCTTGTATCATGTCGTCTAGTGCATCATATAAAGGTCTTAAATAAGGGTCTATTTTTTCTTTTAAATCACCTGGTAAAAAACCTAAACTTTCACCTGCCTCTACAGCGGGTCTGGTTAATATAATTCGTTTAATTTCTTTGTTTTTTAAAGCTCTAACAGCTAGTGCAACGGCGGTATATGTTTTGCCTGTTCCAGCCGGACCAATGGCAAATAAAATATCATTGTCTACTAAAGCTTCAACCATTTTCTGTTGGTTGGCTGTTCTTACTCTAATCAGTTTTCCATTGGTTCCATATACTAATATATTTTCTTCAGGTACTGGTTGAATACTTGGCTCATTATGGGGTTGATAATTGAGTAGGTCGGCAAGTTTGGTAGCAGTAATTTGGCCGTGTTTAACAACAAAAGCTAGAATGGGCTTTAGTTTGTTTTCAACATCTTTAATTTCTGCTTCTTCGCCTATTATTTTTAATTCGTTACCTCTACTTACTATTTTAGCTTTTGGGAAAGCACCTTGAATAATTTTTAAATTCGAATTGTTTACACCCAATAAATCGCTTGGGTTCATATCTTCTAAAGGAATCTCTATCTCTGTCAATGGCTATTTTATTTTATTATGAGTTATGTTTGATGTTTTTAACTTTGGTTATAGTTAATTTTGCTCCAAATATACACCAAAAAAGTAAAGTGGGTATTATCACATTAACAACTGACAAAGGATATAGTTCTCCTGAAGTTTCAATTATGAAGTTTCAATTAGAGTTATTAATTAAAAATGTAAAAGTTGTTGATTTGTATCATGAAATAGAACCATTTGATTTTAAACAAGCGGCTTTAGTTCTAGATTATTTAATTGATGAGTTTCCTGCAAAGAGTATTCATATTGTTTTAGTGGATACTGCTTATTCAAATCATAAACGTTGGTTAGTCAAAGAATTTAAAAATTCATATATATTGTCTGCTGACAATGGATTATTGCCAATTTTAGAAGCGGATAATTTTGAAAATATAAAAGCACCTATAATTGAAGACTTTAATTTTTCACCCTTTCATGATTTATCTCTTGTAGCTCACAAATTGATAATTGACCATCATTTTTATGAATCATTACCCTTGGCTGAAAGCGTGATTGCTTATCATATTCAGCCTTTGTCTTATATTGATGATGTGTTAAAAGGTGAGATAATATATATTGAACGTCATGGTAATTTAGTAACTAATATTTCTCATGAGATTTTTGAAAAATACAGAAATGGAAGAAAATATAGAATTGTAGTTACAAGGCACGACAAACATACAACCTTGCAAAAAAATTATTCAGATGTAGGGCACACTGATATGGTTTGTAAGTTTAATAGGCTAGGCAGGTTAGAAATTGCTTTAAATAGAGAAAATGCTTCGCAACTATTGGGGTTGAAAATTGGGAAACCTGTTATTGTTGAATTTTATTAATCAAAAACAAATGAAGTTAAAATATATATATATTATAATCTGCTTAATTTTTGGAATGTTGGATATACAAGGGCAGTCAATAGAATTGATATTGAATGAAAGAATTCCAGACCAAAAATTTGAGAAAAGTGAAGTAGCAATACCTTTATTTAGGTTAACTGGTGACACCATTGAAGCTAATATTCCTGCTCTTGGAAATAAAAATGTAATAAATAAAATAAAATTTCCTAAGATGGTTGGTTGTAGGGATACAGCATATGGTTATTTGTTTTTTAATGGCGTCGAAAACAATTCACTTAAAGCCAATATACCTATGCTAATTGGCAATTATAATCAATCACAGCCCATGAAATTGTGGATAGATATGAATTGCAATTTCGATTTTAATGATGATGGTGATCCCGATGAAATTGTTAGAAATTTTAAATATATAGATTTGATTTTGAATAACAGCAAAGTAACAGATGGATTATATATAACTAGACTAAGTAAGTTTAATTTTAGTAACAATTCTAGTTATTATTTTATGCTTGAGAAATACTTTAAAAACCTATATCCTAACAGGAGATTTTTGGGTCCAAATTATTGTTTTAGAGAGCAACAACTAAGAACTGTAGCTAAAAGAGTTCACATCGGCAACGATAGTTTTTCAATAGGTTTATATGATGGCAATGGCAATGGGTTATATACTGATGAAGAAGAAGATGAAATAGTTATTGGTGAATATCATGACAAATTTATTTCTACCTTAGAAGAAGATGGAGCAATTGTTTTTTCAAATAAAAAAACATATACTTTTAGCAAAAGAGGCCTCATTTATGAAGTAAGTAATATTGACCAAGCAGGAAAATTTCTTTCAATAAAGCTTTTGAGCAATAAAGTTGCTATTGGTCCAGAAATAGGAAAGAAACTGAAGTTTAAGTTTAAGACACATAAAGATAAATATGTAAAACTAAAAAAATACAGATGCAAAAAAGTAGTTTTATACTTTTTTGATTGGAACAACCCGGAATTAAAAAATGATACCATAGCGTTAAATGAAATACACCATAAGTATGGTAAAAAAATAAAAGTAATAATTCTTAACTATGGAAGCCAACCAGGTCTCATTAAAAACTATGTCCAATTCGGAAAAATTTCATATATATGCGGTATTTCAAGTAAAGAAATAAACTTAAAATGCTCCGTAGAAAAATACCCTTCCACTATTTTTCTTAAAAGGTTTAACAAAGTAAAATTAACCAATACATCACCTCAAGAGATATTAGAACAACTTAATAACAAAAAACTTTAAAAATGACTTCATATACTTATCTCACCTATCACTGTCTAAACAAAATTGGTTATATCACTTTAAATAGAATTGATAAACGTAATGCTTTAAATGCATTATATGTTACCGAATTAAAACAAGCTTTTACACATGCTTATAACGATGAGGCTTGTAAAGTCATAGTTCTAAAAAGCAATGCTGATGTGTTTTGTGCAGGTGCTGATTTAGAATATTTGAAACAGCTTCAAAATAATACCTATGAAGAGAATTACGAAGACTCTAGCCATCTAGCTTCTATGTTCGAAATGATATATGCAGGGCCCAAAGTTGTGATTGCTCAAATTGAGGGACATGCTATTGCCGGAGGTTGTGGGTTGGCAGCTATTTGCGATTTTTCATTTGCTATACCTGAAGCAAACTTTGCTTACACTGAAGTAAAAATTGGCTTTATACCTGCTATTGTTATGATTTTCTTAATCAGAAAAATTGGAGAAGGAAAAGCTAGGGAGCTTTTATTAGGTGGGCATTCAATTACAGCAGCTGCAGCAGAAAAAATAGGGTTAATAAATCAAGTAGTTTCTAAAGATCTAATAGAAAATGAAGTAACTAAATTAGCCAATAGATTAATTTCAGATAACAGTTCTGAAAGTATGCGTTTAGTAAAAGAAATGATATCAAAAGTACAAACAATGGAAGTTGAACATGCCCTAGATTTTGCAGCTCAAATGAATGCTAAAGCAAGAGCAACCTCTGATTGTAAAAAAGGAATTTCAGCTTTCTTGAATAAAGAGAAAATTGTTTGGTAACAAACATTTATTCAAATTTGAAAAAAATATATATTCAGCTTTTAAGTCCGTTATGGCTTACAACACTAATATCAGCAATGCTTATTGTGTTGCTAAATATTCATACACAAGACGGTTCGCCCTTGCTATATCAAGGATTTTTGTTGCAAAAATATATATATGGTGATTTTGCTTTTTTTGAAAGTACCTTTAAATTAGCTACAACATATACTTCTTGGGGTGGTGTTGTTGTTTCATCAATTTTATATAAACTAGCTGGAATAGAACAAGCTGAAAGACTTATGCAGTTATTGCATTTGTTGTTGTTTACAAAAGCTGTAAATAATTGGTCAGCGTATTTAAAAATAACTAACAAGCTGCAATGGTTTTGGTGGTTAAGTATGTTGCTTTTATTTTGGTCGTTAACTTTTACCAAAGGGTTTTACAATTATATATATGCTTTAGATTTGGTGTTGCTGGTATTGCCCAATTTGCTCGAGATTGACCCATTGAATAAGAAAAAACTTATATGTATAAGTGTGATGCTTTTTCTGTCTTTTGTTTTTCACCCATTGCCATTTATGTTTGCTTTGTTGGTATTGTTACTAAATTATAATAAAAAAAATAGCAACAATAATTATCTATATTTATTACCAAGTATGTTACTATTGATTTGCCATTTTATGCATATTCACTCAGCAACAAATTATATAGGTTATTCTATTGTATCAAGAATAGGTGATTTGGTTAAAGGTGTTTTTTTAGCTTCTTATCTTAGGTCAGAGTTTGTCTTTTCAGGTGTATTGGTTTGCATAAATTTGTCTGTTTTAGTAGTGGTCTTTTTTAAATCAAAGAATAAGTACAATATATACATCAAAATACTTTTCGCAGTTTTGGTTTTATATCTTTTTTCGCCACAAGAAACATCAGGTGGAGGACTTATTGGTATTAGGCTCGCATGGTTGATGCTGTTTTTCTCGCTTGTGTATATTGTGCAGAATATTTCATTATATAAAAAACATCTAATTTATGTGTATATCAATTGTTCTATTACTCTATGTTTTATTTTATATAAAGCATTCATCGTGTTTGAATATAATAACTCATATGTATACGCTTGCTTTGAGAATATAGAAGGCAAAGTATATAGACTATATAACAACACCAATATCATGCAAAAAAATGGATGGCTGTTTCCTGTGTATCCATATCAATTTCAAAAAAAATATATAAATAATAATCTAGTTAATTTTCAAAACCATTTTGCCAATAGCGATTATTACCCTTTCACATATAAAAATTCATGTTTTATAGAAGAAAAATGGAGTGAAGAGAATAAAAATAAAGTTATTAAGGATGGTTGTGATTACTTGGTTACAGATAGTATTATTGCGGACACAAACTTTGAGTTTTATTGTTCACAAAATAGAAGCAACAATGAATTTCAATATTATATATACAAATTAAAGCATGCAAATAGATGAGTATTTTGATGTAGTTGTAGTAGGAGCTGGGCCGGCTGGTGCTTCTGCATCTTTGTTTTTGTCTCAAAATAATGTTAAACATTTATTGATAGATAAAGAGACTTTTCCTCGGGATAAGATTTGTGGTGATGCATTAAGTGGTAAAGTTTTTTCACACCTCAAACATGTGATTCCTGAAATACACCATGATTTTAATTTAGACAATGAACATTATACTTCTAGTTATGGTGTTAGGTTTGTTGCACCCAATGGGGTAAATTTAGATGTGCCTTTTTCGCCGGGTTTGACTATGGCTGATAAAAGCCCAGGTTTTATTAGTAAAAGAATTTATTTTGATCAATACCTTTTTAGCAAATGTAAAGAGCATTCTAGTGCAACTATTTATGAAAATACCTTATTACAAAAAATAGAGAAAAATGATGAAGGGGTTTATTTAACCGTGATTAAAAATGGTGAAGAAAAATATATATATACAAAATTACTCATCAGTGCTGAAGGTGAACGATCGCCCACAGCTAGGATGGTTTATGACACTGTAGAAAGAGATTACAATAGTTTTTCTGCTGGTATCAGGGCTTATTATTCAGGAGTTACAGATTTTCACCAAATGAATTTTATTGAACTTCATTTCATCAAAGATTTTTTACCAGGTTATTTTTGGATTTTTCCTTTACCAAACGGACAAGCCAATGTAGGTGTGGGAATGCTTTCTAAAGATGTAAGTGAAAAAAAGTTGAATTTAAAAAAGTTGATGGAAGAAATTATTCAAAACCATCCTGAAATTTCAAAACGATTTATAAATGCTAAACTTGAAAGCAAAATCTTAGGTTGGGGATTACCCTTAGGAAGAAACAAAAAGAATATATCAACCGATAGAATTATGCTGTGTGGTGATGCTGCTTCATTAATAGATCCATTTACTGGCGAAGGAATTGGTAATGCCATACTTTCAGGGAGATACGCCGCTCAAACAGCTGTTTTATCATTAAAACATAATAATTTTAGTAAAACTTTTCTAAGTCAATATGATCAAATAGTATATGCTAAAATAGGAAGCGAACTTAAGTTAAGTTCAACATTGTTAAGTCTTTGTAAATATCCAATGTTGTTCAATTTTGTTGTAAACAAGGCTAATAAAAACAAAGAATTGTCAGAATTGATATCGTGTATGTTTGCTGATATAGGATTAAGAAAGAAATTTTCGAATCCATTGTTTTATTTAAAAATCCTTTTTAGTTAGTTTACTATTTATTCATCTTCTTTGAGGGCAATTCGGCTTTAGTTAGTATTTTTGCAGCTGTATTCATGTCAACAATAGAAATAATAGCCCTTTCAATTTTAGTAATATTAGCAAACTGCTTTGTCATACAATGGCTATATCATTTGCTGATGTTTAGTAGATTGGCTGTATATAAACCTTACAAAGGCAAACCTTTAGAAAACAACCAACCTGTTTCGGTTATTCTTGCTGCAAGAAACGAGTATATCAATCTTGAAAAAAATTTACCTTTGATTCTTGAACAAGATTATCCTAATTATGAAGTAGTAGTTATCAATGATTGCTCTTGGGACCAAACTGCTATTTTACTAGAGAGGCTTCAATCTCAATATTCACATCTGCATATTGTTACTATACATGAGCAAGAAAAATATCCTACAGGTAAAAAGTTTGCTTTAACACTTGGAATTAAAGCAGCCCAAAACGAATTATTAGTATTTACTGATGCTGATTGCAAACCACAAAGTAGAAAATGGTTGAGCTTGATGGCTTCAAATTTTTCTCATCAAAAGCAAATAGTACTTGGTTTTTCTCCATATACCAAAAAAGGAGGCTTGTTAAATATGTTTATCAGATATGAAACCATGCTTACAGCTATGTTTTATTTTTCTTTTGCTTTGCTTAAAGATGCATATATGGGTGTTGGAAGAAATTTAGCTTACAGAAAAAGTTTGTTTTTTAGTGTTAAAGGCTTTGCCAAACATAACCATTTAATTTCTGGTGATGATGATTTATTTGTGAATGAAACTGCTACTCCTTCAAATGTAGCTATAGAACTTAGAAAAGATAGCTTTATGGTGTCTGAGCCTAAAACAACTTGGGGAGATTGGCAAAAACAAAAACAAAGGCATTTGAGTACAGGCAAAATGTATCAAGCCAGACATAAATTTTGGTTGGGTTTATACTCTGTATCTCATATCCTGTTTTATGTTCTTTTTGTTGCTTCCTTAAGCTTGTTGCCTTTTTATTTGCAAATAGAAGAAACACCAACCATGTTGCTAAATCATAATGAATATACATTGTTTCTTGTTTCTTTGTATTTTGTAAGATTGGTTACTCAATTTGCGATTTACTATCCTATAAGTAAAAAAATGAACGAAGTGTCTTTGATGGTGCTATTGCCTGTCTTAGATTTATTTTACTTTTTATATTTGTTAATTTATGGGACTGCTAGTCTTTTTGTAAGACCAAGAACATGGAACTAATATATAAATATTTTCCAGACCTAAATTCAGAACAAGTTTCTCAGTTTCAAAAGCTTTACGACTTATATGTTGAATGGAATTCAAAAATAAATGTCATTTCAAGAAAAGACATTGACCAATTATATGAAAAGCACGTGCTTCATTCATTGGCCATTGCAAAATTTATCACCTTTTTGCCTGGCTCAAGAGTGTTAGACATAGGAACAGGAGGCGGTTTTCCCACCATACCATTAGCTATTCTATTTCCACAAGTTGAGTTTGTTGCAGTTGATTCTATAGCTAAAAAGATAAAAGTGGTAACTGAAATTTCAAATGCAATTTCATTGGTTAATGTTCAACCTTGTCGGCAACGTGTAGAGACTATTGAAGGCAAGTTTGACTTTGTAGTAAGTAGAGCAGTTGCACCTTTGATAGAGCTTTATCAATGGGCAGGTCAGAAAATATCAGATAAAAATTTTCATGAACTTAAAAATGGATTTATATGTTTGAAAGGGGCTGATTTAGCTGAAGAAAAGCAGGTATTTTTAAATACCCATAAGAAATATAAAATTGAAGAAGTATTTATATCTCAATATTTTGAAGAAGAATTCTTTACTAGCAAATCTATTTTATATGTTCATAAAACATAATAAATAATTGGATTGTTTTTTTTATTGACTTATATTTGCACATAAATTAAATAAATAATCAATACCATGAAGAAAATCTCAATTCTTTTTTCATTCTTATCAATGGCTGCTTTAGCCTTATTCATTTCTAGCTGTGGTAGCAAAGACACTGTTGCTCCAACCATTACTTTTGATAACAGCAATGCAACTTCTACTAGCGTTGAAGTTGGTGGTACTTTCACCATCACTGCTTTAATGAATTCAGACGAAAATGCAACTTTGAAAAAATTAACTGTTACTAAAAGCAGCAGCTTAGGTAGTAAAACTACTGATTTTGATTTAAGTGGAACTAGTTCTAATAAATCAATCACTGACACAATGCCAGCTGGTGTTACGCAAGTTACTTATACTTTCTTAGTTTTAGATAGCAAAGACAAAACAGCTTCTTCTACTTTTACAGTTAGCTTAAAGCAATCTGTTTATAAAGCAATTGATACTTATAACTCTTTACAAATAGCTAATCAAAATGACAACTCAGGTCAACAATTTTTAACTTTAACTCCATCATTAGGTGCAGTTCCAACATACACTTTAGCTGAGGCTAAATTAAATGCTGCTAAAATTGACGTTTGTTACGGTTCAGCTACTACTTCTGGTAATTTCTTAGCTGCTCCTGCATCTGCAAAAGCTAAATTGATTTATAATAACCTTGGTCCAGATAAATTAGATACTTGGACTATATTAAACAATACTCAATTTAAAGCTACTACACTTTCTTATGCTCAATTTACTGCTCTTAGTAACGATTCAGCTATCATTAACAATGCTGACGGTGTAGGTATGTCAAGTGAAGTGATTAACTTAACCACTAACCAAGCAATTGCGTTTGTTGCTCGTAACAAAAAAGGTATCATGTATATCAAAAATCCATCTGGTTCATTGTCTACTCCAGGTAGCGTGCAAATCGAATGGAAAATTCAACAATAATCAAAATATTACAATAATAAAGAGCCCACTATTTAGTGGGCTCTTTTAGTTTATATACTCAATTAATATATATATATATATATGAAAAGAATAGGCGTTTTTACTTCAGGCGGTGATGCCCCCGGCATGAATGCAGCCATTAGAGCAGTTGTTAGAACAGCACTATACTATGGCTTAGAAGTTAAAGGAATTATGAATGGTTATGAAGGCTTGATAAATGATGAAATTATTGACCTTAATTCTCGTTCAGTAGCCAATATTATTCAACGTGGTGGAACCATTCTCAAAACAAGTAGAAGTGAAGAGTTTAGAACTAAAGAAGGAAGAGCAAAAGCTGCTGAAAATGTAAGAAAGCATGGCATAGAGGCTCTTGTTGCTATAGGTGGAGATGGTACTTTTACAGGTGCAGAAATATTTTGTGCTGAATCAGGATTGACAGTCATTGGCGTACCCGGAACTATAGACAACGATTTGTTTGGAACGGATTATACTATAGGTTTTGATACTGCCATAAACACTGCTATTGAAGCTATTGATAAAATAAGAGACACAGCAGACTCTCATAACAGGGTATTTTTTGTTGAAGTCATGGGAAGGCATGCAGGTTTTATAGCATTAGATGTAGGAATTGGAGGTGGTGCTGAAGCCATTTTGATTCCTGAAGAAGTAACAGATATAGACCAATTAGTTGGTTTTTTTACAGTTGATAAAAGAAAAGCAAAATCATTCTCTATTGTAGTGGTAGCTGAGGGTGATGACCAAGGCGGAGCTTTTGAAATTGCAAACAAGCTTAAAGAAAGAATACCTGGTTTTGACCCAAAGGTAACTGTCTTAGGACATATACAACGCGGAGGTACACCAAGTGCTTATGATAGACTTTTAGCCTCTAGATTAGGTTCGGCTGCAGTAGTTGAACTTTTAGAAGGTGAAACAAATAAGATGGTAGGTATAGTGAGTAATGAGCTAGTTTTAACAACCTTTGAAGATGCCATTGATAAATGCAGACCAGTAGATAGAGAGTTATTAAAATTAGCTCAAATATTAGCCTAGTTAATTAATTTACTCTATTTTTTTGATTGTATGTTTTACTCCATTAAGCATATATGAATCACCTGTTTTTTTTCCTTTGATCAGTACAGATAATGGTGACAAAGGTGAAAGCACAATCACTTTGTGTTGGTTGATGGTTATATTGCCTATGCCAATAGCAACAAAAAGCAAGCCTTGAGTGGTATTTACCAACGCTCCAGTATTAACGGAAGTATGCTTTAATTGTAAATCAATTTTTTGAAGACTTAAAAGTTCTTCTTGAGCTTTGGCTGCTTGTTGGGCATTTCTATCTCTTTCTAAATGACCCATGGCTCTGCCTGTTTCATATTTGTCGCCAGCCGAACTTTTTTCTTCGTTATTAGCAGCATCTTGAGCACTAAGCATGGCTTTTTGTGATTCAGCTATACGTTGAAGTATAAGTATTTTGCAGTGTTCTATAATATCGGTTTTAGTCACATGTCAAAGTTATGAATACTTTTTGAATATAAATTTATTGAAAGTTATTTTTCATATATTTGAGTCTTAATTCAACTTAGTTTATAATGGAAACTGAAATAAATTCAATAGAATCTTATAAAAATATATACCAGAAATCCATCACAAATACTGAAGAGTTTTGGGCTGAAGTGGCTAGTGATTATGAATGGATTAAACCGTGGAATAAAGTTTTTACTGGCAGCTTTGAAGAGGCAAATATTTCTTGGTTTAATGAAGCAAAGCTTAATATTTCATCCAATTGTTTAGATAAAAATTTAAAAGAAAATGGTGATAAAACCGCTTTAATATGGGAGCCTAACAACCCAAATGATGCCACAATTAAATGGACTTATAAAGACTTATATATACAAACTTGTAAGTTGGCCAATGGGTTAAAAAGTTTGGGAGTAGTTAAAGGAGATAGGGTGTGTATATATATGCCTATGATACCTGAAGCTGTTGCATCTATGCTTGCTTGTGCTAGAATTGGGGCAATTCACACTGTGGTGTTTGCAGGTTTTTCTTCTAGTGCTTTAGCAGATAGGATTAATGATTGTGGTTGTAAAGTAATTATTACTGCAGATGCTTTCTATAGAGGAGAAAAAAAAATAGATTTAAAAACTATTACAGATGAAGCCATCTCAAATTGTCCAAGTATTGAGAAAAGAATTATATATATACATTCAAATGAACCCTTGGTATGGATACATGAACTTGATATCAACTATCATGAGTTAATTGAAAACCAATCCAATGAATGCAAAGCTGAAGCTATGGACAGCGAAGACCCATTGTTTATTTTATATACTTCGGGCTCAACCGGAAAACCTAAAGGTTTGGTTCATACCTCAGCTGGTTATATGGTATATGTAGGTTATACATTCGCACAAGTGTTTCAGTACAAGTCAGGCGATATACATTGGTGTACTGCTGATATAGGTTGGATTACAGGGCATAGTTATATAGTTTACGGCCCTTTGCTTAATGGTGCAACCACCGTTTTATTTGAAGGCATACCTACATATCCGGCTGCAGATAGAAATTGGGAGATTGTTGACAAACATCAAGTAAATATATTTTATACAGCACCTACAGCTATTAGGTCTTTATTAGCTTATGGTGAAAGCCCACTCGAAAATAAAAAGCTAGATAGCTTAAAAATATTGGGAACTGTTGGAGAGCCTATAAATGAAGAAGCTTGGGCATGGTACAACAAACATATAGGCAAAGACAATTGCCCAATTGTAGACACTTGGTGGCAAACTGAAACTGGAGGTATATTAATATCACCTATAGCTGGCATCACTCCATTAAAACCAACATTTGCTACATTGCCAATGCCAGGTGTATTGCCTATTTTGGTTGATGAACATGGAAATACTGTTTTAGGAAATGGTGTAGAAGGTAATTTATGTATTGCTAAACCATGGCCAGCTATTGCAAGAAGTATATATGGAGACCACAAAAGATATATTGAAACTTATCTGACTATATACAAAGGTCATTATTTTACAGGAGATGGGTCTAAAAGAGATGCTGATGGATATTATAAAATTACAGGAAGAGTAGATGATGTTATAAATGTTTCAGGACACAGAATAGGAACAGGTGAAGTAGAAGATGCAATAAATGAACATTCAATAGTTATAGAAAGTGCAATTGTGGCTTACCCTCACGATATAAAAGGACAAGGTTTATATGCTTTTATCATTTGTAATGCAAATTATATGGATGAATATGCTTTAACCAATGAAATTAAAGCGATTGTTGCTGATAAGATAGGTGCATTTGCAAAGCCAGATAAAATTCAAATTGTTAAAAATTTACCCAAAACTAGGTCAGGTAAAATAATGAGAAGAATTTTAAGGAAAATTGCTGAAAATGATGATTCAAATTTTGGAGACACATCAACTTTGATAGATTCATCAGTTGTAGAAAGTATATGGGAGAAGCGAAAGTAAATATAATTATTTTTTAATCAATATTATGCCATGAATATTTTATTAGTAGACGATCATCCTTTAATTCACATTGGTCTTACATATATTTTGAAAGATTTATATATTGCTGTTAAAATTGAAAAAGCTTTTGATGGAGATCAAATGTTAGAAAAGTTAGATACTCAATCTTTTGATTTAGTTTTTATGGATATAAATATGCCAGGCACCCATTCGTTTAGTTTGTTCGAAACAATTTTAAATAAGTATCCTGAATTAAAAGTAATTATATATTCACAAAATCAAGAGAATATTTTTGCCAAAAGATATTTAGATTTAGGAGCTAAAGCATATATTGAAAAAAGTGTTACCGATGATGTGTTGAAGTATGCCATTCAAAAAGTAGTTTTAGGGAATGTATATATGAGTGATAATATTTTAGAAGTTATAAATCATACAAAGTCTATAAATCCATTTGATAAATTGTCTAATCGAGAAATTGAGGTTGCATTTTTATTGTTAAAAGGTTTTGACAATGCTGAAGCAGCTTCATCACTTCAAATTTCTGCAAGTACAGTTTCTACTTACAAACTTCGTATATATGAGAAATTAAATGTAAACAATGCAAAAGAATTTATTGAAATGGCTAAGATCTATCAATTTATTTAGGTAAATAAATAACTACTTTTAACCCTTTATCTGTTTTGTTCTGAAAAGTGATCTTTCCATTGATGTTTTTAAGTACATCAAAAATGAGTTTAAAACCTAATTTACCACCAGTTTCAACTTTGAATGGGTTTATACCAATATTAAGGTTTTGAATTTCTTTTTCTGTAAATCCTTTTCCTGAATCTTCAATTGTCAATATCACTTCTTTTTCATTTTGTTCATATGTCACATATATAAATCCTGAACGAGTATATTTTACTGCATTGTCAATTATGTTTCTATATAAAATTCCCAATAATTCAGGGTTAATATTTAAATATATATTATCAATTAATTGAAGAGCTATTTTTAATCCTTTTTCTTCTGCAATCCACTTATATAGTTTTGTGTTTTCTTGAATAAATTGACCAATTTCAATAGACTCTTTTTTAAATTCCAATTCTTCTTTTTGAGTCTTTAACCACAACAGTAAATCTTGAGCTATATGACTTGCTTCAACTGTAGAATTGTTAAAGGCTTCAAGGTCTTTCTGAATTTCTTCTTCAGGTATTTCTTTCCATTTATTTTTTAATCTATCTGAAAGTAAATTTAAAAAACGCAATGGTGACCCCAAATCATGTAAAACAGTAGAAAAAATTGAGTCAAACACTTGTTGGTTTCTGTATAGCTGCTCAGTAGACAGTTGAAAACCTTGTATCGAACTTTGAAGTTCTTTAGTTCTTTCATCAATTAACTGCTCAAGTTCTTTTTTTCTTTGAATCAATATTTTTAATCGACTCTTATATATTATAAAGAAAATTCCAAACAAAACAAATATACAAAAAAGTATAAACCATGTTTTTTGATAAAAAGCTGGAAGTACTTTTATGGTCAAATGATTCAAACACCAAACACTATGGTTTTTGGCTTTTTCATATATAGGGTATCTTACTATTAACTCGTATGTTCCACTTGGCAAACTACTAATTAAGACACTCATTGTATTGTCTAACTTATTCCAAGTATTACTAAATCCTTTGATTAAATATTCAGCATTTAAGTTACTTGGATTACCCAAATATGGAATAGAAACAGTTATTGATAAGTTTTTAAAATTCTTATCAAGTATTATGGAATCTTTCCCATATTTAACACTATTTATCAAAATATTATCAAAGAAAATCTTCCCTGATGGAATGTATATAGGTATGTCTTTTAATTTAGCAAATGTAAGCCCCTTTATAGTTGGATAGTAGGCAATACCATCGCTTGATAAAGATACAGAAGGATTACCGTTCCCATATAATACCGAGCTTATGAGTCCTTCTTTTATACTATAGTTGAACATACTCACCGGACTAGTTGAATCAGCACAAAACAGATTCAAATCATTCTTATTTACCCTCATAATTCCATTGTTAGTACTATACCACAACCATCCATTCCCATCATCAGTTATGTTTTGAGTATATATTAAGTTTTGATCATAATCGAGTGGAAGTTTAGTTAATACTTTGTTTTTAAATCTATAGTAGCCGTCACCATAGGTAGCTATCCACCAAGTAGAATTATTTTCTTTGTATATATCTAATACTTTAAGTGTCCCGAATAAAGTGTTTTTAATTACTTTATTACTAAAAATATCTATTGAAAAAACACCAAGATTGCTTATAACTTCTATATAGTTTTTGTTAATCTGAGTCATTCTAAGAATGATTCCACTTTCATTTCCTGGAATTTGTTGGTGCAAAACAATGAAACTATCTTTTTCTATATAGCCCACTTGTTCTCTAGTAGTTATCCATATTTTTTTATTTATATCAATATATATGCTTGATACATATCCAATATTAGGGCAAATAATTTCTTCTGAATCATTTTTAATATGGTATCGAATGAGTGACTGGTTTTTTGTTAAGTAAATATCATCACCATACTTCAACATAGTACTACTTGAATATTTATTTAATCCTATGTTAAAATTTTTATAAAAGGTGCCATCTGAATTTAAAATGCCATAACTTGTAAATACTTTATTGTTTGGTAACGCAATCATAGAGGTTATAAAATTGTTTTTTTGTGGTACAACTTTATTTTTATCAATATTGTTAAAATAATTCTCATTGTATATTTTTAATCCCTCATCGTAGGTTGAAAGTATATATTGATTAGAATTTTTTTTATAGTATATGTGTGAAACATTAGATATGTCTATGTTTTGAAGCACTTCTTTGTAAAACAAAGTACCATCGTTTTTTACTCGAACAGCATACACATTTCGATTGTTGTCAGTAAATAAATTCTCTGATGATTTAATTCTATATAGCTTTTTTTCATTAGTACCAATTTTTCTATAAAAAAAAGTATCGTTAGTTGGTAAGGGTTTATATTGAAAAGATTTATATGGTGTAAAAACGCCATAGTAGCCATCTGTTCTAATATGAACAAATCTATTGTCTATCTGGAACACATAATCAAAAGGTAAACTATTACTAGTCTGGTTAAATATTTGGTATTGGCCGTTTTCTATATAATACATTTTACCTTTAATGTATACATATAAATGTTGCAAATCAACACCTGAAAAAAAACCTGTTTTAACGGCTTGAATGATTTCTGTTTTTAATAGTTTAGTTGTATCATCTTTATAATAATTTGTAGCAAATTGTTTACTCGGGGTCAATCCACCAAAGCATAAATCTGTAATTTTTTTATTGACAATTTTATAACTATATTTATCCTCATATACTAAATAATTTTGCTCATCAGATATATAAGTATTACAATAAAAAAGCAATGTATCACCATTGTATTTTCTTAAGTTTGCTATGTCATCTTCTTTTAAAACAGGTGTGTTTTTTCTATTGTAATATGCTGCGTTTTTCCCATCAAACCTCACAATTCCACCAGAAGCTCCCATCCATATAAATCCATGTTTGTCAACAATAGATTGAAAAATTGTATTCGATGGTAAACCATTATCAACTGAATACCTTACTTCTCTATTTGTATTTGTTTGTGCTTGGGTTGAAATATTAAAGACTAAAAACAAAATGCCCAATAAAGACCTAAAATTAATTAAGGACTGTTTGTTTTTTTTAAATATTTTTATATAAAATCTAGAAGTAAACAAATTTAATTTTTTGTTGGATTTTATACAAAGGTAGTTTTAAATTAATTCTTGAACCTAATTTTTGTTTTAACTGTTTTTGAATATTATTTTTTTTAAATAATAGAACAGCAAGTAGTTGTGTGCTTGTAGCTATGTAGCTACAAATAAAAATTTTGTGTATATATAACTTTGTTATTCAACAAAAATTCAAATTACATGAATAAAATTTACACAACACTCAAAAAGGTTATTCTAATCCTCATAGGGGTTATTGGGACTATTGCCTATTCTTTTGGCCAGGTTAACCTAACAGCTACTGGCGGAACTCCAAGTGGAAGTTTTGCTAATGTTAATGCCGCCTTTGCAGCTATTAACTCTGGCACACACCAAGGTATGATTACCATTACTGTTAATGGGAATACCTCTGAACCAACAACACCAGTTCAACTCCTTAGATCAGGTTCTGGAAGTTCAAATTACATGAGCATTACCATTGTTCCAAGTGGTAATGTTACTATCAATTCTAATGCAACCCCTACTGCCTCTAGGGGTATTTTAGAATTTGTTGGAGCAGATAATGTAACAATTGATGGGGATGACCCATTAACTGGAGGCACTCAAAATTTGAGTATTGTGGCGGCTACATCTGCTAATGCAGGGATAGCTTGTTTGCGTTTCAGTTCTTCATCTTCAACTGCTGATGGTTGTACCAATATTTCTGTGAAAAATTGTAATATTACTGGGGCTAGAAATCTTTCAACAAGTACAACTACTTCATTTGGGATTTTTTGTGGTATAAGTGCAGCTGCTAGTACAATTACAACTGTCAGTGGTGCTTATGGCAACAACAATATGACTTTTGAAAACAATGTAATTACTAGAGCATATTATGGTATATATAGTTATGGATTGTTAACCTCAAATGCTTTTTGCTCTAACAATTTAATTATTAGAAACAATACCATTGGTTCTGCTACCAATGCAAATAATATTGGATTAAGAGGAATATATTTAGCCTATACACAATTGACTAATACTTCTTCAAGTGCTATCATAGAAGGTAATGATATAAGAGGTGGTGAAAATTCAGCTACAGGTCTAAGTACATCTCCGGGAGGTATTGAAATTAGCTCAGGTAATGCAGGCGTTCAAATTCGCAAAAATAAAATTCATGATATTACCAACTTCTCTACATTAGGGTGGGGTGCTTATGGTATACACCTATCTTCAGCAACATCAACTTCTGATGTGCATATCTATAACAATTATATATGGAATATGCAAGCCTTTCATTATAGTTCTTTTGGAACCTATAATGCACATGGCATATACAGTATATCAGCTATCACTAACTTAAGAATAAATAACAACAGCATCAGCTTACAAGCTACTAACGCTTTTAGTGGAGCAAAAACAAATAATTTTTCTACTTGTATTTATTTATCTAATACTACTGCAGGTTTTGTAACCGAACTTAAAAACAATATTTTAGTAAACAAACAAGCAGATAGTACCACTCAGTTTATATATTGTATATATGCAGGTGCTTCAACCATTTTTGCTTCAGGTGCTTTAAATAACAATGCATATCAAGTTGGAGGTACTACTGTTGGATATGGCAATGCTTCAGGATATATAGGTAGAATTGGTACTACCAATTATCAAAGTTTGGCTAGTTGGAAAACAGCCACTGGTCAAGAAGGAAATGGGTTTATAGAAACTATGCCATTTACTTCTTCTACTAATTTAAAAATACCTAACGCAACAGCATCTCAATTAGAATCTGGAGGTGCAACTATTTCAGGTATAAGCAGCGATATTGAAGGCGATGTTAGACCTGGTCCTTTTGGTTCAACTAATGGAGGTGGAACCTCATTTGATATTGGTGCTGATGAGTTTGATGGTATTCCTTCAGATTTAACAGCTCCGCTAATTGTTCATACTGCTGTATTAAATACGGCTAATACTGGAAACAGAACTATTACAGCAACTATCACCGATAATTCTGGTTTGTTAGGTATTGGAACCAATGGTGCACCTCGTATATACTATAAAAAGTTTTTTGCTGGTACATGGTTTAGCGATACTTTGTCTGCTAAGTCAGGTTCTTCTTACGACTTTACTATCAAAGCTTCTACACTTGGAGGATTATCATCTAACGACTCAGTATATTATTATATTGCTGCTCAAGATAGAGCAAGTACCCCTAATATGGCAACTTCTCCTGCTGGTGGTGCTGGAATTAACCCTCCTGGTTCAACTAGACCTACAACAGTAAATTCATATAAAATATTACCAACAATTTCAGGAACATATTATGTTGGTACTTCAGGAACTTGTAACGGTTCATCTGTAACAAATACTTATGCTACGCTTACAGCTGCTATTGCTGCTTATAATAGCAATGGATTAAATGGTAATGTAGATTTTGTATTAACAGATGCTGCATATAACACAACCACTAGCGAAACTTTCCCAATGGTGATTAATGCCAATGGTGACGCTAGTGCTTCTAAAGTACTTACCATATCACCTTGTGCTAATTTACAGACAACTATCTCTGGAAGTTCTACTACTGGTTTAATTAAGTTCAATGCAACTACATTCACAACTATTAGAGGTAACGATGGTTCAAATTCTTCTAACAATTTAACTATACAAAATACTTCTACTTCAACTGGTACCACTACTTTATGGTTAAGTAGTAATTCTACAACTAGCTATTGTACCGATATAACAATTAAAGATGTAAACATATACAATGGTGGTAATTTTTCAAACTATTGTGTGATGGTTTCAGGTACTTCTGTAACTGCTCAAGGAGATAACAATAGAAATATATTATTAGATGGTGATACTTTAAGTTTTGCTGGTCAACCTGTATATTTAAATGGTACACCTGCTAATAAAATCACCAATGTAGAAATTAAAAATTGTAATATAGGTTCATATAATCCTGCTTTGCCGTTTTTTAGTGAAGGGTTTGTTTTAAATAACACCATTGCAGTTAAATTTCACCACAACGAAATTCAAAACATGAGAGTATCTGCTGCTTTCGGTGGATCTGGAGTGGGTATTGGGTCAAGTTCTTTAGCTACTGAAATTTACAACAACAATATCCATGACTTAAAGAGCACTTCTGCTGGTTATGGTATATATGGTATTAAAATTTCTAGTGGTGGCGGTAACGACTCAACCAAGGTTTATAACAATATGATTTATGACCTGAATAGTAACAATACAGCTACTACTGTTACTGGAAATATACCGTCAGGTATCAGAATTGAAGGTAGCGGGTTCCACAAAATATATAACAACAGTGTGTATTTAAGTGGTGTTAGTACTTCTGCTACTGCAGGTGCCAGCTCAGCAGCTTTGCATATAACTGCTACTGGTTTAAATAATTTAGATATAAGAAATAATATATTCGTAAACAATATGACCAATAGTGGCAATACTGCAAACTCAAATGCAGCTTTGTCATTACCTAGTTCAACAACTTCTAATTATGCAAATTGGACTATGGATAAAAATGACTACTACGCTCCAAGTGTTTGTGGTCTTTATGCATATGTGGGAGGCGTACTTTGCCCAACCAAGTTAAACTTAGTTACTTATACCAATAAAGATTCTAACTCGTATAGCCGTGATCCGCAATACGTGTCAACTACTAACTTACATATAAATGCTGGTACCAATAAATGTATAGCTGAAAACAGTGGAGATATTGTTTCATTGTTTAATACAGACTACGACAACCAAACCCGCCCTGATAATAATGCAGCTGCTAATGGTGGAGGTACTACATTTGATATTGGAGCTGATGAATATGACGGAGTACCTGAAGATTCGTTTTATGTAAGTACATTAACACCTACACAACCTTATGTTACTGCTGTTACTGCAAATAATAGAAAACAAGCTATAATGAGAGTAGCAGTAAAAATCCAAGGAGTATATAAAGGGTTCAATATTACTTCATTTACCTTTAATACAAACGGAACAAGTCAAGCTTCAACAAATCTTGACAGTGCTAAATTATATTATGCAGGATTAACAGGTGCAATTGATACTTCTGCTGCTTCACTTTTTGGAGGTGTAGCTAGCCCTAATGGTTCATTCACTATTAATGGTTCATTTAGAATTTTCCATGATACTACATTCTATTTTAATTTATTTTATGATATTAAAAATACGGCTGTTGTAGGTGACTCAGTTGATGCTCAATTAGTTTCTATCAATGGAAATTCTGTTGTAAACTTTGGAGGTGGAGCCACTTCAGGTAATCGTAAAATTACGGGCCCTATGTGTGGAACTTATACAGTGGGTTCTGGTCAAAACTATGCAACCATTACAGATGCCATCACTGATTTAACTACTAGAGGTACATCTTGTGGTGTAACTTTATCATTAACAGATAATGCTTATGCATCAGAAACATTCCCATTAACACTTAACCAATTTGCAGGTATTTCAGCTGCTAACAGATTAGTAATTAAGCCTGCTACAGGTGCTACGCCAGTAATTGCTGGTTCAAGTGCAACAGGAATCCTTAGATTAAATGGAGCAGATTATGTAACCATTGATGGTTCAAATACTGTGGGTGGTACTACTCAAGATTTGACCATTTCAAATACATATAATACAGGTGCTTCAGCTGCCATATATATCATTTCTCAAGGAACTGGTGCAGGGGCAACTAATAATACGATTAAAAATTGTAAAATAGCTGCTGGTAATATTACTTCTGGATATTCAGCTATTCAATTAGGTGGTTCTACCAATTTGTCATCAGGAGATGATAATGACAACGATACCATTCAAAACTGTATCTTAACAAAAGCTTATTACGGGGTTTATTCAAGATCTGCTGTTACTGGAACTACCGATAATTTAGGTATTATTGGAAACACAATTGGCTCTAATACAGCTACTGATTATATTACTTTTAAAGGTATATCTGTAGGTCAAGCTATTGGTGTGTTGATTAGTCAAAATACTATTTTCAATCTTAAAACAACTTCAGGTTCTCCTGGTCCTTCAGGTATTGAAATCGCAGCAGGAACTAATAATGTAAAAATTTCTAGAAATAAAATTACAGGTTTATATTATACTAGTACAACTGGATATGGTGCTATAGGAATAGATATTAATAGTACTGGTTTTACCACAGGCACCGGAAGTATTGTAATAGATAACAATATGATATCTGATATTAATGGTGACGGTTGGACATCAGTATCTAATGGTATCCCATGTGGATTAAGAGTTCAAGGAGTAAATGATGGAATTAAATTCGTATACAATTCTATTAATTTAAATGGAACTAACAATAATAGCACTGCTGCTAGAACTAATTATGTATCTGCTTGTATTGCTTTTGGTAGTAATACCAATACCAATTTAGATTTCAGAAATAATATTTTCAGAAACACTTATTCATACACAGGTGGTTCATATACTGGTGCTAAACATTATGGGGTAATGTTTTTGACTGCTACTTTCCCTACTTCTAATTTTACTAACTTTAGCAATAATAACTTTGACACAACAGGTTATGGAACTATTACTGGTAACACACCTAAATACTTTGGATTAGGTGCTACAGCAGGCTCATTAACAGAGTATGCTACAGTTTCAACTTTACAAGCAGGTTATGGTCTAAATACAAGTACCATTGAAGTTTCATCTGGATTTACAAGTAATACAGATTTGCATACAGGTGTTAATGCATTAAATGGAACAGCAGCAACAGGCACAGGTATTACTATTGACTTTGATGGTCAAACTAGAAATGCTTCAACACCTGATATTGGTGCGGATGAATTTACTCCTGTTAATGATGATGCTGGTATTACAAGTATTTCTGCAGGTTCGGGTGCTATTTGTGCTGGTTCTATAAACTTAAATGCTACTATTAAAAATTATGGAGTTAATAATTTAACTTCTGATTCAGTATATTGGAGCGTAAATGGAACATTACAAGGTGGAGTTTTGTGGACAGGAAACATAGCACAAGGTTCTACATCAACTGTTTCTTTAGGTAGTTACAGCTTTAGTAGCGGTACTACTTATACTATTAAAGCATGGAGTTCAAGTCCAAATAATATATATGATCCTAACCTAACTAATGATTCAAATACATTAAATAATGTTAAAACCGGATTAAATGGAACATATACTGTAGGTACAGGAGGTAACTATACTACTTTAACAGCAGCTGTTGCTGATCTAAACCAAAATGGAGCTTGTGGTGCTGTTACATTTAACTTAACAGATGCAACTTATTCTAACTCTGAAACTTTCCCAATTATCATTAATCAATACTCTGGATCGAGTAGCACGAATAAATTAACAATTAAGCCTGCATCAGGAAATACAGCAACTATAACAGGAAGTGCTTTAGGTATAATTGTATTAAACGGTGCTGATTATGTTACCATAGATGGTTCTAACAATGGTGGAACTAGCAGAGATTTAAGTATTACTAATAATTCTGTTACGACTACTTCTTCTGTAATATTTATGGCTTCATTAGGAACAGGTGCGGGTGCTACCAATAATACCATAAAAAATGTGAACATCACTGCTGGTTTATTAACCACTGCTGTTTCAGGTATTACCATTGGTGATGCTACCTCTTCAACAACAGCTGGTGGTGATAATGACAACGACACCATTCGCAATTGTAGTTTCAACAAATGCTATTATGGTATTTACCAAAGAGGAACTGCCACTGCAAAATCTGATAATTTAGGTATCATTGGAAATTCATTTGGTTCAAACACAGCTTCTAATTATGTTGGGTTTAAAGGTATTTCTTTGGGTCAAGCTAATGGCGTTTTAATAAGCCAAAATACTATATTTAATATCAAGACTACAAGCGGTTCACCTGGTCCTATTGGAATTGAGATGACTATTGGAACTAATAATGTGAGAATCACTAGAAACACTATAACTGGCTTATATTATACTGGATCTTCTGGTTATGGTGCAACTGGTATTGATATTAATGCTACTGGGTTTACAGCTGGTACAGGTAATATTCAAATTGACAACAATATGTTATCTGACCTGAATGGTGACGGATGGACAAGCGTTTCAAATGGTATTCCTTGCGGTATCCGAATTCAAGGAGTAAATGATGGTATTAAATTATATTATAATTCTATTAGTTTATCAGGTACTAACAATTTAAAAACTTCAGCAAGTGCAAATTATTTCTCTGCTTGTGTAGCTTTTGGAAGTAATACCAATACTAATTTAGATTTCAGAAACAATTCATTTAAAAACACCTTCACTTATACTGGTGGTGCATATACAGGAGCTAAACACTATGGTATATTACTGTATGCAGCTACTTTCCCATCTTCTAACTTTACAAACCTTTCAAACAATAACTTTGATACTACTAGTTATGGAACTATTACAGGTAATACACCTAAGTTCTTAGGTTTAGGTTCTACAGCAGGTTCTTTAACAGAGTATGGAACATTGGCAGCAATGCAAGCAGGTTATGGTTTAAACAACAATAGCCGCAGCAGTTTCTCTAATTATGCTTCTAGTTCAGACTTACATAGCAGTGGAATAGGCTTAAATAAAGGTGCTACTCCAATATCAATAACAACTGACTTTGACGGTGAAACACGTGATGCTTCAACACCTGATATTGGTGCTGATGAATTCTATGTGAACTCAGAAGATGCAGGGGTATTTAGATTAATACCCAACTCAAATGTTTGTCAAGGTGATTCAAACTTATATTCAATTCGCATCAAAAATTATGGTGAGAATTTCTTAACAAGTGATTCAGTTTATGTGAGTGTTAATGGAACTTTAATAGGTGGAACTTCGTGGACAGGCAATTTGGTTAAAAATGACTCAGCTACCATTTCTTTAGGATATTTTGCTTGGCCAGTTTCTGGTTCTTACTTAGTTAAAATATGGAGCACAAAACCAAATGGAATTGCTGATCAAACACCAAGTAATGATACACTTACTCAAGTGATTGTTGTTAACCCAAAACCAATTGCTTCATACAACTTAAACAATGCTGCACAATGTATCTCAGGTAATAATTTTATATATACTAACACTAGTTCTAATGCCAATACATACAAATGGAATTTTGGAACTGGCGTAAATGATACATCTACAGCAGTTAACCCAATTAAAACTTACCTTGCACTTGGAACATATACTGTTAAAATGGTTGCTATGAGTAGTTTTGGATGTGTTTCTGATACTAATATTTCTACAATTAGTATATCACCTAATGGATGGAATGGTTCAATGGATACTTCTTGGTTCAATGGTGCAAACTGGTGTAGTGGTGTTGTTCCTAATAGTACAACAGATATTATTATTCCAGCTGGATTAACTAATTATCCTTCGATTCAATCATCGGCTATTTGTAGAAACTTAATCATTGCATCTGGTGCAAGTGTAAAAATGGTTTCTGGTGGAAGCTTAACAATAAATGGAACATTTACCCAAAACGGGACATTTTTACATTCTATTGGGTACTTAAATCTTGCTAATTCTACTTCAATACCAGCAGGTACATACTTTGCTGTTAGATTAACTGGAGTTGCAAAAAGTTACTCTTTACTAGGAAATGTTACTATTAATAATACATTTGAAATCAGTTCTTCTACATCTACACTTTCATTAGGTTCTAATAATCTAACCTTAAAAGGTGATGTTACAATGAATGGTATCATTTCAGGTAATGGTAAAACCTTATTTACAAGAGCATCTGGATATCAGACATTATTTTCAAATGGTTTGATGAGTAATGTTGAATTAAATACAAGTGCAAGTGGAGGAGTTCGTATCATTGGGAATTTATTAGTTACTAATTCTTTATTCTTAACTTCTGGAACATGTTTGTTAAATCCAGCAACAACTTTAACAATAGGAACAACGTCTACAAGTATAGGAAACATTATAACAACTGGAGGTAATATCTTAGGAGGTAATAGTGCAACAACTAATGAGCTTATTATTAACGGTAATGCTAGTGCACCTCAAATTACTAATTTAAAATATTCTTCAAATGGTAGCTTTACTTTAAATAGACCAAATGGTGTTAAATTAGGAGATAGAATGTTAGTTGGAAATACAACTTCACTTTATAATGGTGTAATTGATATGAATGGTTTTAACTTCCAAATTGGATCTACCAGTTTAGCCTATGGAATAGTTAATACTACTTCAGGTAAAATTAAAAATAGCCAAGCTACAGGAATACTTAGTATCATAGGAAATGCTTCAGCACCTTTTATTTCTGGATTACCTTTAGACACTATGAGAAATATCACAATAAACAGAGCTAGTGGATTAAGCATAGCAAATAGCTTTGTCTTAAATGGAACTGCAACCTTAACAATTGGAGATGTAGACCTAAATGGAGCCACTATTACTTTAGGATCAGCTGCTACTATTTCTGAAGCTGCTAATCAAACATTTGTTGGAAATTCAGGAAGTTTAACAACTACTCGTAGTTATGCTACAGCTTTATCAAATAATAATATTGCTGGTTTAGGAATGAAGTTGTCTACTAACGCTGCTCCTGGCAATACTACCATTACTAGAAAACACAATGTTTATACAAGTGGAACAGGCAGTAGCATCAGCCGTAATTATGATATTACTGTTGCAAACAATGTAACTGCTTCTGTTTTTGAAATGACATATGACTCAACTGAATTAGCTGGTGCTGATAGAAGTAAGTTGCGTTTTAATAAATCTACTAATAATGGTTCTACTTGGTCTAATATTACTGGCTGTACTCCTTCTACTGCTAATGCTTCAACAGGAGCAGTTAGAAGAAATGGAACAACTTTATCAGGCACTATTAAGTTTACAGTCTCAGACTCTGCTAATACACCATTATCTCCTGTATTTGTAAATAATAATCAAGTTAATTCTAATATAGAATATTCTTCTCAATTAATGGTATATCCTAATCCATTTAATAAAGAATTTACTATAGATATGAATGTGTCAGCAGGAAAATATACAATAATGTTGACAGACTTAAATGGAAAAGTAATTATCAATCAAAATATTGAAACAACTGAAGGTAATATTCTAATGGTTATTCCATCTGAATCCCTATCTAAAGGTGTATACATTCTTAACATAGTTGGTAATGACTTCAAACAAACCACAAAAGTGGTTAAATATTAATTATGAATATTAACGTGTGTAAATATTAATAGGTAAAAACAAATTGTTTAACCCACCTTGAAAAAGGTGGGTTTTTTTTATTTTAAAAATGATAATTTTATACATACTGAAATTATCAAATACTTTTAAAGTGTAGTACTTTATTTTTTGAATATCAATAAATAGATTCCTCATTATATATAATCTTATACATAACAAATTAAGTAAAGTAAAATTAAGCTTTGAAAATAATGTTATTGATTACTTTAAAAAATAAATCAACAATGTTAAAAATAGTTATTCGATTGATACAGAAAACCTCTCATCTATATACATAACATTCACATGCTCTTGAAGTGTTGTAGCCAAAGAAATGCCTGAAAAATCAGCTGCTATTGGGTAGCTTCTGTGATTTCTGTTTACTAGAACTGCGGTTTGTATTTTTTTAAATCCAGCAATAAGAAAAGGGTTCATCGCATAGGCTATTGTTCTTGCTGAATTAAGTACATCGTCCACTATAATTAATGGGGAATCTTTATATTCTTCAATAGATATATCAATTTTAGCCTGCATACTTGAAGGGTTGTTTTTATTTACATTAATCGAAGAATATATTGTTTTAATTGAACAAATTTTGTTTAATTCTTCAACCAAAATTGAAGATATAATATTCCCACTCCCTTCTATTCCGAAAATTAAAATAGACTTAGCTTCAATATTATTTTCATACACTTGCCAAGCCATACGTTGAATTTTCATCAACACAGCCTCATGATCCATGATAATTTTCTTTTCCATATAAAGTGTTGCAAATTAAGTTTGTTTTATTCAATAACAAAAGAATGAAAAATTGAAAAATAATTTTGATAGCAGATGATTAGTTGTATATTTGCAGCCCAATTTTTTTAAAAATCATGAAAAAAGGCATTCATCCAGAAAATTATAGACAAGTTGTATTTAAAGACATGTCATGCGACTATTCATTTCTTACTCGTTCAGCTGTTGAAACAAAAGAAACAGTTAAATGGGAAGATGGTAACGAATATCCATTATATAAATTAGAGATTTCAGACAAATCTCATCCTTTCTATACTGGTAAATCTACTTTCTTAGATACAGCAGGACGTATAGATAAATTCCGTCGTCGTTACGATAAAAAATAAGTTTTTAATTTAATAATATTTAAACCCTTCGAAAATTCGAGGGGTTTTGTTTTTTAATCTATTATTAAATAATATTGTACATATGAATATCATTTTATTTGACGACACTAGCAGAAACAACTTACTTCCATTTACCTATACTCGACCTACAGGAGCAATTAGGTGTGGAATTCTAACTCCAGCTGAAAGGTGGGAGTTAATGTTCGAATCAAAAGTATCTTTTTTAACTCAAGAATATTTATCAAATAAGTTTAAAACTAACATTCAAGACCAAAATTTATTGATAAATGGCAGTATTATACCTGATAATTTATTATTAAGTGAAGTTAAAGAATTAAAACTTGGCGAATCATTAATAAAAAATGATTTGCTAATAGCGGTCGTGTTAAATAGCGAGCAAGTAAAAGATTTTAGTCTTGAAATTTTTAATCACACCATAAAAAAAGAAACAAACTCAACCGGATATATATACATAAATAGAATTTGGCATTTGTTTACCTACAATGATCAAGCTATTAGGTTTGATTTTAAGCATATCACTGCCAATAGAACAAGTGAATTGCTAAATGAAACAAACACATTAATCAATATAGAACAAATATTTGTAGAACCAGGAGCTAAAGTACAAGGTGCATTTTTAAATGCTTCAACTGGTCCTATATATATAGCCAAAAATGCTGAAATAATGGAGGGTTCATTTATCAGAGGTCCATTTGCATTAGGTGAAAATGCTTCAACAAAAATGGGTACAAAAATATACGGAGCTACTACCATTGGCCCACATTGTAAAGTTGGAGGTGAAGTTAGTAACTCAATCTTATTTGGTTATAGCAATAAAGGTCACGATGGGTTTATAGGCAATGCCGTAATAGGTGAGTGGTGTAATATTGGAGCTGACACAAATAGCTCGAACTTGAAAAATAACTATGCTGATGTTAAAGTGTGGAGTCATGTTTTAAATAAGTTTGAAAACACAGGCCTAACTTTTTGTGGTCTAATGATGGCTGACCATGCTAAGTGCGGAATTAATACCATGTTTAATACTGCAACTGTTGTGGGTGTAGCCGCAAATATATTTGGTTCCGGTTTTCCTAGAACCTTTATACCTTCTTTTGCTTGGGGTGGTGCTCAGGGCTTTGAAACCTTTCAATTAAATAAAGTAATAGAAATGGCTTCTCAGATGTGCCATAGGAGAGGAGTAGTATTTGATGAGATTGAACAGACAATATTAAAGCATGTTTTTGATGAAACAGTAAGCCAAAGGTTTTGGGAAAAGCAAGAAAATTAGTGTTTTAATTAAAATATAATTTAGTGTAAAAAACACTATTTAAAAACTATGTAAAGCTCGTCTTTGTTATTACATTTGCTGCAAAAATTTAATTGCACTACAGATGAATACAACTTCAAGTTACTTTCCTATTGTCATGCAAACGCTTGTTGCGGGCGGTTTTGTTGGATTGGTGTTAACACTTACCCATTTGCTAGGTCCAAGCAGAAAAAATAAAACCAAAGATGCTAACTTTGAGTGTGGAGTAGAAAGCGACGGTGACGCTCGTGTTCGTTTTTCGATAAAATATTTTATGACCGCAATTTTATTTGTGTTGTTTGATGTAGAAGTTATTTTCTTTTATCCTTACGCTGTAAATTTTAAAGAACTAGGAGGCGAAGGTTTTCTTGCAGTTTTAATGTTTGTTTCTTTTTTCTTAATTGGCTTTTTCTATGTACTTAAAAAAGGTGCATTAGAGTGGGACAAATAAAAATATTATATACACAATGGTAAAAATATCTCAAGCTCCTCCGGGAATAGAAGGTCCAGGTTTCTTTGCTACTTCATTAGACAAAGTAATAGGCTTGGCTAGAGCAAATTCTTTATGGCCGTTACCTTTTGCAACCTCTTGTTGTGGTATAGAATTTATGGCCACTATGGGTAGTAATTATGACCTTGCTAGGTTTGGTATGGAAAGAATGAGTTTCTCGCCAAGGCAAGCCGATATACTTCTTGTAGCTGGCACTATTTCTAAAAAGTTAGGACCAGTTTTACGTCAAGTATATGAGCAAATGGCCGAGCCTAAATGGGTTATGTCTATTGGGGCTTGTGCTAGCAGTGGCGGTATTTTTGATACATATTCAGTGCTTCAAGGTATAGATAAAGTGATACCTGTTGATGTTTATGTTCCAGGCTGCCCTCCAAGACCCGAACAAATTTTAGATGGTGTATTGAAGATTCAAGAATTAGCTAAAAACGAAAGCTTACGCCATAGAAACAGTTCTGAATATCAAGCTTTAATGGATCAATATAAAATAGGCTAATTATTAAACCAACAAAATGACTAATCAAGAAATATTAGACCATATAAGAACAAAGTTTACAGATGATATTCTTAGTTTTGATGAGCCATATGGCATGTTAACTATTGAGATTCCGCCTGCAAAGATTACTTCACTTTTAGAATTTCTCAGAGATTCAGAAGAATTAAAAATGGCGTTTCTTACTGACTTGTGTGGAATGCACTTCCCCAACCAAACTGATAGAGAATTAGGGATGGTATACATGGTGCACAGTTGGACTAAAAACCTAAAAATGAGAATAAAAAGTTTTGTGTCAATAAAAAGTCCAAAAGTACCTACCATTTGCAATATATATGCAGCTGCAAATTGGATGGAAAGAGAAACATTTGATTTTTATGGAATTTTATTTGAAGGTCATCCTGATTTAAGAAGAATTATGAATGTAGATGAAATGGATTATTTCCCTCAACGCAAGCAATACCCTCTAGAAGACGGAACAAGAACTGACAAAGAAGACCAATACTTTGGCAGAGAAGGAAATTATATACAAACTTTTGATCAAAGAGCAGATAAGCAATTAAACGCATGAGCAGCACAACAGATATAATAGAAATTGACTCCCTTGATAACGAATTTCAAACGTTAAATCTAGGACCTACTCACCCTGCCACTCATGGTATTTTTCAGAATATCTTAACCATGAATGGTGAGCGTATTCATCATAGCGAACAAACCGTAGGTTATATTCATAGAGCCTTCGAAAAATTAGCTGAACGCAGACCATACAACCAAATTACACCTATCACTGATAGATTAAATTACTGCTCATCTCCAATTAATAATTTAGGTTGGCATATGACTGTTGAGAAACTTATTGGCTGTAAAGTTTCTAAGCGTGTAGATTATATGCGTGTAATCATCATGGAACTAGCTCGTATATCAGACCATTTGGTGTGCAATGCTGTTATAGCCGTAGACTGTGGAGCTTTGACAGGTTTTACCTATATGTTCCAATGGCGTGAAAAAATATATGATCTTTTTGAAGCAGTATGTGGAGCAAGACTCACAACCAATATAGGCAGAATAGGAGGTTTTGAAAGAGATTTTTCTGAAGATTTCCATAAAAAACTTAAAGCATTTTTAGCTGAATTTCCTGAGAAGTTTCAAGAGTTTAGAGATTTAACAGAAAGAAACAGAATATTTATGGACAGAACTATAAACGCATGCCCTTTCTCAGCTGAGCGAGCTATGAATTATGGTTTCACAGGTCCAAATTTAAGAGCTTGTGGTGTTGACTATGATGTACGCGTAATGAACCCATATAGCAGTTATGAAGATTTTACTTTTGATATACCAGTAGGAACTCAAGGCGATACGTTTGATCGCTTTATGGTCCGTCAACATGAGATATTAGAGAGTTTGAAAATTATTAATCAAGCTTATAATAACTTGCCTGAAGGCCCTTACCACGCTGATGTACCTGATTTTTATCTTCCTCCAAAAGATGAAGTATATAATAATATGGAAGCCTTAATCTATCATTTTAAAATAGTAATGGGTGAAACCAAAGTTCCAGTAGGCGAAGTATACCATAGTGTTGAAGGTGGTAACGGAGAATTAGGATATTATTTAGTTTCTGATGGCGGAAGAACCCCATATAGATTGCATTTTCGTAGACCTTGTTTTATATACTATCAAGCATACCCTGAAATGATTAAAAATTGTTTGTTAAGTGATGCAGTTGTAACTCTCAGTTCTTTAAATGTAATAGCAGGAGAGTTAGACGCTTAAAAAATATATATCTATAAATTTAAAAGATTGATAACAAAAAATGTATAGCAACCATCCTTCTCACAGTCAACAGCCAATTGTCTTCTCTCAAGAAATGTTAGATCAATCTCAAGAGATAATCAAACATTATCCTGAAGGAAAACAAAAATCTGCCATTCTTCCTATCATGCACATAGTGCAGAAGCATTTTGGATGGGTAAGTGTTGAAGCCCAAGATATTATAGCTGAGATGCTCAAGATAAAACCTATTGAAGTTTACGAAGTAGCAACTTTTTATACCATGTTTCATTTGCATCCTGTTGGTAAATATGTATTAGAAGTATGCCGAACTGGACCTTGTATGATTAGAGGTGCAGAAGATATATGCAAGTATCTTGAAAAAAAACTTGGAATTAAAGAAGGTGAAATTACTGCTGATGGCTTGTTCACTTGGCGAACTGTAGAATGTTTAGGTGCTTGTGGATACGCTCCAATGATGCAAGTAGGCGAGCATTACCACGAGTATTTAACCCCTGAAAAATTAGATAATTTAATATCTGATTGGAAGACTAAATAATTTATAACATGGGAAGAAAATTATTATTAGAACACGCGAAAGTACCCGGTATCAGACATATTGATACATATATACAACACGGAGGTTACCGTTCAGTGCACAAAGCACTTAAAACAATGACCCCTGATGAAGTTGTAGAAGAAGTAAAAAAATCTGGACTTAGAGGAAGAGGAGGTGCAGGTTTCCCTACCGGAATGAAATGGAGTTTTTTGGCTAAGCCTGAAGGTATTCCTCGCTATTTAGTTTGCAATGCAGATGAGAGTGAACCAGGCACATTTAAAGACAGATACTTAATGGAGTATTTGCCTCACTTACTCATAGAAGGTATGATTACTAGTAGCTATGCATTAGGTGCCAATACATCATATATATATATACGTGGTGAGTATCGTTGGGTATACACTATTTTAGTTGAAGCCATTGCTGAAGCTTATGCTAAAGGTTATTTAGGGAAAAACATTTTAGGCAGTGGTTTTAATTTCGATTTATATGTTCAACCTGGAGGTGGTGCATATATATGTGGTGAAGAAACTGCATTATTAGAAAGCTTAGAAGGAAAAAGAGGAAACCCTAGAATGAAGCCACCTTTCCCTGCTATAAAAGGATTGTGGCAAAGCCCTACTGTGGTTAATAATGTTGAAACAATAGCTGCAGTCGTTCCAATTGTGAACGAAGGAGGCGATGAATATGCTAAAATAGGCATAGGCAAAAGCACGGGTACCAAGTTGATTTCAGCTTGTGGAAATATTAAAAACTCAGGTGTATATGAAATTGATTTAGGCTTACCTGTTGATGAATTTTTAAATAGTGATGAATATTGTGGTGGTGTTGCTAATGGAAAAAGATTAAAAGCTGTAATACCTGGTGGTTCTTCAGTACCTATTGTTCCTGCAGGTTTGTTTTACAAAAATATAAAAGGTGAAGATAGGTTGATGTCATACGAAAGCCTTTCTGATGGTGGATTTGCAAGTGGTACCATGATGGGTTCAGGTGGTTTTATTGTATATGACGAAGACCAATGTATCGTTAGAAATACTTGGAACCTTGCCAGATTTTATAACCATGAAAGCTGCGGGCAATGTAGCCCATGTAGAGAAGGGACAGGATGGTTAGTAAAAGTATTAGATAAAATTGAGCATGGAAAAGGAGCTACCATGGCAGATATTGATTTGCTTTGGGATATACAAAGACGTATAGAAGGAAACACTATATGCCCTTTAGGCGATGCTGCTGCTTGGCCAGTTGCCGCTGCTATTCGTCATTTTAGAGACGAATTTGAATGGCATATCAAAAATCCTCAATTGGCTCAAAGTAAAAACTATGGATTGGTTAAAGAAACTGTTTACCAAACCGTATAAGTTAATAACATAAGAATATTTAAAACTGATGGCTAAAGTAACAATAGACGATAAAATAATAGAAGTGCCTGATGGTACTACCATACTAAATGCTGCTAGAATGATAGGTGGCGACGTTGTTCCACCTGCTATGTGCTATTATAGCAAACTTAAAGGGAGTGGCGGTAAATGTCGTACTTGTTTAGTAGAAGTGGCAGCGGGTAGCGAAAAAGATCCTAGACCTATGCCTAAGCTTGTTGCAAGTTGTAGCACCAATGTTATGGATGGTATGGTTGTTAAAAATAAGACTAGTGAAAAAGTAATGGATGCAAGAAAAGGTGTGGTTGAATACTTACTGATGAACCACCCATTAGATTGCCCAGTGTGCGACCAAGCTGGTGAGTGTAATTTACAAGATTTAGGATACGAGCATGGTTTACAAAAAACTAGGTATGAATTTGAACGCAGAACTTTTGAAGTGCAAGACATAGGAGACAACATCAAATTGCATATGAACCGTTGTATACTTTGCTATAGATGTGTTTATACTGCTGATCAAATTACTGAAGGTAGAGTTCATGGTGTAATGGGTAGAGGAGATCATGCTGAAATATCAACTTATATTACCAAAGCTATTGACAATGATTTCTCAGGTAATATAATAGATGTTTGTCCTGTAGGAGCTTTAACTGATAAAACATTTAGATTTAAAAGTAGGGTTTGGTTTACTAGACCTATGCTTGCTCATCGCAATTGTGATAAATGTTGTGGTAAAACTACGGTTTGGCTTAGTGGTGACGATGTGTTAAGAGTTACTGGCAGAAAAGACCAAAATGGCGAAGTGGAAGAGTTTATATGCAATACTTGCAGGTTCGATAAAAAATCATTGGCTGATTGGAGCATAGAGGGTCCAAGCCATATTGATAAGCATTCTGTGATCTCTCAAAACCACTACGAACTTCCTTCAGATAATATTAAGCGTTTAAAATAATATATATCCATGTTAGATTTAATTATTGAAAAAAGTATACTTATTCTAAGCGTTTTTAGTGTTACGCTTTTAATTGCAACATATCTTACTTATACAGAAAGAAAAGTGGCTGCGTTTTTACAAGATAGAATTGGCCCAGATAGAGCAGGACCTTTTGGGATTTTTCAACCCTTAGCTGATGCGGGTAAAATGTTTTTTAAAGAAGATTTTATTCCTGCTGCTTCTGCCAAATGGTTGTTTATTATGGGCCCCGGCATTGCTATGTTTACAGCATGCATGACAGGTGCGGTGATACCTTGGGGTACTTCTTTAAACATTATGGGGCGTGAAGTTTCTTTACAAATTGCAGATGTCAATATTGGAATTTTATATATAATGGGAATGGTTTCAATAGGTGTATATGGAATTATGATAGGTGGTTGGGCTTCAAACAATAAATACTCTTTGATGGGTGCCATTAGAGCATCTAGTCAGATGATAAGTTATGAACTTGCTATGGGGTTAAGTATCATTTCAATTGTGATGATGACTGGTAGCTTAAGTTTAAAAGATATTGCTGCAGGACAATCAGGACAGTTGTTTGGAATTCCTCTTACTACAGGATTAGATTGGAACGTGTTTGTTCAACCAGTAGGTTTTATTATATTTTTAGTTTGTGCTTTTGCTGAAACAAATAGAGCTCCATTTGACTTGCCTGAATGCGAAAGTGAATTAATTGGAGGTTATCACACAGAATATAGCTCAATGAAACTTGGATTCTTTTTATTTGCTGAATACATCAATATGTTTATCAGTTCTGCTGTTATTTCAACATTGTACTTTGGCGGATATAACTTTCCTGGTATTCATTTATTGCCTCATAACTTACAAGCTATAGCAGGCATCGCAGCTCTATTCGGAAAAATATTCTTTTTCATATTTGTGTTTATGTGGGTTCGTTGGACATTGCCTCGTTTTCGTTATGACCAATTGATGCACTTAGGTTGGAAAATTCTTATCCCTCTTTCTATTTTAAACATGCTAGTTACAGCTGGCTGGATGACTTTTAGAAACTTACTTTAATTCTAAGCTTAATATATATTGCTAAGTATATATTGTTGTTTTTCTTGAAATTTTAGTTCATTTAAATTGAATTAAACTGCATTAATACTTTTAATATATATAAATGAAATTTGCCGATTACCCTATATCAACTGAGCTTAAAAAAAGCATTGCCGAAATAGGTTTCAGCAGACCCACTGATATTCAATTTAAATCTATTCCTGCTATTTTAAAAGGCCAAAATATTCTTGCAATAGCTCAAACCGGTACTGGTAAAACAGCCGCATTTGCTATTCCAGTTATTCATAGGTTACAGCATAAAAATAAGTATCAAGAATATTCAAGAAATATAAGGTGCTTGGTGATGTTACCTACCCGTGAGTTGGCTATTCAAATCACGGAGGTTTTTAACCAACTAAGTAAATACACACGATTAAATATTTTGTGTTTGCATGGTGGAGTTGAGCAATCACCACAAATTGACCAACTTGAAGGCGGTGTAGATATTCTTATTACTACTCCAGGTCGTATGTTCGATTTGGTAAGCCAAGGTTATATTATTCTTGAAACTGTAGAGATTTTAGTATTAGACGAGGCAGACCAAATGTTAGACCTAGGTTTTATAAAAGATATTAGAGATGTTATTAGACTTTTACCTCAGAAAAGACAAACCTTGTTTTTCTCTGCTACTATTGATAAAGAAATTAAGAAACTAGCATATGATATTGTACTCAATCCGATCCGTATACATATATCGCCTAAAAACCCTGTTTCTAAAAATGTGACACATACTGTAGTATATGTGAACATGGACGATAAGAGATTTTTCTTAGAACGAATTGTAAATGAAGCTCCTCAAAGCAAAATTTTGGTATTTGTTAGAACCAAGGTAAGAGCCGAACGTGTTCATCAAGCTATGGAAAGAGTAGGGATAGCTAGCGTAACTATGCATGGAGACAAAGAACAAGATGCTCGCTTATCAGCCATGGAAGATTTTAAAAACGACAAAGTAAAATTATTGATAGCTACTGACATAAGTGCTAGAGGAATAGATATAGCTAAAGTTGATTATGTGATTAACTACGATTTGCCTGATTTGCCTGAAAACTATGTGCACCGTGTAGGAAGAACCGGTAGAGGTGTGCTTATAGGGCATGCTGTATCTTTTTGTAGCCCTGAAGAAAAACCATTGCTCAAAGAAATTGAAGAATTTATAGGTGGAGAAATTGATGAGGTAAAAATAGATAAAACAAGTTACGAAGCTACTGTAGATTTTTCGAAAGATGCAAGTAACAATTGGAGTGCTTTGATTAATGAAGTGTTGAAAGACGAAGAAATTTATAATAAGAAAAGAAAAAAGAAAAAGAAGTAAAGGGAATTTATTTCTTAATTTATAAAGTATTATTTTACAATAATTAAATCTTCTGGTTTAGGATAAGTTACTAGCTTAGAAAAATCTACCTTCCAAAAATCTAAATCTAGAAGTTGGTTAAAGTTGTCTTGTGTTAAAGTTATAATTACCTCGACACCATCACTGTCAATATATTCTGCCTGAGCTAAGTCTCCGTTGTATATATTTATTTCATTACCTATGCCAATGCTGCCCATCTTACCCCCTTCATATTCATCAACCATCTCAGCTATCAAATAGTCACTAGGGTTTAGATCTTTTTTATACAGTAAATATTGTATTAAAAGTATTTCTTCTGATTTGATGGGTCTTCTTTCTCGCATATATTGATTTACTTTTTCAAATCCTTAAACATTTTTGGCAACTTTGCTATATAAGCAAGTTCTAATATTGCTTGTTTAAACTCTTTGGCAGGTGCACCAAAATAACTTTTTCCGCCTTCTAAACTCTTTGAAACGCCTGACTTAGCAGAAACAATAGCACCTTTACCTATAATTATATCTTTAGTTACTCCTACTTGTCCCCATAAAATTACTTCATCTTCTATTGTTGTTACGCCTGCTATGCCGCATTGAGAGGCTATGATGCAATTTTTGCCAATCACATTGTCGTGGCCAATTTGAACCAAATTATCTAGCTTAGTACCTTGGCCAATAATGGTATCACCAGAAACTCCTCTATCTATGGTGCAGTTGCAACCAATCTCTACCCAGTCTTCTAAAACAGTTCTACCGCAACTGTGCATTTTTTCATAGTAGTCAGGTCTGCGTTTATAATAAAAGGCATCACCTCCAATAACTGTATTGGCTTGAATAATTACATTGTTTCCAATTATACTATGATCATATATTACCACATTAGGATATATTATGCAGTTATCTCCAATTTTTACATTGTTGCCAATTACTACACCCTGATGTATATATGTGTTTATTCCAACTGAAGAGTTTTTTCCTATTGTATATATAGGGTTTTCTGGTTGTTGTAGTGGTGAAAAAAACTTCGTAAGATAATTATAGTCTCTGAATGGGTCATCACTTATTAGTAAAGTTTTACCTTCAGGGCAGGGCACATCTTTGTTTATAATGATGGTAGTGGCATTGCTATTAAGTGCTTTATTATAATATTTTTCATGGTCAACAAAAGTTATATCTCCTGAGGTTACCATATGAATTTCATTAATTCCTGAGACTACAAACTCTTCATCTCCAATGGCTTTGGCATTTATAAGTTTGGCAATTTCTATAAGTGAATAATTTCTATCTAATTTCATTTCTGCAAATATCGGTAAATTCAAATTAGGAAAGCAATATATACATTTGCAGTTATGGAAAATTTATTTACTAAGCCAATAGAGAAAGGAAATGAAGTATGGATAGCACCCAATGCTACTGTATTTGGTAATGTGGTTTTAGGTGACAATTGCACTGTATTGTTTGGTGCTGTTTTGCGGGCTGATAATGACTTGATAAAAATAGGAAACAGAACAAATATACAAGACAATGCTGTCGTGCATGTAGATCCAGGTTGTCCAGTATCTATTGGCCATGATTGTATTATTGGTCATTTAGCCATAGTTCATGGTGCTACCATTGGTAACCATGTTTTAATTGGAATGAATGCTACAATTTTAAACCATGCAACAATAGGTGATTATTGTATTATTGGAGCTAATACACTTGTACCTGAAGGTATGAATATACCTGAGGGGTCATTGGTGGTGGGCACACCCGCCAGAATTATCAAACAATTAGATGAAGAAGCAAAAGAAAAAATAAGAATTAATGCTGATGTATATGTAGAGTTAGGAAAAAAATATACTTCTTATACCAAATCTAATAACTGAAAAAGTGATATCGAGCATAAAAACCATTTATATTGGTGAATGAAGATTTTGCATCATCAAATTGTATTAAAGTTTCAAATCCCATTTGTAAGTTAACAAAGCCCATACCGCCACCAAGTCTTATAAAATGGTTTTTAAAGTTTGTTGTATAGCCTGCATGGATATGGAAAGAAATAGGCAAATAAAACAAATGGACACCGCCACCACCTTCTACTTTCAGATTTAAAAATAATGGATGGAATTTTTCGTGGGTTTCTGTCAAAATAAAATTTCTTGAAACATCAGCCATACTATATTCTAAACTCGCTCCCCAGCCATAATGATACCATGAACCATAATAATCGTTTATATCAGCGTCATAGTCATAAAATCCGGTACCCAGTTCAATGTTATATGTATTGAAATAATTAGCAATATGGGTGTTGTCTGAAATGTAGTTGTATATGTGGTAATTGACACCAGCAAAAAATGTATTCGGAAGTAAATAATTGTTTTCTTTCTTTGTTTTTCCAGTATGGTATCCAATCTGCTTATACTTTTCATTTTTTTTTAATTTCCATGCTGTTTCAAAATGTTTTTGATAATTAAATGAATCTATAAAACTATATTTATTGAAAGTCCATAAAGTATCGTTTCTGATGGCTTCTATATTGTAAAACATATCAGGTATATATATATTATCAAAAACAGGTTTGAAATAGCTAATAGTATATGTTTTATTATAAGTGAATGTGTTGTTATATATAATGCCCCCTGTTTTATTGCCCACTTTATATTTTAATGAAGGGTAGGGTCTTTTGTGTGTTTTATACCAATTAAAACAAATTTTTTGATTGAGTTTAGATAAGTCTTGAATCAAACAATAATCTGTATCGTTTTTTTTGACAATAGGTCTAAAAAAATCAGCTTCAATAAAATCAACAATATTCAAATCATGATATAGTGTGTCTAAATTAAAATTTCTAACCAGATATTTTGTGTCAATATCTTTTGATATAAGTAGACCTTTGCTAAAAATATCTTTTGGTTTTACTAGGTAATCTGCTTTGGCATCATCATTTCTATCATTTTTAGTCTCTTTAATAAGAAGTTCCTGACCTCTTTTAGAAATCTTCCAAATTTCTCCTTGTATGCTATGAGAACGGAAGGATTTATGTATTTGTTTATTAACAAAAAACAAATCAAAAGAATCAGTACTTGATAGATGCAAAATTACACCAGCTCTTGTTGATAGCATTTTTTAACCCTTAAGATTGTATAAAGTTTTTGTGTTATTTAGGTCTGATAAAAAATAGGCAAACACATGATTTAAATAGTATATTTTTTGGTTGGGTTTGGATTGAATAATAAATTCTCCTTTTTTTATTTATAACTCCCATACCTTCAGAATTACTTGTAATCAAACAACTACCAAAGTAAGATGAAGTAACTTCAAATATGGGCTTTAAAAAAGGTGATTCTTTTTGAATAAATTTTTCAATGTTTGGGTCATAAATACCCTCTAATTTCTGTGCAAATAATTGGAATAGGCATATTGGATAGAGAAATATTATATATACAATTAACTTTTCACCACACTTATTAATAATTGAATTTGCTTACGGCATGTTGTAGCTCAGGAAAAAATTGATGAAATTCTTGTTCATATAATTCATAATCTTCTTTTAAAGCAATGACAGCAATATCCATATTAGAAACAAAAGTAGCTCGTTTATTCATCCCATTAAATACTTGTTGTAATCCCTCAAAGCTTTTATATGCCACAAGCCAATTATACTTAATTAAATAGGGAAGCATGAGTTGTGTTCGTTCAGGTAAAAATTCAAGTTTGCTGTGCAAAAAAGTATAGCTATTTTCTGCAAATTTCTCAAGAGGAACAGGGTGATAATTCTCCCAATAAATTGCTAAAAAGTGATCGAAATATACATCACTTACTACGGGGGCATATTTGCCTATTGATTTATACAGCCTTTGTTTTGAAAGTTTTACTACAGCGTGAGAATCGGTATATTCATCTATAAATCTATGTAGCATCACACCTTTTAGAATATCGCCATTGTATTCTTTAATAGCATTTCCTTTTAAATGGTCAGCTATAAAATTACCAATCATTAAATCTTGATTATCACCTGAAAGATATATATGAGCTAAAATATTCAATTAAAACCAAGATTTAATGGTGTCTAAAGATTTGTATGCAGTAAGATCAAACTGTGTGGGAACAATTGAAGCATAGTTTTCAGCTAATGCAGCTTCGTCTGTGTCATTTCCATTATCCATATTTATAAAATTACCAATGAGCCAAAAATATTTTCTTCCTGTTGGGTCGGTTCGTTCATCAAAATCCTCTTTCCATTTAGATTTGGCTTGCCTGCATACTTTCAAACCTTTTATTTCACCTTTGGGGAAGTTTACATTTAAAAGTGTCCCTTCAGGCATTTTATTTGAAAGAACTTTAGAAACAATTTGTTTGATAAATGGAACGCACAGGCTAAAATCAGCGTGGTAACTATAATCTTGAAGAGAAAAACCAATAGCAGGAATTCCTTCTACTGCTGCCTCTACTGCTGCTGACATGGTTCCAGAATATATAACGTTTATAGCTGCATTGCTACCATGGTTTATTCCTGATAATACTAAGTCTGGCAATCGGTCAAGCACTTGATGGTGAGCAAGTTTAACACAGTCTACAGGTGTGCCCGAGCAGTGATAGCTCATAATATCTCCGTATAAATCAGTTGAATCTACTCTTAAGGGTTTGTTAATAGTGATAGCATGACCCATGGCACTTTGAGGACTATCAGGTGCTATTATAACAACTTCACCAAATTCTTTTACAGCTTCGACTAAAGCTCTGATTCCAGGTGCGGTTATACCATCGTCATTGGTAATTAAAATTAAAGGTTTCTTATTCATATAATTGGACAGCAAAAGTAACATGGAAGCATCATTTATGTTTTTAAAATATACTTTTTTAAGAGTAGATAAAACCCTTAATTTCGCTGTAAAGTTATATAAAGAAAAATGACACCTAAAGAGCAAAAAACTGTAATGATTACAATGGTTTCGCTGATTGTTCTCTTAGTTATGTCTTTTAGCTATATTTGGTATTCCGAAACCAATAAACCTTTGTTTGGCAAAAATGCTTCTAAAAATAATGACATAAATGAATTAGAAATAGAATTATCAAAAGCAAGAAGTATCATTGATAGCTTGGTTAAATTACAAGATACTGTTCCAACATTTGAATTAAGACGTCAGCCTCCAGATAGTTTGTTATGTATTACTTGTCCATATGTAGAAAATATTAACGGTAAGTATTATGAATTACTGGGGACATTTCACTCTGCTGAAGAAGCAAGATTTTTAGCTTCACAACTATTAAAAAATGGAATTCAAGCGATTAAAATTTTCCATAGAAATGGACTTCAAGCAGAAGAACTGCTTTTATATGATAGCTTAAGTTTATCAAAAAAATAATAAATTTTAATTTGGTATAAAATTTGGCAAACGACTCGATAAAAAGTGATTTAAGTTTCTAATTGTGTAAATGATTAAAAGTAATTAACATTCTGTATAGTTTTTTGTATTTTTGATATAGAAAACAATAAGTATCTGTTTTTTAGATTTATAAGTTTTAAAAATAAAAAAATGATATTTAATAACAGCTTATTTCTTACAAATTCATACAACATAATGTGTATTTTCTTCATTTTTGCAATAACAAAATCTGTATTATATTTGAAGCCTAAAATAAATCTTCAAAAAGAAAAAACTGAATCTTAAAAAGTAAAATGACCATATTTAAACAAGTAAAAACAATGATAGTAATGATGTTGAGCATTTGCTGCTTGAATAGTTACGCTCAAGACTCAGCACCACCTGATTCTACTACTATGGTTGATTCTGCTTCTTTGCCTCCTGCAGAAGAGGTTAAAGTAGTTAAACCTTATGAAAGATTTAAAATGAATATAGATACAGTTACAAACTTAGTAACTTATAAAGCTATAGTTGATCAGTCTGAAACAGGTGCAGATTCATTTTATGTAAGAGCAAAGAAATGGGCTGATAAAAAATATGGCCTAACTAAGAACAAAAAAATTGTAATGCTTGATAAGCCTAATGATAAATTAGTTTTAAAAGTTAGGTTTGATGCTTACACATCTAGCAACAAAAACAATAAAAATCTACTTGGTTATATTAATTTTAATTTAACAATTGTATTTAAAGATGATAAGTATAAATATATAATTGACAATATTGTATATGAGCCTTATCAAGATCCAGAATTGGTTAAAGCTGGTAAATTAAAACCTGAAATGATGGAAGGTGTTGAATATTTTGAATATCTTGTTGTAAAGAAAGTTAAAGTTAGGGATACAGATAATTTATTAAAATGTTCAGATATCGAGTTTCAAAACTTAATTAAAGAAATAAAAAAAGCTCTTAAGAATCCTCTTCAAATTGATGAAGATGATTTTTAATCAAATATTATAATAAAAAGCCCTTTCATTTTTTGGAAGGGTTTTTTTATGTCATTAGTATTCAGAATATCTTTATTCGTATAGATTAGTAAAACACAAATAAATGCAAAAAGAAGTTTTAGAGAATATGAGAAAAAACTACATGCTTGCTTCATTAAATGAAGAAGATGTAGCAATAAACCCATTTGACCAATTTAAAAAGTGGTTTAACGAGGCATTAGAAAGTAAAATTTATGAACCTAATGCAATGGTTGTTTCAACTGTTGATGAACATCAAAAACCTTCATCTAGAGTTGTACTTTTAAAAGGAATTTCTCATAACGGAATTGTTTTTTATACAAACTTTAAAAGTAGAAAAGGTAAAGAATTATCAATGAATCCTAATTGCTCAGTTGTGTTTCTTTGGGGTGAATTAGAAAGACAAGTTAGATTAGAAGGAGTAGTTTCTCCGATGCTTTATGAAGAGTCAGAAGCATATTTTAAAACTAGACCAAGAGAAAGTCAAATAAGTGCTTCAGTTTCACCACAAAGTACTTCAATTAAAGATAAAGCAATCCTAGAAAAAGAATGGGAGGTATTGTCTGATAAATTAATTGATAAAGAAGTTCCTATGCCTGAACATTGGGGCGGATATGAAATAGAAGTAAATTACTTTGAATTTTGGCAAGGCAGGACAGGCAGGTTTCATGATAGAATTGTGTTTTCAATAGTTGAAAACCAATGGAAAATTTCAAGACTTGCACCTTAAGATGTAATATTTTTTGTCTTTTGAAAGATTTTTTAGTTGTATTTTGTTTCTTTAATCATGATTTTAATTAACCAATCTTACAGTGTAACTTTTGTATAGTGTGTAAACTATTCTTTCTAGTTGTTTTTTAATATTAATTAATATATTGTATTTTAATTATATATAGATACGGTTACTAATTTGGTGACATACAAATCTATGATAGACCAAGTAAATTCAGAAGCAGACTCATTATATGTTAGATTAAAAAAATGGGCTAACAAAAAAATATGATTTTACTCAAAATAAGAAGTTAATTTTGTTAGATAAGCCAAATGGAAAAATTGTAATAAAAGGTAAATTTGATGCATATACATCTACTAATAAGTATAATAAAACCTCAGTAGGTGATATATATTATACGTTAACTGTAATTTTAAAAGAAAATAGATATAAATATATAATATTAGCTATGTTCCTTTCCAAGACCCTGAAAACCATAAGACTATGAGCCCTAGTCAATATGAAGGTAAAGCAGGTTTTGAATACTTATTATCTAAACAACACAAAGTAAAAGATAGTGATAATTTATTAAAATGCACGGATGTAGAGTTTAAAGCTTTAATAAATGAAATCAAGAAATCTTTGAAAAACCCTATCCAGTTAAATGAAGACGAATTTTAAAGAAGTCTCTATTTTCTATTTACTACACCGGCTTGGGCTTGTGCAACAGGCATAATGATTAAGTCATTTATATTTACATGTTTAGGCCTGCTTATAACATAATAAACTGCATCTGCAACATCAGAGGCAATTAGGTTTTCAAACCCTTCATATACTTTAGCTGCACGTTCTTTATCACCCTTAAATCTGACTATTGAAAATTCAGTTTCAACGGCACCAGGATTTACAGCAGTTACTTTTATAGGATATTTAACTAAATCAATTCTCATACTTTTATTTAAAGCATCTACAGCCGTTTTTGTAGCACAGTATACATTCCCATTGGCATAAGATTCTTTGCCAGCTATACTTCCTATATTTACTATGTGTCCATCACCATTTTCAATCATTAAAGGTAATATATTTCTAGTCATATATAAAAGTCCTTTAATGTTGGTGTCTATCATTACTTCCCAATCATCTATATTTCCTTCTTCAATTGAACTCATTCCTGAAGCAAGACCAGCATTATTTATCAATACATCAATTTTTTTCCAAGCATTTGGTATTTCTATAATTGATGCTTCTACTTCTTTTCTATTTCTAATATCAAAACATTGGACTAAAATTTCAGTATTATATTGTTCAAATAATTGTTTGGCCAAAACATCCAATCTGTCTTTTCGTCTGGCATTTAAAATTAATGAGTAACCTTCTTGGGCTAATCTTTCAGCTGTTGCTAAGCCAATCCCAGAAGAGGCACCAGTAATATACGCTATTGGTTTGTTCATATAATAAAATGAATTACTTTTGCTAATTAATAAGATTACAAAGTAAAACATCAAAACATCATGAAAAAATTTATATTTATAAGTATTTTTGTATTCATTACTAAATTAGGAATATATGCTCAGTGTAAACCAGATACAACTATTATTACACCTGGAATTTATCCTAAAAATCTTCCTGAAGCAAGAGAAGACAGCTTATATGATGAAGCAGTGCAATTTAAAATGCCAAAAGATACCCAGTCGTTCTTAGGGTTAGTAAAATTTGACTCTATAACTATTACCAATATTTCAAATATTCCTTCCGGATTAATTTATCAATGCAGCCCACTAAATGGCTATAGTTCTTGTACCTGGCCTGGAGGTGGCAATGGGTGTTTGAGAGTGTTTGGAAAAGTTGATAGTGGCGTATTTGGCAAGATTAATTGTGTTGCTACTCTTAGAGCTTACGTGGTTCTTGGAGGTAAAACTACTTATTTTGAAACAAAAGACACGCTTTTGTTTGTGGTGCAGCCCAAAGGATATAATTTAAATACAAAAGTTTTTTCTACATTTGAAAGTGGGGATGTTAAAGTTTACCCAATTCCATTTGATCAAACTTTAAATATAAATATTAGCAGCAAACAATCTGTAAAGGGTCTGATAGAAATATTTTCAATTTCAGGGAAAAGAGTGTTTTTAAAAACTATCCAACTTAATTCAGGTTTTAACCATGTAAATTTAGAAACTTCAACACTGCAAAAAGGAATTTATATTTTAAAATTGAACTCAGATGAAGGTGAGTTGTGCTATAAACTTATTAAATAACTTTTTATTTGAGCACATTTAATATAACTATTTTAGGATGTAGTTCGGCTACTCCTACAGCTGACAGGCACCCCAGTTCTCAATTGCTTCATATTAATGAGAATGCAGTATTAATTGATTGTGGTGAAGGGACACAAAATCAGATGATTAAGTATCATATTAAGTATAACAAAATAGATTATATACTTATTTCCCATTTACATGGAGATCATTTTCTTGGATTGCCAGGTTTGCTTAGTACCATGAGTTTAAATGGTAGACAAAAAAAATTGATTTTAATTGGACCAATAGCTTTAAAAAATGTGATTGAGAGTTTACTTGAAGTAATTGATACACGCTTGCAATTTGAAGTAGATTTTATCCCTACTGACCCCAATTTGTCAGAGATGGTTATAAGTACTGATCAAATTCAAATTTCTACTTTCCCTTTAAAACACCGAATTCCTTGCACAGGTTTTTTGTTAAAAGAGGTAAAAGACCCAAGAAAAATTTTGGTTGATAAATGCACATTTCATCAGGTTCCTGTTGAATATTTTTCTATTCTTAAAAGAGGTAAAGATTATTTTAAATTAGATGGAACAGTGATTCCTAACAGTGAGTTAACGTCTGCTGCTAGTATACCTAAAAGCTATGCCTACTGTAGTGATACGATTTATGACGAAGATATTATACCATATATACAGGGAGTAGATTTACTTTATCATGAAAGTACTTTTACTGAAGACTTAATCAAACGTGCCATTGAAACCTATCACAGTACAGCAAAACAAGCAGGTACAATTGCCCAAAAGGCCCATGTAAAACAATTAATTATAGGTCATTTTTCAGCTAGATATCACAATCTAGACATTCTATTAAACGAAGCAAAATCTGTTTTTGAAAACACTTTGCTGGCTAAAGAAGGGCAAATATTTTCTATATAGCTTTTAGACTAAACTCATAACTTTCCATAATTAGGTTTGCTAAAAGTTTTTCGCAAGCTTCTTTAACTATAACAGAGGCACTATTTTCATCAGCAGCTTCTAGCATAAAGGTAATGTGTTTTCCAACTCTAACATCAGCTATCATATCTAAGCCTATGTTTTTCATGCTACCTGTAACTGCTTTGCCTTGTGGGTCTAAAAGTGCCTTTTGCGGCATGATGTTTATTGATGCTTCAAATTTCATTTGTCAATTTTTGTTTATTGTCTGTAGTAGTGGTCTTGTCGGGTCTTTTTTATATTCAATTAAGCATCTGATTATCAAAATTTTGCAACACGTCTTGTCGTGTCGGGGTAACTTTTTGTTATAAGATTTCAAACATGGGGATTGTTATGTCTAATTTCTTATAACAAGCCTCAAATGTATATATACTTTTTGATTTTATAAAAAAAAATATCAATTTGGGTAATCAACTTATATTTCAATTACAATAAATTCATCTCCATTATCACTATATTTTTAGTTTGTTTCGATACAGTTTCTTTATTCTAATTTCCATAATCGATTAAACACATTCAAACCATTGTTATTTAATCAATTGCATTGGTTTTATTCAAAATTTTATTTCTAGGGCAATAGGGCAATACATATATATGTGTATTGCCCTATTGCCCTAATAAATAAATTAGAAAAAATATGAATACAAAAAAGTTATTCATTTATCAAAAAACAAAGAAAATATTACTGCTATAAAAATGAATGCTTATAAAAAGTGGCTAAAGATATTTTCGATATAAAAACAGTTTTGAATCACCAGGAATTGGATAAAGATAAAATGGATGCATGATATATTAAAGAAAGGATGTCGAAAAACAATATAAAGTATAAGATTGAGAATGTAATTACAGATTGAACTCAAGGCGATTCCGATGAATTCCGATATTCTTCTATATTTTTCTAAGATATTTCCATGAATTTCACATAAGATTCCATGGAAATTACCAGTTTATTCCCCCATTTTTCTGAAAAATTTCCATGGTTTTCTATAATTGGGTGAGAATAATTTTATTTTGAATGAAATATAAATTTATATTTATATAATTGTGATTACAGATTAAGTATCATAATAAAAAAAACTACCTAAAATAATTTATATTTAATACTTAACATTGCAAGACAATGGGATGCTTCAGAATTAATAATCCAACACATTTCTATTCACCAATTTTGAGAAATTTTGGAGAAATTATTCAATTAACGGAGAAGAAGTATAGATATGCCTTTAATGGGCAAGAGAGGGACGATGATGTTGCTGGGGATGGGAATACTAATACTGCATTGTTTTGGGAGTATTATACGAGGTTGGGTAGAAGGTGGAATATTGATCCGAAGCTGAATCCTTGGGAAAGTTCATATGCAGCATTTGGAGATAACCCAATATGGAGAACAGATTTACTTGGCGATAAGTACATCAATGGGCATGAAAAAGAAAAATCAGAGGCAGAAAGTAATAGAACCCAAAAAACAGAGGCTCTAAATACTTCTAAAGATAACCTTAATATAATCAAATCTGAGGATCCGAAATCAGAAGGTCATGAAAACAGACTTAAAACCGCTACAGATGCTTTTGACAAAGCTACTACAGAAAAAGATGCTGCGGATAAAGCATATAATAACATATATGACAAATGGCTTGCTGTTGAGAATAAGTTAAAGGAGCTTAAGAACATCAATCAAAAAGAGTATGCCAAGTGGGATTCAAAAAAATATGACATTGAAATCATAGGTACATATTCTGATATAAAAATGGAGAGTAGTGATGGCGATCCTTCAAAATCAAGTTCAACAACAGAATCTATTGAAACAGGCTTAGGTGAATTCCAAGGTAAAAACGCAAGAATAACCATCAAAATATATCATGACGATGAAATAAATAAAGGTAATAAGAAGTCAAATGATATTGCTCATGCACTTGGACATGTTCAATTCAGATATTATTGTAAACCCAATGAAAATCTGACAAATGAGCAGGAAGAACCAGATGCAAACAAGTATGAAGAAATTTTTATGAAAGGAGGAGTTTATCAATGTCCGTAAAGAATATTCTTAGTATACTGGTCATAATACTAACAATTCAAAAAGCATTTTGCCAAGATATATCAGCTAATAAGGAAAGGGATAATATATTTATGGCAAAAACAATTGCATTAGTAAATAGCAATTCTTTATTTTCTATTGAAAATAAAAATTCATTGGATAGTTTGTTAAATGATTTTTATGTAACAGATTATCATTTTGATTCTTTAAGTAAAATAACATTTCTTAATATTACACAAGTAACATTTGGTGGAATATTAAGTGCTTTATATCTTAAGTTTACCCCCAAGGACAGAATACTATATGATTCTATGGATGTATTTGACGATAGTCAACAAGTTGCGTTTTATAAAAGAGAATTAAATTACCTTTTTGACAAATTTGATTGTCACGATACGGCTTGTTTATTTGGTCTATTTAACAAGAAGGAGTTTATTACTATTGGTTACGCTTGGATGCATAATTTCTATTTTGCCATTGATGAAAGAAAGAAAAAAGTATATATCCTTAGTGGTGTTAAAAAAAATAATTTTATTGAGTTTGTTAATGACAATTTGGTTCCCAATGTTGATATATCAAATTTGAGCAAAAAGAAAGACATAATATCTCAGAATGCATTTGAGAAATATCCTTATTTATCTGGGGTAATTGACTTTATTCTTAGTAAGAATAAATAATAATATACAATAAAAGGAGGTTGATATTCAAATCAACTTCATTTTATTGTATATTGTTCCAAAATTAGAACATTTAAAACGAAAAAAAACTCCCCAACCTACGCCGAAATGTTTTCGGCGGGTTAATTGTTTTGTGATTTGTAATCACTATTCACATGTAAATTAATTAAATCAAACTATTTATCTTGCACTTATAAAAATGGGTTGCCAAAAATTTATATATAAACCAGAGCTGCATATATATTCTTCTAAAAAAATGAAGAGGAGAAATGGGATGTATATATATAAATATAGATATGCCTTTAATGGGAAGGAGATAGATACAGAAGGAATGGGTGGTGGTGGCTCTACTTATGATTATGGTTTTAGGATATATAACCCCAACTTAGCTAGATTTTTATCATTAGACCCTTTATTTACTTCGTATCCTTGGTACACTCCTTATCAGTTTGCAGGTAATAAGCCTATATTATCTATCGATTTAGATGGACTAGAAGAAAAAGTTGCTACAGGGGACAATTGTTTTACAATTAAAGCCGTTTATGTTGCTACAGAACAAGTAGTTGCTAATGTAAATTTAGCAGAATTAGAGACATATCTAAACCAAACTTATAATTCGAATCCAACTTTGAATGATCAGTTTAGTTTTGAAGATGATGGATTAGATCCAGTCTCAATGAGTCAAGATAAAGCACAAATTATTCCTGCCAAAATATCTTTTGATATTGTTGTAGTTCCAGAATTGCCATCAGATGTAAAACCCAATGGAAACAAATCAAGAATATGGACAGCAAATGGTAAATCACTAGGTGGTACAATAAAAATGGGTGCTGTAAATGACGACGCATTTATTTTAAAGGATAAGGAAGGTAAACCTACGGGTAGTATAGCTGCTGCATATCATATAGGTAATAGTATTGTTCTCAATCCTGTTTTCTATGATAAGAGCTATAGTGGGTATACTGGATTTAATACTTCTTCAGGCGAAACAGCAAATGGTGCAATTGCTCATGAGATTGGACATGACCTTGGTTTAGACCACCCTGGGACTACCGATGCTGCATCATACCCCAAAAAGGGTTTAATGTCAAATACAGGCGATCATACGCCAACTAAAGAGGAAATGGAGACTATTTCTGATCCCCAAAATAAAAAGATAATTCAACCTGGTGAAAAATATATAAAAGATGAAGATACTAAATAATAAAAAAAAGATAACTTTTGGGCTGTGCTTTTTCTTCTTTATGGCTGTAAATGCTCAATCAATGGAAGGAAAACTTAAAGGAACTTTTGTATTAATAAACATCCATAAACAGTATTCTCCTGATAATTTTGATCAAGATAGTTTATTAATCTTTATTGATTCTATGAATTCTAAGAAAATCATTGATTCTATAACTTATTACTTTTTATTCAATGTGCCTGAATTTTATAATTTTCTTTCAAAATCACCAAAAGTGTATTTTGATTTCTTGTCTATGACGAACTTTTTAAATGACAAAAAACTAACCAAATACAAACCAAATACAAACCTTTCTAACTTGATAAAAAGATTATATGGGAAAAGAACTATTTCTAAAAGAGAGGAAAATAATTCTGGTGTGTTCATTACAACTCAAATAAAAATATTAGAATTAGCTATTGATTATATAATAATAAATGCCAAACCATCTATTATAGGGTCATATAAATTAGAATTAATAGACAATATGTATTTGCAATTAAATCCAAATGAAAAAGAAGAAAAAATATTTTTGCCAATAATTGTTAATTAAATTTGGATAATACTTCTCAGAACTAAAAGTAGTTTTAAATAAGAATACAGTGAGGTGGAGGTGAATGAATCAGCCAAGTTGAAAGTATATACAAAGAGGAGGTCTTTGTAATCTATAACTTCTTTCAATAATATAATGCTCTGCATTCTCTATGTCATTTCTAAACTACAATGTTCCTCCCGATACATATCGGGAGGAACAAATATAATCGAGATAAAAAGCTTGCTTTCAGGAGGCTTTTTATCTTTTATACTAATCATTTTCTTGTTTGATATTCACCAATGGCATACAACTAGTTCCCGAATCAAGTTCGCGTCAGATATAGGCTTTCGAGAGTATCGGCCTTTGGCTAAAACTTCTTATAAAAGAAATAGTTATACATATAAGTATAGACCACCCTTTAATGGCGAAGAGATAAACAGAAGTCTGTTTTGTGAATTCTTTTTTGACCTTAATACACACATTATTAAGTTTTAATATAATACTGTTTGTAGTTTCTTTCATCTTTAAGCTATAAGAATTATACTTCTACCCCATTAAATTCTCTTCTATATATTTCTACAATTTTTAAGGTTTTGTTTTAAACCCCAATTTTATACTTCACAATAAATTGTAATTTTTTTTCGTTTTAAGTCTCCACTTAAAAATTATTCGAATGAAAAAAAATCCTATCAAGAATCTTGTATTCCGAGAGTCGTTCTTCAATTTTAAAAAGTATATAGGTGTGCTTGGTTATAGAACCACCAAAAAAGAGGTATACTTTCCTGAATATGTAAAAGAGTTTTTAGTCTTTGTAGAGAAAAAAGGAGTTGAGGTTTTAGCACATATCACTTCCAGAGAAATACAACAATACCATATATACATTCACCAACGCCCCAATAAATATACAGGAAATCCTTTGTCTGATAAAACCATTCAACAACACATGTATGCCTTAGGTTTGTATTTTGATTTTTTGCTTAATATTGAAGCCATACAAGAGTTACCTTTTGTATTCCCAAAGTTTGTTCATGCCCCGCATCAGCCTAGAGAAGTGTTAAGCATGGATGAGGTTCTTGAATTGTATGGTGCATGTAATAGCCTAATAGATAAAGCAGTTTTAACTTTGGCTTATGGATGTGGATTGCGAAGAAACGAGATATATTCTCTCAACTTAAATGATATATACATACGGCAAAGTATGGTGGTAGTGAGAAATGGGAAACGTGGTAAAACACGCTCTATACCTCTGACTGAAAGTGGTAAAAATGATTTAAAAAACTATATACATCATGAAAGGCAAATATGGGTAGAAGCCATAACTCAATATAACAATCCGGCATTACTCATTAGCAAACAAGGCCAACGTTTATCAGGCGATGAAATAAATAGCAGAGTAAAGGCAATAGTAGCTCGATGCAAAAGTAGATATATTAACTCTAGACACATAACGCTTCATCGTTTGCGACACAGTATAGCTACTCATATGATAGAAAATGGAGCAGGTATTGAATTTGTCAGAGACTTTTTAGGTCATGCTGGTATTGATACAACCAATATATATGTTATTAAACGAAAACAAAGAACAGCTTTACAAAAACAACTTCTATGAATATACATATCAATCAAAAGAAACCTGAAACAGATTTTGCTATTTACTTGGTACAAAAAGGACATTCCTTGCAATCAATTAAAACTTATCAGTTTTTAGTTGATGTATTTCTTAAAAGAAACCCCAATGCTACAGAATATAAATATCATGATATTGTTAAATATTTTGATACCTCAATTATTAAAAGTAGGAGTTTGGGGTATCGCAATACCATTTTAGCTGCGATAAAAAAGTACTATGATTTTTTATTTCACAACCATGCAAGAGATGACCATCCTTGTCGGAGGTTTTTTATAAAAAGTCAGGTACAAAACAACAAGGTTGTATTGTTTGATATATTTACGAGTGCTGAACTTGAGAAGTTGTTAAAAAGAAAAGAAAGATTTAACATACTCAAATATCGCAACCAATTGGTATTATCGCTATTGATATATCAAGCACTAACGCCACATGAAATTTGCAATCTGATGACCTCTCATATCGATCTTGAACAAGGTACAATATATATAAGAGGAAGTGCGAAACTTAAAACCAGACATTTAAAAATACATCCACAACAATTTACTATTATAGAAAAGTACTTGAATAATTGTAGAACAAAAATAAATGTGAAGAATAATATTAAAAATCAGTTTATATATTCTAAGTTGGGTAATCCAATTTCAGTAGATGGATTAAATTATATCATAGAAACATACAAGCCTATATATCCTGATAGAAATCTAAATGCTCAAACCATTAGACAAAGTGTTATTGCCAATTGGCTCAACGAAAAGAAAATCCCATTAGAGGATGTGCAATTGTTAGCGGGCCATAAATGGATTTCGTCGACTGATAAATACAGGGTGGTACCCTATGAAAAGCAACAAGAACTTATCAATTTATTTCATCCGTTTGGTGCAGTTAAAAACCATGGACAGTTGGTTTGTTTTTGATTGAGGGGCAATTGTGGTTTTCTTTAAAATGTTTAGAAGTATATATATTATATATATATAACTTTGTTTTAATTAATGTTTATTATAAACTCCTCAATATATAAGGAGTATATAGTAGATATTTTGAGTAAAGTAGTTTGCAAGGTAAATACAAACCTTTATTTTTAAGCTTTCTCGCAAATGTCCATAATAAAAATGAGAGGCAATTGCCTCTCATTTTCTTGATTTCTTACATCAGTATTCTACTGATATTTAATTACTTGAAATTCGTCTCTCTGCAAAAGTGACATTTGGGACACAACCCAATGGACGTTGCAATGTGAAAGGTGACATTTGGAACACACTTCTACTTGGTGCAATATGCCCTGATAATTTTACAGTCCATTTTTTGAATTTCTGCATGAGGGACTCCACCTAGTTGTATTATTCCATGTCCAGATTTTTTTTTAGTTCCATTAACGATCCAAACTTTTTTATCCGCAGAAAGAACAGCTTTAAATGGACGAAATTCATAAATAACATCACCATAAATAGGGCTTAAAATTGCCTCGGTAATAGCAACAGCAACAGAATCATTCGGAACAAATCCCTTTTCAGGTATATAATTATAATTTATGTTTCTTTCATATTGAAAAGACATTACTATACTTAAACAAAGAACCCAAATAAATATGCGAGAGGGTGTTTTCATATTGAATTAAATTTTATTTTTTATTTTCATCGACATTAGAGTCAGATTTATTTTCTTTTTTTTGAGAATTATTCTTAATAATTATCGGTTCGTCTTTTCGAAAAATAAATGTGTTAGCCAATCCTTGTGAGTCTTTAGCATCTGGGTCGTTTTTGTCAGCTGGCAAATGAAGTGGATTTGATTCATAATCATCCTTTATTTCATAAATATCATCGTACTCAAGGTCATATTTGAATAACTTTCCACTAGGTGTCACCACATAGCCATCTGATTTCGGAGAACCGTTGCCTCCTTTGTATGAATCTAAATCGGTCGTTGAAATCTCATCGTTTTTTTCATCTAATAACGGATCATATGCGGAATGTGTATGTATTGTTGCCTCCAAATATACATCTCCATTATTTTTAAGATATACATCGCTTGGAATTTTAATTGTAAGCTCTAACCCAAAAGAACCTCCAACTTCTGGAACAGTATATGAATAAAAAACATCTCCCTTATCATTCTTATATGAATAAATTACTGAAGAGTATTCTTTATTTGCAAAAATAGAATTGTCATTATAAGTCTTGGCAAAATCAATCGCAGCATCTCTTGCACTAGCAAAGGGATCACCTGGAGCTTCTCCATTAATATCAATGAGTCTAATTGCATTATTTGCAGCAAAACAGTAAGGTGATAATTCTGAGTAATTATTTGTCAATGGATCAACACTTAAAAACCTCCCCAACCTACCATCATATATCCTTGCTCCAAAATCATAATCATTCCCCTCCCCACTAACTTCATCATCATGTTCCTTCCCATTAAAGGTGAATCTATATTTATATATATAAATCCCATTTCTCCCCTTAATGTTTTCAGAAGAATATAACCCCAACTCTGGTTTATATATAAGTTTTTGGCAACCCATTTTAATAGCTGCAAGATATATAATTTGAATTGATTATCCTGCAAGTGAACTAAGGTTACAATTTATTATTTTATATTTTTTGAGTAATTAAAAGTGATTTCAAATCACCTAACACGCCAAAAACATTTCTGCGTGGGTTGGAGTTGATTAAGCTATGCAAAGTAAATCAAAAGTGATTATTCCAGTAATTTGTATAAAATTTAACAATGCTGTTTCGCCCATTTTTATCAATCTTATCAATATTTAAGCCTTGAGCGATTACTTCTTTATAAAGTCTGTCAGAATCCTTCACCTTAAAATAGAATATATGCAAAACTTCCAATAGCCTTGAATAATTATATATTTTTTCATAATTCAACACAAAATAATCATGAATTAGTTGGTCATAGATTTGACTTAAAATGTCTCTACTACAGAAAGTACTAACTAATGATATAAACATTACTAAATCAGAATCACATGAAGGAGTTTTAAAATGATACTTTAATATTGGATATAAAATATCTGCTGGTTTTTCTTTATAGAAAACTGTGGAATCATTTGAAACAGAATCAAGACCAAGCGACACCCATTTTTTTTCATTCTTCAGGCTCATCATGTAACCTTGGATTAAAGAATGATGCTTAGCATTCTGATTGTACCAGCAATCTATAAAACTTACTGTTTTTTGTGCTATTAATTTATTGTTATGAACAAACAAAAGAATAAACATTCCAAGAAAAAATATAGAAGCTCTCATTAAGGTTTAGTTTGTAGGGTTTTATTGCTAACATTTAGTTTTTGCGATCTACCATTACTTTTGGATAGATCTCTCTCATCAACTCCTGTGCCCCCAGATGATAATTTCTCTTGAATAACATTGCCTTTGGCATCTTTTGAATATTTATTCCAACCGTGATCCGCTTCTCTAGAACCTCTTGTGGTACACTGGCTATTATTTATATCCCCAGGTTGCTTTCTATTTGCACCACCATCCCATGTAAATCCATCAGCTCCGATAGTGGTTATACCTGTTTTTTGAGTAAGTTCCCCTGCTATTCCTTCTTTTGTTTCACCCGTATTGCACCCGCCAAATACAATTGTTGCATCTTTGGCTAATTTTATACTACCATTGTCAATAGCAGTTTTAAAATCGGAAGTTGTCGCTGCTCCGTTTTGTTTTAATTTATTACTTTCATTAGTTATATCTTGCGGAGAAGGAGTAGGATTGTTTGCAGTTGTTGCATTGTCTTCTCCCATGCTTTGAAGTTCTTGATCGGTGTAAAATCCATTATCGGCTCCATTTAGTCCATAAAGTCCATCATTTGAACCATGGGATAAAATGACAATGTTCGTTATTTCACCCCCATTTAGACTTTTTGTGTATTCTTCAATTACCTGAATAAGCTCAGCTCCAGTTTTTACTCGTAAGACATCATACCCATCATTCTCAAGAGAATTTGCATTTGGGTCAAATTCCATTTTTTCTGGATGCTCTTCCAAAATAACCACTAGTTTTTCAAGCCCATCTAAATCTACAGCCCAAATTGGTTGATCACTAGCAAATTGATAAGGTGTTAACTCAGGATATTTTTTATTCAATGGATCCACACTCAAGAATCTTCCAAGAGCAGGATTATAAATTCTATAGCCATAATCTTGCAACCCTGTTTCATCATCCGATTCCTTCCCATTAAAGGTGAATCTATAATTATATATATATATATCATTTCTCACCTACAATTTTTTAGAATAATATATACTCTGCTTAGGTTTATATATAAGTTTTTGACACCCCATTTAGAAACACAATAATACAAAGAAATAATACATATAGTTGTTTCTTTTACAAGAAGATTTAGCCAAAGACCGATGCTCTCGTAAAGCCTATACCTGTCCCGTACTAGATTCGGGAACCAGAGGTATGCCTGTGGAGAATACCCTAAAGATTGAAAGTATATAAAAACAAAAAAAACTCCTCTGTTAGAGAAGTTTTTTGTTGATTTTATTTGTTCAAATATTGGAACATTATACTCTATGAAGGGTTCAGAGAGTGCAGTGGAAAACAACCTTGCATCGTAGGTAAACAATCTATTTGCAGATATAAATGCCTTTTAAGTCATTTGTTTCATACAAACGAAATTTATTAATAAGCTTTTCGCCTACCTGTAAAAGATTAGTGCTTACTGGCAAATTTACATTCTCAGAAACTTGCACAGCAGTAGTAAGGGTTAAATCTAAAATATACTTTTTATTTTTTACTATTTCTTTTTTACAAAAAATTCCATTTTTTTTAGGAGAAATAATTTCTATAATTTTGTCATCATTTGTTTTTACTTTATACCAATAATAAAATTCAAGAGAAGCGGTGTCAATTTCTTGAATAAAACAAGAAGTTCTTTTCGTAACTTTTGTCCTAGCTTTACTACCATAACAGCTATATATAATTGTAACGGTCATTATATATAATATAATACTATTTTTTATCATTTTATTTTTTATAATTACTTGTTTTTCCTCCTGTCCCACCAGCTTTTCCATTATCAGGAACTGACTTTGGCGGATTACTATTTTGAGTTCTGGTTTGATAAGCTGGGCCAATATCTACTGATTGTTTAGTTAAATCAACCCCTTTAGATAAATCTTGAGTTGTAACAAATATATGTTTTGATTGTGTATCATAAACAATATCCATTCTTTTCAATGTTGGTTCTAATTCCATAGCTTTATTATGAGCTTTTGCTTGACCAGTTGCGTTCGATCCTCCAGGGTCATCTTGCCCTCCAATATAAGATTCTAATATTTCATGTTTTACATTTTGTCCAACGCTACCGCCTCCTTCTAATTCCTCTGTAGCAATTTTTTCGAAATGGCTGATCTTTATAAATTGTTTTGTCACTACGACTTTTTTTGATTCTCCATCCTCCGTGGTAACACTTTCTACCTCACTTCCTAAATATGCCCCTCCCACTATCGCAATAGGTTCTCCATTCTCTTGTATATTCTTAGGATCTGTATAGTTATCATTTTTAGTTGTATATGTTTCTACTCTTATGTTAGGATCTTTGATTGCATCCATTAATTTTTGGTCGGCTTCTGTTAAAGGTCCTGTAAATTCACCGTGAACTGTTAGTTGACCTGTGTGAGTATTATAATCTACTTTAAAGGACGTGGTCTTAGCTAATGCTGCAACTGCCTTTTGAGCATCAGCTCCAAAAATAAATATTTCTTTACCTCCTTTATCTATATAAATAATAGGATTATTCGCACAAAAATTATATGGACTTAAACCAGTATATTCAGCCTGTAAGGCATCAACACTAAACCATCTTCCTATTCTTGAATCACATATTCTCGCCCCAAAATCCAAACTATTTCCATCTCCGCTTATTTCATCATCTTTCTCCTGCCCATTAAAGGCATATCTATATTTATATATATACATCCCATTTCTCCTCTTCATTTTTTTAGAAGAATATATATGCAGTTCTGGTTTATATATAAATTTTTGACAACCCATTTTTATAAGTGCAAGATATATAATTAGATTTAATTAATTTACATGTGAATAGTGATTACAAATCACAAAACCATTAACCCGCCGAAAACATTTCGGCGTTGGTTGGTATAAATTATACAAACTCAAAAGTAAAGTTGTTATAATTTCGCATCAGGGATACATTAAAACTCTTTAAAAATCCATACTATAATCAAACTTATATCTTCTCCAAAAAACCATGTATCTATAATATTTAATTAGTGTATAACCGCCTATCATTATAACTCCTTTTTTAATTTTTTTAATATTCCTTCTCCTTATCAATGAATCATTTAAATCATATTCATATATACTATCTTGTAATATTTTATAAATATACACATAGTGTTCTTTTTCTCCTGATATATGGTCATAATTATTAACATAAATATGTTTTCTCTTAAAATTATATATATTATGAGAATCATAGGAAATAGAAATATATTTACCTCTAATATTACTTGAACAAGAAGAAAAACCTATCAATATCAACAATAATAATTTGTTCATGTTGTTATCTATTAAAAAATATTTCTTTAGGTGAACATGGCCCTTCATATGTTCTTATATTCCTTTCATCTGAGGGAAGGTTTTTATAAGTTTCCTTCCCATCTATATCCTTCAATGCTCGTACTTTGTCTGCTGTAATGATTGACATTGGGTTGCTTGTGGGTTCTAATGCATAACCTCTTTTATATGCTGCTACCTCATCATTAATATCGTATAAAATTCCTTTTTTCTTACCTTTTTCATAAAAAGACATTTCACCTTTTAAATACTGATGACCATGTTTTAATTCGTGAGATAAAGCCTTCATATTATCAAACATGTAATTCATTTGAATAGATCCATCCTTTTTTGCAAATGTTTCACCCCTATGAGATTCTCTTATTCTAAATAATTGCGGGCTTTTCTTCATTTCTTCTATTTCTTTTGTAGCATCTGATAGTTCCTTAAGAATTGCTCGATCATTTACCAAACCTGTACTTATTTCCTCTATTTTAGAGTTAATTCCTTTCTTTTCAGTTTCACTTGCTGTACTCAATTTATCTTGCAAAGCTTTCAAATCATTTTCCTTATTATTTATATCTTTATTTACTTCCTCTTTTCTTGTATTTATTTTAGTTTCTATTTTTTTAATATGTTTATCACTTTTGGGGTCAAATTCGTCTCCCAAAATATCATTATTACATATTGGATTATTTCCCATACTTGCAAATGGACTTTCCCATGCTCTTGGTTTCGGGTCATAGCTCATCCATCTTCCAAGCCTTGGGTCTAGTTCTCTATAGAAAGTTGTATAAGAATTTCCAGCTCCACTCAAATCATTATCCTGCTCACTACCTTGATAGCCATATCTATAAATATATATATATATCCCATTTCTCCTCTTCATTTTTTTAGAAGAATATATATGCAGCTCTGGTTTATATATAAATTTTTGGCAACCCATTTTTATATGTGCAAGATATATAATTAGATTTAATTAATTTACAAGTGAATAGTGATTACAAATCACAAAACCATTAACCCGTCGAAAACATTTCGGCGTAGGTTGGGCATATTCCGAATTGCAGAGAAAGAAAATTCACCATTGTGGAATATGAACAGAGAATCTTTTAACAAAAAACCAAAAACAGACTTTGAGAATGCTCCTGAACTACCAAGCAGATTAGTTGATAAAATCAACAAAGAACAAGGAGGGTCTCAGTTAGTGTTATTGTAAAATAAAAAGCGACTTATTATATAAGTCGCTTTTCTAGTTGTAAATTTTGCATCTGATTTATTGGTGTGGCATTTGGTACAGAATATTATTGCCAATCTTTATAGTTCTCCTTGTAAAATTCAATAAACTCTTTATTATATTGAATATCTTGAATCCTTATCAACTCTTTCTGAAATCGTGATCTATAATTATAAAAATAATATACTCCTATTCCTGGCAATATATACATTGTATCAACATTTGCCTCCTTATCAAGCACTAATCCTCGTTTTACTTCAGTATCTTTTGTTAAATCACTTAAAAACAATTCTTCGTTTACAGCTTGATATTGAGTTCTTTCATAAACATATATTTTGCTTATTAAGCCCGAATCAACTTTATATAATGGCCTTAAAATTTCAACTTGTGGATAATTTGATGAGCCTAATGAATAAACCTTATAGGTTGGTTTTAAACTATTAAAAGCTGAGTATGATAAATAGGTAATTCTATTTCCTTTATAGTATGTATATATATCTGACGATTTTACATAAAAAGTGTCATGACGATTTGGACTATATAATGTTGAATTACTATGAATAAGTTCTTTACAACGTTCCTTGTAATTTGCTCTTTGGCATAGTGTATCTGACCCTCTCCATGAACCATAAAACTGATAGAAAGTTGTGTCATTAATATAAACAGTCGAATGATATGTATTCCAATCCTCACCATAAATTGGATATTTTGAAATGGCTCTATATGTTATTACATTTTCATAATAACTAATGCTTTTGCAAGAAACAAATGCTAGGCTACAAAATAAAATAATATTTAATCTCATTGCTTTGATGGTTGATCTTGGTAGTTCGTTTTATCATTCTTTTATATGTCTTCATCAGATTTCGAAAAATATACACCCAGTTCAGGTTTATAAATAAGTTTTTACCAAACAGCATCAAATACTTTATTGGCCTTATTATAGTCTATTACGTTTAGTTGACAAACTTTACTACTAAGCATGAATGTTAATCCTACTGTGCTAAAAATCGTTTTACCTTCACATTGGGATAACAAAAAACCGGCTTGATCCAATAAGTTTTTTTTGGGTTTAGTTGGATGGATGGATAATTTTTTTTCATTATTGCAGAATGACGAATAATAATGTTCTATATTTTCAAGACTATCTTCTATAAAAAAGTGTATAACATATTTACAATCATCAATATCCGACGGGTCTTCGGAAATATAAAATACAAATGATTGTATAGAGGCACTTTTGACCACTTCGATGTTCATAAGAAGTTGAAGCCTATCAAGTATTTCTACTTTATCAATTGTAAAATTGTAATCAATTCTTTTAGAATTGATTACAATTGAATTCCAACAACTATCAAATTTATAATTAATATCTGATAAACTATAATATTCAGAATTAACCTTATACTTTGGCATCAAGTTTTTGTTAACCTGAGCATTACATTCAGAAAATATTGTCGAAAACCAAAAAAGATAAACGAATAAGTTAATCTTATTTGCCATTATATCTTTTCTCAATACCTTGTTCTTGTCTAATTTCATTTTCTCCATTTCTTGTTTTAATTTCTGCGTTATTTACCTTTTCCCCAGCTTTGTTTTTAGTGTTTTTTTCAACACCATTTTTATCCAATTCTGTAGCTGGTCTTGTTCCTTGAACAAAATCCTTAGCATGAATTAGTTCATGAGCTAATTCAATTTTATTTTCTGTTATTTCTTTTGTTTTACCATCTTCCAAAGTTGTCGTTGTAATATCATCTAAGTTTAACCTAATGTTTACGTCGTCCTTTTTCCCTGGGGTTCCGTCTGAACTAATATTGGATTTATACTTTTCAGCATTAGGGTCAACACCAGGTTCCGACATACCACAACTTTGAGTTGCTGATGTTAATTTGTTATTGTAAATCGGCAACCCAGCTTCTTTCCATGCTTCTGGACTATAAATTGTAACTACTTTAGCATCTTGATCTTTATTATTTAACTCTCTAATCAAGTCAGAACCTTTTGATAGTTTCTTGTCTTTATTCTCTGAATTTAATTTTGAAATATAAACCACGCCATTCTTAAGCACTAATTTATCATTTGTTAATTCTTGCATAGCTTTTAAAGCTTTTGCTTGATATTCTTTAGACCCGGCAATTCGAATTTCCTTTCCATCAGGATCAATAAATTTTATTGGATTATTAGCTACATAATTATATGCACTTAGAGCTGGGTATTTATCTTGTAAAGGATCTAAACTCATCCACCTACCTAATCTTGTATCTAATATTCTTGCCCCAAAATCAACACTATTACCATCCCCTGAAATTTCATCCATTTTCTCTTTCCCATTGAAACCATATCTATAATTATATATATACATCCCATTTCTCCTCTTCATTTTTTTAGAAGAATATATATGCAGCTCTGGTTTATATATAAATTTTTGGCAACCCATTTTTATAAGTGCAAGATATATAATTAGATTTAATTAATTTACATGTGAATAGTGATTACAAATCACAAAACCATTAACCCGCCGAAAACATTTCGGCGTTGGTTGGGGAATGCTAGTTAATTACCATATCCATGTAAGACATTTGATACTCTATTTGAATCAAAAATTAATATTAGGGTAGCGTAAGGTAATTCATTATACTTCTTTCGGGGTCGACCATAACCAGCATTGCAATATTCACCATTTGTATAATAAGTATATTGGCTCTTATCTATACTTATAATATCTGGCTTGCCCAAAGCGGTCATTACGCTGTCTCGGTATAAACCCAAAAGAAATTTTTCCAAATTGATCGAACTCCGAAGTCCTAGGCATCCTCCTTTATCATGACGAAAAAGATAGTATGCTGTTGCAAGATCAATCTCAGCCTTAACTTTTCTCTTAACAGGTACTACTTTATCAATTTTATGATCAACACATGAATAAATTAAAGCAGAGATAGTTGTAATAATGATAAGAATTTTTCTCATGGTTTGGGAGGTTCATTAGTTTTACTTCCTATAATATATGTTCCATCAGCTTGTTTTTTTATAGCTTTAAATAATTGACTACAAGTCCTTTTGGATGGAGCACGTTTAAAATTAATATCGCTATGATTTCCAGTTGTGATATCATATTGTTTACCATACGGACCACTTTGTGGTGTTTTATCTTCAGGATGGCCTTGATCATCTCCGCCTTCACTTTTTTTGGTCAATCCAAGTCCATGAATCAGTTCATGTAAGAAACTCTTTCCGGTTGTGAGCCAGGAACTTGACATCTTTTTTACACCTTCAGCATTTACACCCATGCTTTCTTCCATGGATTTAGTTAATAAGGGTTTAATCCCACCATCTTGATCATTCAAACTACTTCGTCGTATGACACCTGTATTGCCACCTTGCGTTTCTCCTTCTTCATCATTCTTAACTGTAGTAACATTTTTATCGCCAATTAAGTAATAGTTTTGAGCATTATCAGTATTCTTTTTAATATCTTCATCTGTAAGTTTCTCATTGACATCTGCAGTAATATTAAACTGAACTTTAGTAACAGTTATACCGTCAATTACTAATGGAGTAGTATTAGGATCCGCTAAATATGCTTGAAAAGCTTCATCCATCAATTTGTTGGCATTAGTGGCTACTATGTCAGCATCAGTTTTAGACAATACTGTATTTGCATTTTTTCCATAAAAAGTAACTTTTATATTTATAGTTACAACTCCTTCAGGTGAAATAGATAAAGTTGCACTTTTTCCATCTGGATCACTAAAAACAAGTGGGTTATTATAACAATAATTATATGGCGAATAGCTAGAATATTTCATTTGCAGCGGATCCGTACTCATCCACCTACCCAACCTACTATCATATATCCTAGCCCCAAAGTCCATGTAGTAACCATCGTTGGCTATCTCGGTGTTTTCTTTGCCATTAAAGGCATATCTATATACCCACTCATTGGTGGCGGTGTAATTGTCTGTGGATATATATAATTTCGTTTTGATTCTTCAAATATATATTTACTTTTTTGAATTGGGAAATGGTTTTATAGTGCCGGGTCGAAAGACCCTTCTACTCATATATAAACCTTAAGACTCCCTAGGGGAAGTCTTAAGGCAGCTTAGGGATTTAAATCTAATTGCCAGTCAAAAGCTGAAAAATTAAGAGCAGAACTAGGATTAGAATCTTCTTCTCCTATTGATTCATTTAAAATTGCTAACTACGTAGGAATAAAATGCATACCTCATACTGAAATTTGTGGGGTTGGAGAATTAGCGAATAAATTAAAATGTAATAACTGGTCAGCCATATTTCTCAAATGTGGTATAACTGATAAGAAACTTATTATTTATAATGATTCACATTCATCAGCCAGACATCAGAGTTCTATTATGCATGAACTATCACATTATCTATTAGATCATCAAACACCTTATTTGTTTTCTGACTTTCCACTTTTTTATATTGATGCAAGTCCATTACAAGAATTGGAAGCTAACACATTAAGTTCAATATTACTATTTCCAAGGAAAGCTATTGAGCATTGTGCCAAAAATTCATTTTCAATTCATCGAATTAAAAATGAATATGGTATAAGTGAGCAATTAATCAGGAAGGAAATCAATATGTCAGGTGCTTTGAAACAATTTAAAGGATGGAGTCCTTTTAAACGATTAGCTATTGATCAAGAATCTGAAATTTAACAAATTTTGATTAAAAATTTCTTTGGATTCTTTTCAAATAATTTGTTAATGAGAAAAAAGGAACATCACTCTTTTCTAAATCTTCTTTTCAGTAAGTTGCTCATAGATTAATACAAACCATTATATACGCCCACTATTAAATGCCAATAACAAAATGAGAGGTTATTGCCTCTCATTTATTTTTTTTTATAAAGATATTCTACTGATATTTAAGTACTACAAATTTTTGTCTCTGCAAAAGTGATATTTGGCACATACCTACTTAATATGTTGAGAGTTGAATTTTTCAAAATTTGCATAGATGCAACATGGTACACAACTCGCTAAAACCAAAAATCTGAATGATCAAATAATGTGTTTAACTTATAAACCGCATTTACAATAGAATCAACTTGACTGTTTGATAACTTAAGCGAAGTTCTTTTATTAAAGATTAATTGCTTAATTGTTTTTTTGCTATAAGAACTATCTGTAATGAACTTATACTTAAAAAGATAAACTGAATTAAAATCTGCAAAATAAATAAAAATAGGTGTCCCATGTGACCAATGACCTTCATATTTTATTAAATGTACACATAAACTATCACATTTTATCAAAAGAGAATCATGAAGATTGGGAATGTTCATACTACTTCTTATATTAGTTGCTTTTTTATAATAATTAATTTTTCGTTCAAGTGTGAACTTTTCTTTACTTATCTCTTGATAAGATTGACATGACACAAAAACAAGCAATGTGATGATTAACAAAATTTTCATTGGATAGAGGTTGTTTTACTTTTTGTCTTGTTCTTTCTTTGTTGCAGCAGCATCTTTATTAAGTTCTCTTACAATAGCACTTATTGCACCAGTAATAGTTTTCCCTTCATGGCTTCCTGTTTTCATATCTTTATGCGTTTCTGCAGCTTCAGTTATAACCTTGTAAATTCTGTTTATAGTATTTGCTCTTTTAGGATTTAATTCTTCTAGTATTTCTTTTTCAGCAATAAATGGTAACAACTCCGTTCCAAACGTCCCATTACTATTGGCATCTTTTTCTTTATTATGTTGCTCCTTATTTGAAGCGTGGACGAATTCATGTCCAAGAATCGCTGCCATCACATTCCAAAAACCTCCTTTATGGAATCTATTGCTTTCACGTCTAAGACCATGCCCAAATAATGCTAAATTTATTTCTGCAGTTTTGTAGTTATTACCGTCATCAGTTTCGCCTCCAGGAAATGTAATTGCATGTGCACGACCAGCTGTTTTAGGTAATTGTTTTGTATGCAAATACAGCCTTATCGTTATACGAGTTGGAGACGCTTCTGCCTGTTTCAATACTTCCACCCCTTTTGGAGATCTCAACATAACATTAATAATTATTCGTCTAAAAATACCAAAGCTACCAGAAATTTTATATTTCCCATTTTTTCGCTGTGAAACTTCAGCTTCATTTCCATTATCATCAATAATTTTATCTCCCAATGGATCTAAATGCCAAATCGGATTATTTTCTAAGCATGCATAGTCACTAATGGATGTTTCTGGTTTTGGGTCCAAATTCCACCTTCTACCCAACCTTGTATCATATTCCCAAAATAATGCAGTATTTATATTCCCTTCACCCGCCACCTCATTATCCTTCTCTTGGCCATTAAAGGCATATCTATATTTATCTACACTCAAACTATATGTTCTTCCTGGTAGCGGAGCACCAAAGGCTGAGTAGTCAGTTGCTTGAATCACCACAGCATTATAATGTGTGATCACACTGCTGCTGCAGGTGGCTTCCCATTGATCAGAGACCACTGCTAGCACGTTACCTAGATGGTTAGATAGCTCATACCTTTTCTTGCCTCTAGTCATTAACTTGTAATGTAATTGGTTATTATATAACACCGAGTCTTTTACTTGTTGTTTGTGAGTATATGTGCCTGTGAGGCCATTATAGGTAGCATTAAAATGCTGGTATTTTAACATAAGGTTTGCTTCTAGGTTCCCTAGTCTTGAACTGCCATACAAATATAATTCATCCAATTTAAAACTCTCTATAAAATATTTGCCCTGTGGCATGTTGTCCTGCAAGGTATCGTATGTGCCAACACCAAAATACGCTTTTATCAGTCCAAGGTAATCCTCTTTGGTTAAGTATCCGCTTATTCCCTCCTGAGCTCCGCTCACCGAAGATGTATAGTAATTAAGCGTATATATATATGCAACAAACATTGTTTGAGTATTAATATACCAATTGCCCCACCAAGAGGCCGATTGAGTGGTGGCTGTAAACGCACTCAACCTGGACATTTCAAACGATTTTAATATGCTCACATGGTCAGATATTGAACAATTAGATTCTAACAAACTACCTAAGCTAGAGCTACCCATACCTGCCAATACAGCATCAAAATCACCGTCGCTGAAACCTCCCCATATTCCTGCAAAATTACTACAACCCATATTAGGAATAAACCATGCTGAGATAAGAACATCATAGCCCCCTGGTAATAGGTCTGTGATGCACGTAGGGAAAGCAGGTGGGGCATTCCCTGTTACAGAGGTATACATTGTGTTATAGCTTGCACTGTTAAGTGAATAAAACTGCGATAAAAACTGGTACTTTCTTGTCTGCAACATTTGGGTCATCATACTACTGCAAGTTGTACCTGCCAGATTTGTGGCTAATGTACTCTTTCCATAATAGTTTCTATACAAAGCAGCAACAGTGTCAGCTCCTATAGTAGCCAGATACCCATTAAAACTACTTGTATTTGCTCCATAATACATTTCTATAAGTCCTGTGTTTGAACCCCAGGTGGTGGTAATAAATGTGCCTCCATTACCGCTAGCAAATACATGCTCTATAGATGCCTCACGCAGATTATAACTTCCTCCATATACTGCTGAAGTTTGCATAAAGTTAGCCCAATCTGTCCAGCCTCTGTTGGCTATTAATACATTATTCATATCAACAAACGTTGCTGCACTATAATTTATTACCCGCAGCATAAAGTAGTTCATCAGTTCATTGTAATAAGCATCATCATAATTGTTTCGCAGTTTTTTCAAATAATCTTCTTTGGTATAATAACGCCTAGCATCTTGTGTGTAACCTGCATACATTGTAAACTTCTCTAATGCTGTAGCATATGCCGTTACAGAGTCATTGGTCATAGCCCAGTTTACCCAGTCTGATGTGCCCCAACTATACGACGTTAAAGCACTGAGTATAGTTTTATCACAAAAATCTGGATGGTTGTATGATATCATCATAGGCACTAAAGTACCTGTACTATATGCAGCAGTAAAAGCATTTGCTATGTTATCTCCAGGGTAAAGAAGTATATAATTAAAATCAGCATCGGGAAACAGGTTAAGAATAAGAGCCAAATCACCTGAGCCCAAGTTTGAAGAGAACCAAGAAAATATAGATGACTCATTACCTCCAGGCATCAAGTCAGTAAAAGAGGTAGGATAACCTGGGCTTATATTTCCTGTTACGTAAAAATACATCAAATCGAAACTGGCTGAGTTAGTCATATAAAATCCATTCAGAAAATCTGCCTTATTGTTAGCAATAGCGTTCATTAAGTAGGCATAATAACTATAAGAGCTAAAGACAGTATTAGCCGTTGCTTGTTTGCCATAGGTTGCAACGGATGCCGAAATAATACTTCCAAACCCCATAGAAGTAAGCGTATTATTAAGTCTGCCAGCATATGGGCCTGAATAGTAATCAATTACCAAGTTTGATTCTTTGAGGAAATTTGCCCCTAAACTGTTATTAAATATGTTTGTGAGGAAATCTGTTTTAAAAGTACCTGTGTCTACACTGGTAGTTTTCATAAATGTATACCAGCTACTTGGGCCCTTATCTGCAATTACTTTATCATTAATATCTCCAAAGGAAACAGCCGTGTTGCGAATTCGGCGGTTGGTCTCTCGGGTATAAGTAGCCATCACATTGCCTTGGGCATCTCTCACATAGTAGGTATAAACCCAGTTCACCAATGAGTCTTTAGATTTCACAATTTTCAACACCCTATTACCATCTGGTCCATATTCAAATTCCAAATCAGGCTTAGTACTACCATTAGTGCGTCCTATAGTTAGTATTTTGCCATACACACTCCATTCTATAGCTTCTATTTCTTCTTTGGTATCATGAATCAAATTTCCTATAGCATCATAAGCATAATTTCCTGAGGCTTGGTCATCTATATCATCGGCATAGTTACCAGCAGATATAGAATCATCCACATATAATAGTCTGTTATCTGAGCCACTATAATGATAGACCAAATTGTCCATACTTGTAGGACTATTGCCTTTTCTTATTTGTGTTAGTATATTACCGTTGGCATCATAAGTAAAGCTGTTTGCCCATTGTGATAAGGCACTGCCACTGCTATTCCATACATTGGTAGTAGCATTGTAATTATCAAATGCAGTAGCCGTTTTCAATCTATTCAATTGATCATATTGATAAGCAAAAGCCAATGGTGATCCACTATTCAGAACATTTACTGCTGTAACCATACTGCGTATATTTCCATTATATAAATTCTCAGCAGCACCTGCTAATATACTCGAAGATTGTGACATATGTGGTTGTTCTGCCACTACTGTATTATCACCAATAGGAACGTAATCATTAGGATTGCTGCCTGCTGCTAAATAATAGCTAAGCTCAAAACCATGTACATCTTTAGCCCATAGCTTGTGAGATCCTACAGATGTATCTCCATCATGCCCTGGGTTGGAAAAAACGTTACAATTGACCCCCTTGCGACGAAGTAAATTGACCCCCTCTCGACGGAGCAAATTGACCCCCTATTGTTGGGGCAAATTGACCCCCTGAAAAGACTTTATATTTGAGTCATTGATTGATGATAAAAAGATGTTATTGCCGAAAATAAAAAGTAATAATGTCAAACAAAATCATCACCATGCAAAAAATTAAACAAATCATCAAATCAAGTTGCTCCGGTTGGGGCAGTAAGAAGATCAGTTCCACATCAGGAGTATCAAGGAACACTGTTAAGAAATATATACATAAATTTAAAGAACTTAAGATTACCTGGGAGGAGTTAAGTGAACTTACCGACAATGAAGTGCATGAACTTTTCATAGGAGATCCGGCACCTTTAGAGCTTAGCGAGAGGTATACTACCCTTCAGGCTTTGCTTCCTTCAATATCGAAGGCTCTAATGAAGAAGGGCAGTAATATGAGTCTGTTGTGGTCAGAGTATATAAAGAAACATCCTTCGGGTTATCAACTTTCACAGTACAGGGCTTACCTAAGGCAGTATTTAAGTCGCAGCAGCATAACGATGCATTTTGAGCATAAAGCGGGAGATAAGATGTTCGTCGATTACTGCGGAGATAAGTTATATATCGTTGATACCGACACGGGAGAACTTAAACCTGTTGAGGTTTTTGTCGCTATCTTGGGATGCAGTCAGTATACTTATGTAGAAGCAAGTATGACTCAAAGCAAAGAGGATTTTATATGTTGCTGCCGCAGTGCATTTGAATATTATGGTGGAGCAACACAGGCCATTGTGCCTGATAATTTAAAATCAGCCGTAACTCGTAGTAGTAAATATGAGCCGGTGATTAACGAAGCTTTTGAGACCTTCGCCCAGCACTACAATACCACCGTTTTACCAGCCAGAGCTTACCGACCAAGAGATAAGTCTTTAGTTGAAGGGGCTGTCAAACTGGTTTATCAGCGGATATATACAAAGCTCAGAACATTAACTTTTACCTCTCTGGCTGATTTAAACATGGCTATCAGACACGAACTTGTTATTTACAACAACAGGTCGCTCAAGCAGGAAGAAAGCCGGTATACACGCTTTATTACTGATGAGAAGAAGTGTTTAACAGCGTTGCCGGATATGCCATGGGAAGTAAAATCAATACACCTGTGCACGGTTCTCAAGAATGCCCATGTATGCCTGTCGGCAGACAGGCACTATTACAGTGTGCCTTATAAGTTTCAGGGTAAGAAAGTTAAAATTTTATACAGCAATACGATGGTCGATATATTTTATCAGTATAAAAAGATCGCATCCCATATACGTTGCAAACGCAGCAGCCAGTATACCACCAATGCTGAACACATGCCTTCTCACCATAAGTTCGTTACAGACTGGAGTGCTGAATATTTTATTGCTCAAGGAAATAAAATAAGCCCTGTCGTGGGAGAATATCTTCAAGGGGTTTTGGACAGCAGGTCACATCCTGAGCAAGGGTATAAATCATGTGCAGGTATTTTACATCTGGGAAGAAAAGCCGGAGACGACAGGCTCATCCTTGCATGTCAGCGTGCGATTCTTTATGAAGCTTATGGCTATCCTGTCATTGAAGAAATACTTAGAAAAAAGTTGGAAACAGTAAATCCGTTTAATGAAGAAGTCGATATTAGAACCAAGCCTCCACAGCACATTAACATCAGAGGCAAGGAGTATTATAATTAAAGTAACTCAATAAATAAATATATATAAATAAATTAAAAAAATGAACGAACAAACGCTAGATCAATTAAAAAAGTTAAAACTGTATGGTATGCACCATAGTTTCAAAAATGCATTGGAATCGCAGACATTAAACTCACTCACAGCCGATGAACTAATCGGGATGCTTATCCAAAGTGAAGTTGATGACCGCAACAACAGGACCCTTCAACGAGGGCTGCTTAATGCACGCTTCAGGTACAAGGCAAGTATCGAGGATTTGGACTTTGGCACTGAGAGAGCTCTTGACAAGAATCTGGTATATCGCCTGTCAGAATGTTCTTATATATCAAAAAGCGAGAACGTACTCATCACCGGCAGTACCGGAACTGGTAAAAGTTACTTGTCATGTGCTTTGGGCAACCAAGCATGTATCCTGGGAAAGAAAGTGTTTTATGCAAACGCAAACAGATTATTTACCCAACTTAAAATGGCAAAAGCCGACGGGTCTATCATTAAAGAGATGGCAAAAATAGAACGTCAGGATCTGGTGATACTTGATGATTTTGGAATACAGCCCATTGATGCACAGAGCAGAATGATACTGATGGAAATCATTGAAGACAGGCATGGAAAAAAGTCAACCATGATAACCTCTCAACTCCCTGTTGATGCATGGTACGAGGCCATAGGTGATGCTACACTTGCTGATGCAATTATGGATCGAGTGGTTCATGATGCACACCGCATTAATTTAAAAGGTGAATCTTTAAGGAGAAAGAGAAAATTAACTGAATAATTTATATACTTTTGTAAACAGAAAATAAGTCAATCAATGAAGCAAAATAAGTCATTCAGTTTTAGGGGGTCAATATGAATCGTCGCAAGGGGGTCAATATGACTGTTTTTTGCA